>NZ_WBKR01000067.1 GCF_008868155.1 Micromonospora sp. ALFpr18c
TCGCTCTCCCGCGCGTCCGCCCCCGCCACGCCCGCCCCGCTCTCGTCGCGCACCCCTCCCCGCGATCTTGCACTTTCGGTCGCCGTTCTGGGGCGATTGCGGTGCTTTGCACCCGCAGAAAGTGCAAGATCGCGGTGCGGAAGGGGCAGCGCCGCAGGGTCAGCTCAGGGCTTCGCCCGCCGGGGCGGGGGTTTCCGCGTCGACGCGGTGGGCGCGCACCTTGTGGCCCACGCTGGTCAGGCAGCGGCCGCTGGGCAGGTCGAAGCGCCAGCCGTGCAGCTGGCAGGTGAGCTGGTCACCCTCGACAATGCCGAAGCGGGTCAGGTCCGCCTTCAGGTGCGGGCAGCGCCGCTGCACCACCCAGTCGCCCAGCGTGATGTCCTCGGCGTCGGTGCTGCGCTCGTGCTCGTCGTACCAGCCCTCGGCGTACTGGAGACGCTCCTCCGACAGGCACTTGAAGAACGCGTAGACGAACTCGTTGTACTGGCCGATCCGGGCCGCCGAGAACCGGCAGGACAGGAAGAGCGAGTTGACCCAGTCCACCTCGTCGATGAAGAGCAGGTGCTCGATCAGCGACCGCTCGGTACGGAACCGGTAGCGGACCTTCTCGTCGGCGTACGGCCGGACCTCCTTGCCCGGGAAGTCCACCACGATCGACTCGACGCTCTCGCCGTCGTACCCCACCAGATCGAAGCGCACCGGACCGCCCACGCCCTTGGCCAGGTAGATCGACTCGTCGAGCAGCGGCTCGATCCGGCGCTTCATCTCGCCGAGCACGTCCACCTCGGGGTGCCGCCAGGACGCCTTCTCCGCCTCGATGACGGGGCGCTTGCGCTCCCGCATCTCCTCCAGGTGGGCGACCTTGTTCGCGAAGAACTCGTCCACCGGCACCGGGTGGGTGGTGCTCGCGCCCTCGGTGGTGACCTCCGCGACGCTGCCCGGCAGCAGCACGATCCCGTTGGTGCCGCCGACCTTGGCGTACTCCGACAGGAAGACGGACTGGTCGGGGAAGATGTTGCCCTCGTCGCCGTGGATGTCGTTGAACTGCCACAGCGCGTCGTCGAGGAAGCACGGCGGGCCGGCGATCGGGAAGACGTGGTCGGCCTTCAGGTCGTCGATGTAGCGCCACGTCCGGTCGAACTGCCGGTCGCGCTTCTGCTTGCCGAACGCCGTCTTCGCCGCCTGCGGCAGCTCGTAGACCATCGGATACCAGATCGCCCCGGAGAACTGCAGCAGGTGCGCGTGCACGTGCCCCAGCTCGGCGAAGACGCTCAGGTCGGTCGGGCGGGCGTCGTTCTGGTTGAGCAGCCGCACCCCGTCGTACTCCACCCAGAGCGACGAGTCGCCGATCGGGCCGTCGGTCGGGCTGGTCAGCGCCTGAATCATGATCTTCAGGCCGCCGGGCAGCTCCACCACCTGCTCGTTGGGCGCCTTCAGGAACTTCGTGAAGCCCAGCGCCCGGAACTCGTCCTCCATCTCCGAGGTGGGGAACTCGGGGAGCAGGACGGTGGCGTCCTTGGAGACGAAGTCCCGCAGGTGCTTCGCGTCGAAGTGGTCCCGGTGCAGGTGGGAGACGTACAGGTAGTCGACCTGGCCCAGACTCTCCCAGTCGAGCAGGGAATTGTCCGGGAAAGGAAACCAGGAGGCGAAGTAGGCCGGGTTGACCCACGGGTCGCACAGGATGCTGCCCGCGGCCGTGTCGATCCGCATACTGGCGTGCCCGGTTCCGGTCACTCGCACCGCACAGTCCCCCTCAAACAGACAATCAGGTGTACGCCAAACGCTACCGGAGGGAGTCTGACCGTCGCCCCGCGACGCCGGTAGTGACGTCCGGCCTGGGCGGGCAGGGCCAACGGCCGGGAAACACCCACCGCGCCGCCCCGGGCAGGAGGCGTGCCAGACTAACCGGAGATCCGATCGCGAGGGAAGGACCGACAGTGGCAGGAAGCGAGCCGGTAACGTCGCCAGACCAGCACAAGCCCGGGCACCGGAAGGCCGGGCGCATCGGCGCGGTGCTGTCCGCGCTGGCGCTGCTGGCGATGATCTGCGGCAACCACGAGGGCAGGGTCGAGGACATCTGGCTGGTCGGCCTGGCCGCGCTGCTGCTGATCATCGTGATCGGCGACGCCGTGCTGCGGCGCAACGGCCTGCGTTCCTGACCTCGCCGGACACCCGGCTGACGTACGCCGAGGGCCCGCCCCCACCCGGGGACGGGCCCTCGTCGCGTACGCGTCGGACTCAGCGCCCGAAGAGGATGTCCTGCACGTCCTTGAGCGCGGCGTCGACCTCGGCCTCGAAGTAGCCACCGGGCACCAGGCCGAACCGGAGCGTATCCAGGTCCTTCGGGTCGACCGGCATCGGGTTGCGGCGCTGCATGCCGCCGAGCAGGGTCTCGAAGAACCGGTCCACCTGGTCCGGGTCGTACCCGCTGCCGAAGCGACGGACCTGGAAACTGCGCCGGATCTGGTCGACCCGGTACAGGTCACTGCCGGGAGGACCGGCCATCGGCGGGCCACCCACCGGCGGGCCGGCCATCGGAGGGCCGGCCACGGCGGGCGGACCGGCCATCGGCGGACCACCGATGCCCGGCTGCGGCATGGGAGGCGGACCGGCCGGACCACGGCGCATGTCGCGCAGGTCCCGTTCCGGCATCCGAATCTCGGCGGTCATGTCGGCGCGACCGTGCCGGCCGGCCTCGAAGCCGTCGAAGCGCGGCTCCTCCGGCGGGTAGCCGCCGGACGAACGCGGGTCGTCGGGCGGCCCGTAGCCGCCGGGCATGCGCGGGTCGTCCGGGGGGCCGTAGCCGCCGGGCATCCGCGGGTCGTCGGGCGGCCCGTAGCCGCCGGGACCGGCGGGCAGGCCACGAGGCGGTACGCCGTGCCCGCCCATCGGACCGCCGGGGCCCATCGGGCCGGGACCGGCCGGACCACGCGGCGCGTCGTAACCACCACGGGGGGCGTCGTACCCACCGGCGAAGGCACCCGTCGGCTCGTCGTAGCGGCCGTACCGGTCGGGCGGGCCGGGCTGCGCCGGCATCGGCCGCGGCGGCATCGGCTGCGGCACCATGCCCCCACGGTCGTCACGCATCGGCGGACCCATCCGGTCCGGTGGGCCCATCCGGGGGTCACCGCCGCGCCCGGCGCTGGTGCGCTCCTCCAGCTCGGCCAGCTGTCGCTCGACGCGGTCCAGGTGCAGGTCGACCTGCCACTCGTCGTAGCCGTTGAACCGGACCCGGAAGACGACATCGTGGACCTCCTGGGAGGCCACCGGCGCGCCGACCTGCCGGCCGTCGAGCGTCGCCTCGACCCGGTCGAGGAAGGCATCCACCTCGTCGACCTTGTATCCCCGGCGGAGCGCCTTGCGCCGGAAACGCTGACCCTGACTCGCCACTATGTCTCCTGGTCTCGTTCGCCACGCCCGGTCACGCCGGTGCCTCTCCGGCGCGGTCGGTGTTGGTGTCGGTGTCCTCGGCGGCGGCGAGCTGGCCACACGCGCCGTCGATCTCACGACCTCGGGTGTCCCGTACGGTGGTGGACACCCCGGCGTCGCGCAACCGCCGGACGAACTCCCGCTCCACCGGCTTCGGGCTCGCGTCCCAGCGGCTGCCCGGCGTCGGATTGAGCGGGATGAGGTTCACGTGCGCCAACTTGCCGGCCAACAGCCGCCCGAGCAGATCGGCTCGCCACGGCTGGTCGTTCACGTCCTTGATCATCGCGTACTCGATCGACACGCGACGGCCCGTCCGGGCGGCGTAGTCCCACGCTGCGTCCAGCACCTCGGCTACCTTCCAGCGCTGGTTTACCGGCACGAGTTCGTCGCGCAGATCATCATCGGGGGCGTGCAACGACAACGCAAGGGTCACAGAGAGGTCTTCGCTGGCCAGTCGGCGGATGGCCGGAACCAGGCCCACCGTGGAAACGGTGATGTGCCGCTGGGACAGGCCGAGGCCCTCCGGAGCGGGGCTGACCAGCCGGCGGATCGCCGCGATCACCCGGTTGTAGTTGGCCAGCGGCTCGCCCATGCCCATGAACACGACGTGCGACAGTCGCGGCGGTGAGCCGGAGACCGCGCCGGACGCCGCCACGCCGGCCAGGTACACCGCCTGGTCGACGATCTCGGCGGTCGACAGGTTGCGGGTCAGCCCGGCCTGGCCGGTCGCGCAGAACGGGCAGGCCATGCCGCAGCCCGCCTGGCTGGAGATGCAGACGGTCACCCGGTCCGGGTAGCCCATCAGCACGCTCTCCACCAGCGCGCCGTCGTGCAACTTCCAGAGCGCCTTGCGGGTGGCACCGTCGTCGCAGGCCAGCTCCCGGACCGGGGTGAGCAGCGTGGGCAGCAGCTGGTCGGCCAGCCGCTCCCGGGTCGCCGCCGGCAGGTCGGTCATGGCCTGCGGGTCGCGCACCAGGCGCCCGAAGTAGTGGTTGGAGACCTGCTTGGCGCGGAACGCGGGCTCACCCAGGCCGGTCACCAGCTCCTGGCGACCGGCCAGGTCCAGGTCAGCGAGGTGCTGAGGGGGCATGGAGGCCCGGCGCGCGGTGGGGGCGTCCGAGATGGCGGGGATCAAGGGCAGGCTCGTCATGGCTGGTCCAGTGTGTCACGCCTCCGGCGGCACACACCCGTCCGGAGGTGCCGAACCGGTCCCGACCGCCGGATCGGGAGGACCGGGGCGCCGTGATCCATGCCTCACCCCACCACCGGTACGAAGATCGCCAGCAGCAGGTACGCCGTCGGCACCGCGAACAGGATCGAGTCCAGGCGGTCCATCAGGCCACCGTGGCCGGGCAGCAGGTTGCTCATGTCCTTGACACCGAGATCCCGCTTGATCATCGACTCGGCGAGGTCACCGAGGACCGCCGCGCAGGAGACCGCCACCCCGAACAGCGCACCCCACCAGGGAGCCACGTCCAACATCAGCCACAGCAGCAGGGCGCTGCCCAGCGCCGCGGCGGTGACCGAACCCGCGAAGCCCTCCCAGGACTTCTTCGGGCTGATCGACGGGGCCATCGGATGACGGCCGAAGGAGACCCCGGCGGCGTACCCACCCGTGTCGGAGAGGACCACCGCGATCAGCGTGGCCAGGATGCGCAGCGGGCCGTCGTCGGGCGCCGCCGCCAGCAGGGCCGCGAAACCGCCGAGGAACGGCACGTAGACCGCGATCAGGGTGGCCGCGGTGAGATCCCGCTGGAAGCCGGCCGGGCCGTCGCCCAGCCGCCAGATCATGGTGCCCAGCACGGTCACGAGCAGTCCCAGGCTGAGCGCGTCCGGGCCCGCGAACCAGGCCAGACCCACCGTCAGCACGCCACCGGCGACCAGCGGCACCAGCGGCGGATGCGCGCCGCTGCGGCGGACCGCGCGGGCCATCTCCCAGATGCCGACGGCCATGGCTCCGGCGATCACCGGCAGAAACGCCAACGGGTAGAAGACCAGCGGCACCACGATCAGCGCGCCGAGGCCGAGCCCCACCCCGATCGCCGCCGGCAGGTTGCGGCCGGCACGCCCGGTGCCCACCTGCTGGGTGGCCGGGCGGTCGACGCTGGCCCGCCGTCGACCCTTCGCCCGCCGACCGGTCGGCGGCTCCGGCTCGACCTCCGGATCCAGATCCGGTCCGATGTCCGCCCCGATGGGCGCGAGCTGCGCGGTCGGGTAGTCGACGTCGTCGTCGTAGCGGACCGGGCCACCACCGTTGTCGAATCGCCGCGGCTCGTCGTAGCGGCCCGGCTCGTCGTAGCGGCCCGGCTCGTCGTAGCGCTGCGGGCCGTCGTGACGGGTCGGGGTGCCGTCGCGACCCGCGGGCGGACGGTCCGCGTACCGACCGGCACGGCCCCGGTCGTCGTACCGGTGAGGTTGGTTGCGGTCGTCCTCGTAACGGTCCCGGTCGTCGAAGCGGTCGTGCCGATCGCGGTCGTCGAAGCGGTCCCGGTCGTCCGGGCGGACCGCCCGGCCGCGCTCGTCGTACGGATCCGCCGGAACCGGCTCGGCGTACGGGCGGGTGCGGGGCTCGGCGTACAGCTCAGGGCCGGACGGACGGCGAGTCCACTGACCCGCCTCGATCTCGGTCTCGGGCCAGGGCAGGGCCACCGGGCGCTCCGGTCGGTCCCAGCCGCGCGGCTCTCCCGTGTAGGGGTCGGGGTGGGACATCACGCACCGCGACGTGGCACGAGAACGACCACATGACGCAAGACCACAACCATCCCCTACACGCGCGATGTTCCTCCGATTGACCGCCCCGACGGTCGGTCGATTCCCGGTGTTCACCACCCGGTGGCCGGGAATCCTGCCGAGCCTACTGCACCCGCCGATCGGGTGAGGCGGACGATGGCGCGCCCCGTCGCGCATACGGCACGAGGCCCGCCCCCGGTTCGGGGTCGGGCCTCACGTCGACTGCGTCACCTGGCGAACGCCGGGCCGGTCCTCAGACCTCCAGCAGCTCGGTCTCCTTGTGCTTGACCAGGTCGTCGATGCTGGCGACGTAGCGCTGGGTCAGGTCGTCCAGCTCCTTCTCGGCGCGGCGGCCGTCGTCCTCGCCGGCCTCGCCGTCCTTGACGATCCGGTCCAGCTCCTCCTTGCCACGGCGGCGGACGTTGCGGATCGCCACCTTGGCCTCCTCGCCCTTGTGCCGAGCCACCTTGATCATGTCGCGGCGGCGTTCCTCGGTCATCTGCGGGAGCAGGATGCGCAGCTGGTTGCCCTCGTTGTTCGGGTTCACCCCGAGGTCCGAGTCGCGGATCGCCTTCTCCATCGCGTTGATCTGCGAGTTGTCGTACGGCTTGATGATGGCCATCCGCGGCTCGGGAACCGCGATGGACGCCATCTGGGTCAGCGGCGTGGGCGTGCCGTAGTAGTCGATGATGACCTTGGAGAACATGGCGGCGTTGGCGCGACCGGTACGGATGGCGCCGAACTCCTCCTTGGCGTGCTCGACCGCACGCTCCATCTTCTCCTCGGCCTCGAGGAGGGTGTCGTCGATCACCGGTCTCCTCGCCTCCTTCTGTGCTCGTCGTGGGCTCTGCTGAAAGTCGTCAGGACCGCTGCTGCCGTCACCTCGGGCGGGGCGGGCTCAGGCGGTGATCAGGGTGCCGATCTTGTCGCCACCCACCGCGCGGATGATGGTGTCGTCACCCTGCGCACCGAAGACCAGCATCGGCAGGCCGTTCTCCATGCAGAGGCTGAACGCCGCCGCGTCGGCCACCCGCAGGTTGCGGCGCAGCACCTCGGAGAAGGTGATCGAGTCGAGCTTGCTGGCGGTGGGGTCGATCCGCGGGTCGGCGGTGTAGACGCCGTCCACGCCGTTCTTGCTCATCAGCACCACGTCGGCCCGGATCTCCAGCGCACGCTGGGCGGCCACCGTGTCGGTCGAGAAGTACGGCATGCCGGCACCGGCGCCGAAGATGACCACGCGGCCCTTCTCCAGGTGCCGGATCGCCCGCAGCGGGATGTACGGCTCGGCGACCTGGGCCATGGTGATGGCGCTCTGCACCCGGGTCTCGATGCCCTCCTTCTCCAGGAAGTCCTGCAACGCGAGGCAGTTCATCACGGTGCCGAGCATGCCCATGTAGTCGGCGCGGGCCCGGTCCATCCCGCGCTTCTGCAGCTCCGCGCCACGGAAGAAGTTGCCGCCGCCGACGACCACGGAAACCTGCACGCCGCGGCGGACCACGGTGGCGATCTGCCGGGCGATGGCCTGGACGACGTCCGGGTCGACGCCGATCGCGCCGCCACCGAACACCTCACCGGAGAGCTTCAGCACCACCCGGCGGGCGCGCCCCGGCGGCGGTGCCGTCGGATCGTCCACAGCCAGCGTCCGGTCACTCACAACCTGCGTCATCCGCCCCGCCCTTCCCCACGCGCACACCCCGTGCGCCGCGTACCGCGAACCTGCCGCTGCTGACCCTATGTGACGAGGAGGCCGCGGTGCCTGTCACGTACACCGGCGGCCTCCTCGTCGACGTCTCCTGCACACGGGCGCGCGCGGCGCCCGGTGGCGGCTCAGGCCTGGCCGACCTCGAACCGCACGAAGCGGGTGACCTCGATGCCGGCCTCGGCCAGCATCTGCTTCACCGACTTCTTGTTGTCGGCCACGGACGCCTGCTCGACGAGGACGTAGTCCTTGAAGAAGGCGTTCACCCGACCCTCGACGATCTTCGGCAGGGCCGCCTCGGGCTTGTTCTCCTCGCGGGCGGTCTGCTCGGCGATGCGCCGCTCGGACTCGACGACCTCGGCCGGAACCTCGTCCCGGGTGAGGTACTTCGGCCGCATCGCGGCGATCTGCATGGCCACACCACGAGCGTCGGCGTCGCCCGCCTCGTCGCTCTTGCCGGTGTACGACACCAGCACACCAACGGCCGGCGGCAGGTCCTGGGCCTTGCGGTGCAGGTAGACCGCGGTGGTGCCCTCGACCTTGGCGAAGCGGTTGAGCACCAGCTTCTCGCCGATCTTGGCGGACTGCTCCTGGATCAGGTCGGCGACGACCTTGCCGTCCAGCTCGGTGGCGAGCAGCTCCTCGGCGGTGTTCACGCCGGAGCGCTCACCGTGCTCGACGAGCTGCTGGGCCAGCGCGATGAACGACTCGGTCTTGGCGACGAAGTCGGTCTCGCAGTTGAGCTCGAGCAGCGCCTTGCCGGAGTGGGCGACCAGGCCGTTGGCGGCCGTACGACCGGCCCGCTTGCCGACGTCCTTGGCGCCCTTGACGCGCAGGATCTCGATGGCCTTGTCGAAGTCGCCCTCGGCCTCGGTCAGCGCCTTCTTGCTGTCCATCATGCCGGCGCCGGTGAGGTCGCGGAGCTTCTTGACGTCCGCGGCGGTGATGTGGGACATGGCTCTCTCTTCGGTGTTGAGACGGCGTGTGGATGGTCAGAGGTGTCGGTTACCCGGATCCGGACGGATCGTGCCCGGCGTACCGCCGCTGCCCGCTGTCCGGGAAAACGGACAGCGGGGCAGCGACGGTGCGGTCACTCCGCGGTCGCGGCCGCCGGCTGCTCGGTGGCGGCCTGCGCCGGCTGCTCGGCGGCGGGCTGCTCGGCGGCAGCGGCCGGCTGCTCGGCCGGGGTCGCCGACTCGTCGGCCTTCTTCGGCTCGAGCAGCTCGCGCTCCCACTCGGTCAGCGGCTCGTCGCTCGCGACGCCCGCCTCGGGCTTCTCGTCGCTGCCCCGGCGGCGGCCGGAACGCGCGATCAGACCGTCCGCGACGGCGGCGGCGACGACCTTGGTCAGCAGCTCGGCCGAGCGGATCGCGTCGTCGTTGCCCGGGATCGGGAAGTCGACCTCGTCCGGGTCACAGTTGGTGTCCAGCACCGCGATCACCGGGATGCCCAGCTTGCGGGCCTCGTCGACGGCGATGTGCTCCTTCTTGGTGTCGACGATCCAGACCGCGGCGGGGAGCTTCTGCATGTCCCGCAGACCACCGAGGGTGCGGGTCAGCTTGATCTTCTCGCGGGAGAGCTGGAGCGTCTCCTTCTTGGTGTAACCGGCGGCGGTGCCGCTCAGGTCACCCAGGCCCTCCAGCTCCTTCATCCGCTGGAGCCGCTTGTACACGGTCTGGAAGTTGGTCAGCATGCCACCGAGCCAGCGGTGGTTGACGTACGGCTGGCCGACCCGGGTCGCCTGCTCGGCGATCGCCTCCTGGGCCTGCTTCTTGGTGCCGACGAACAGGATGCTGCCACCCTCGGCGACGGTCCCACGCACGAACTCGTACGCCTTCTCGATGTAGTCGAGGGTCTGGCGCAGGTCGATGATGTAGATGCCGTTGCGCTCGGTCATGATGAAGCGCTTCATCTTCGGGTTCCAGCGCCGGGTCTGGTGCCCGAAGTGGACACCGCTCTCCAGCAGCTGACGCATGGTCACGACGGCCATGGTTGGGTTACTCCTCAAGATCCCTGGTTGTCACGCCCGACCGGCGGCCGGGCGTCCTGGTGCCTGGTCGCCGACCCATGGTGGACCCGATCAAGATCGGGACCAGGGAGGCCGTCGCTCCACGACGATTTCGTGAAGAGGGCACGCGAGGTCGACCGCGCAAGGCGGTCGCCAGTTGGCCAGTGTACGCCCCTCACCCGCCCAGCCGCCCCCGGGTGCTGCTCCGCCCCGCGTCGCGCGCTCCGTGCCGCGCGCCGCTTCCTGCTTGATCGCGCTCGTTCCAGGAAATAGTGGCCTCGCCGTCATCGGAGGCCACTATTTCCTGGTTGTTGCGTGGATCATCGACCGCGAATGAGCCGGCGAGCGCCGCGGATCACCCGGCGGCGAGCGCGGCGGCCACGAAGAGCACCAGCCCGACGGTCAGGTAGGCAGTCGGCGGGCGCAGCCAGCCGCGGCCGCCGTCGGAGAGCGCGAGACCGCCGGTCCGGAGCCCGTACAGCCCGGTTGCGAAGATCGGCAGCCCGGCGACCAGTGCGATGCCCACCACCACGTTCCCGGCGGACACCGGATCGCCGGTCACCCCGGCCAGCAGCACCCGCAGCGCCGGAACCTCGAAGATCAACACCAGCAGCGCGAAGAGTACGGCCAGCACCGGCCGGCGGGTCCGGTAGACACCGTCGGCGACGACCGGGGGATATGCCGGCGGCTCCCCCGCGGGCAGGTCGACGCGGGGACCGATTCCCGGCATCGGACCGGTCGGCATCTCCAGCGGATGCGGCGCCTCACCGCCGGCCCGCGTCGGCTCCACGATCGGGTACGCGCTCAGCGGGGCGGGACGAGCCTGGTCGGCGAGCACCCCTCCCGCCGTCGACGCATCTCCGGCGGCCTCAGGTGGGGTGGTCGGTGCGACACCGACCGGCTCCCGCGCGGCCCGACGGCCGGGCAGTTCGCCGGAGATCTCCGAGGGATCCCGGTCCGCCCTGCGGGACCGGGTCGCCCGGTAGCCGTCCGCCTCCGACCGCGCGTCACCCAACGGGTCGACCGCCCCGAAACGTCCCGAGTCGGCCTCGAACCGGCCGGACTGGGCGTCCACGGCAGCAAAGCGCCCCGAATCCGGCTCGGGCGCACCGAACCGGCCCGCGTCCACCGCGCTCAGACGCCCCGAGTCCGATTCGGGCGCACCGAAGCGCACCCCGTCCACCGCGCCGAAGCGGCCGGAGTCGGGTTCACGGCGGCGACCTGTGCCGGTGTCGTCGCGCTGCTCGGGAATTTCCCCCTCCCGGTAGCGCGGTTCGCCCGCGGCGCGCCACTCCGCCTCGCCGTAGCCGCGACCCCGCTCGTCGGGATACCAGCGCGACTCCTGATCTTCGGGAAAGCTCCGTCGTCCGTCCACGTCCGGCACCGTATGCGACCGGCCACGGCCGCGCCATTTCGGCCCGCCCGACCCGGCAGCGCGCCACCAATCATGATCACTTAATGCTCAGCAGTCACCAGGTGGCGCTGGGAACTACTGAGCATTAAGTGATCATGAGATACCGGGTGCCGTAGCACGGCGAGGGCTTGATCGTCCGGTTGTCCACAGGTCGCTCCCTGTCCACAGGCGCGGGGTCCTCGGGTCGCGGCACGCCCGCCTCGACGGGCACCGTGCCAGCCATGACGAAGCGGAACCAGGCGGTCGGCGCGTACGGCGAGCGGTGCGCCGCCCAGCACCTGACCGAGGCGGGGCTGCGCCCGATCGCCCGAAACTGGCGCTGCCCGGCCGGAGAGATCGACATCATCGCCTGGGACGGCCCGGTGCTCGCCATCTGCGAGGTGAAGACCCGTCGGGGCGACGACTTCGGCACACCGGCCGAGGCTGTCGTACCAGCCAAGGCCCGCCGCCTGCGGGTGCTGGCCGCGCGCTGGCTCGCCGAGACCGGGACGAGCGCCGACGAGGTGCGCTTCGACGTGCTCTCGGTGCGGCTGCCCGACGCCGGCCCGGCCCAGGTCGACCACCTCAAGGGTGCGTTCTGAGATGCGCACCCCGAAGGGTCGGTGACCGCCATGAGCTACGCGAAGGTGCTGTGCGTGGGGCTGGTCGGGGTCACCGGTCACCTGGTCGAGGTCGAGGTCGACCTGGCCGCCGGGCTGCCGGCCGTGGTGATCTCCGGACTACCGGACACCGCCCTGCACGAGGCCCGGGACCGCGTCCGGGCCGCCGTGGTCAACTCCGGCCAGCGCTGGCCGAACCGGCGGATCACCCTGAACCTGCTGCCCGCGACGCTGCCGAAGTTTGGTTCGGCCTTCGACCTGGCCATCGCCGCAGCGCTGCTCGGCGGCTCGGGTGAGCTGCCGCTGCTCCCGTTGGAGGGGGTGGTGATCCTCGGCGAGTTGGGGCTGGACGGGACGGTCCGGCCGGTGCGCGGCGTACTCCCGATGGTCGCCGCCGCGGCCCGGGCCGGCATCGAGCGGGTGATCGTGCCGGCCGGCAACGCCGCCGAGGCCGCGGTCATACCCGGGGTACGGGTGCGCGCGGTCGACACCCTGCACCGGCTGGTCGCGTTCGTCCGCGACGGCAGCCCGCTGATCGAGCCACCGGCGGCCACCCCGGCGCCGGCCGTCGGTGGCCCGGACCTGTCCGAGGTCGCCGGGCAGGGGGTGGGCCGGCGCGCGTTGGAGGTCGCCGCGGCGGGCGGGCACCATCTGGCGCTGCTCGGTCCTCCGGGCGCCGGCAAGACGATGCTGGCCGAACGGCTGCCGTCGGTCCTGCCCGAGCTGGACGACGACGCGGCGTTGGAGGTGACCACGCTGCACTCGGTCGCCGGGCTGCTGCCCCCGGGCGGTCAGCTGCTGCGCCGCCCGCCCTTCCAGGCACCGCACCACACGGCCACGATTCCGTCGCTGGTCGGCGGCGGTTCGGGGCTGGCCCGGCCCGGCGCGGTGTCGCTGGCCCACCGGGGGGTGCTCTTTCTCGACGAGGCCCCCGAATTCAGCAGAGGCGCGCTGGAGGCGCTGCGCCAGCCACTGGAGAGCGGCCGCATCCGACTGAGCCGCAGCGGGGGCGGCACCGAATACCCGGCCCGAACCCAGCTGGTGCTGGCCGCCAATCCGTGTCCGTGCGCGACACCGGCCGGCGACGCGCACTGCGAATGCACCCCGCTGGTGCGCCGCCGCTACCTGGGCCGGCTCTCCGGGCCGCTGCTCGACCGGATCGACGTGCAGGTGCGACTGATGCCGGTACGGGCGGCGGAGCTGATGGCGTCCGGTGGTGACGCCGAGTCGTCGGCGGCGGTGGCCGCGCGGGTGGCGGCGGCGCGCGCGGCGGCCGCCGACCGTTGGGCCGGCCTGGGCCGACGGCTCAACGCCGAGGTGGGCGGCCCGCACCTGCGCCGACCGCCGTGGCGGCTACCCGCCCGGGTCACCGCCGAGCTGCGAGGTCGGCTCGACTCCGGCTCGCTGTCGGCGCGCGGCTTCGATCGGGTGATCCGAATGGCCTGGACGATCGCGGATCTGGACGGCCGGGACCGGCCGGATCTGGGCGACGTACGCGAGGCGACCCAACTACGGACGGGGGAGGCGACGTGAGCGCCGACGAGGAGAGCAGGCTGGCCCGGGTGGCGCTGACCTGGCTGGCCGAGCCGGGCACCCGTGTGGTGCACCAACTGGTCGAGCGACACGGTCCGGTGGCGACACTGGACCTGCTGCTCGGCGGCGGCAGCCCGGACGCCTGGCTGCACGGCACGGTGGCCGCCCGGTCGGCGGCCGGCGACGCCCGGGCTGTCGCGGCCGAGGCACTGGAGCGGGCGGACCGGCTCGGCGCCCGCCTGGTCACCCCCGACGACGACGAGTGGCCGATCCGCGTCCGTGGTCTCGCGACGCTGCGACTTCCGGACGTGACCCGCCGGGTGGACGGTGAGACCGCCCCACCGCTCTGCTTCTGGGTACGCGGGAGCTGGCCGCTGGGCGAGGCGATGGAGCGCTCGGTGGCCGTGGTCGGCGCGCGGGCGGCCACCGGCTACGGCCAACACGTCGCCACCGAGTTGGGGTACGGATTGGCCGAGCGGGACTGGACCGTGGTGTCGGGCGGTGCCTTCGGGATCGACGCGGCCGCCCACCGGGGTGCCCTGAACGCCGGCGGGTTGACCGTCGCGGTGCTGGCCTGTGGTGTGGACCGGCCGTACCCGATGGGCAACACCGCGCTCTTCGACCGGATCGCCGACACCGGGCTGCTGGTCAGCGAGTGGCCGCCCGGTGCCGAGCCGCTGCGGCCTCGGTTCCTCATCCGTAACCGGGTGATCGCCGCAGGCACGCTGGGCACGGTGGTGGTGGAGGCGTCGGCGCGCAGCGGCGCGACGCAGACCGCGCGGCGTGCCATCTACACCGGCCGCGCGGCGATGGTGGTGCCCGGGCCGGTGACCTCGGCGATGTCCGTCGGCGCACACGAGTTTCTCCGCGAGCACCTCAAGGCGCGGCTGGTCACCGGTGTGGCACACGTCCTCGAGGAGGTCGGCCGGATCGGCGCGGACCTGGCCCCACTGGCCCGAGGCCCGCAACGGCCGACCGATGCGCTGGACGACGACACGCGTTCGCTGCTGGAGGCGCTTCCCCGTCGGGGCGCGATGGACGTGGACCGGCTCGCCGGCCGCGCCGGTGTCGACGTGCGGACCGCGCTGCGCAAGTTGTCGCTGCTGGAGGAGCTGTCCATGGTGGTCCGACGCGACGACGGTTACGCCCTCGCCCCGCCGGCCACACCGAAGCGGGGCACCTGAGCGGACGACGACCCGTTACGGTGCACGGTCATGGGTGCGATCAAGCCGTGGCACATCACCACGCTGTGCTGTCTCGTCACGTCCGTCGCACTCCTCGGCGGGCTGGTCGCCCTGCTGATCAGGAGGGCCAACCGCCGGTAGTCGCAGCCGAGGGAGCTGCCGCCGGCGTGGCCGGTGACGCACGACGATCGGCCGTACGCTGGTGCCGTGCCAGCCGTCACGAGGGGTGCCCGAGCCGATAGACGAGCGCGGCCTGCTGCCCCCCGCCCGGTGCGGCCGCGATGAGCCGGCCCGACCGGGGCACCCGGGCCAGGCACCAGGAGCTGCCGCCGGCGCTGCGCGACGCGGTCGACGACTTCGCCGAGCACCTGTCCCGGGTCCGCAACCGGTCGGCGCACACCGTCCGCGCGTACGTCACCGATGTGGTCTCGCTGCTCGACCACGCCGTGCGGATGGGCTGCGTCGACCTGGGCGAGCTGGACCTGTCCGTGCTGCGCAGCTGGCTCGCCCGGCAGCGGACCACCGGTGCCGCCCGTACGTCGCTGGCCCGGCGAGCCGCGTCTGCTCGGGCGTTCAGCGCGTGGGCGCACCGCGCCGGCCTGCTCCCCGCCGACGTGGGTGCCGCACTGGCCAGCCCGCGTGCCCACCGGGAGTTGCCCAGCGTCCTGCGCGCCGACCAGGCCGCCGCCCTGGTCGAGGCACCAACCCGGCAGCGGGCCACGCCAGCCGCCGCGACGACGACGGGAGCGACCGCGGACGACGACGCGAGGAGGCGGGCGGGCGCCGAGGCGGTGCTGCTGCGCGATCGGGTGTTGCTGGAGTTGCTCTACGCCACCGGTGTGCGGGTGAGCGAGGCGTGCGGGCTGGACGTCGGCGACGTCGACCACGGCCGACGGGTGATCCGGGTGTTCGGCAAGGGCGGGCGGGAACGATCGGTGCCGTACGGGGTCCCGGCGCAGCGGGCGTTGGACGACTGGCTGCGCCGGGGGCGTCCGGTGTTGGTGACTGCCCGCTCCGGCAGTGCGCTACTGCTCGGCGCCCGCGGTGGTCGGCTCAACCCGACGACCGCGCGCTCGGTCGTCGGCGGGTACGCCGAGGCCGAGGGTCTGCCCCGGACCAGCCCGCACGGGCTGCGGCACTCCGCCGCCACCCACCTGCTGGAGGGCGGTGCGGACCTGCGCGCCGTGCAGGAGCTGCTCGGCCACTCGTCGCTGGCCAGCACGCAGATCTACACGCACGTCTCGGTGGAACGGCTGCGGGCTGCCTACCGCCAGGCGCACCCGCGTGCCTGACCAGGGCCGGAGGGCTCACCACCGGACGGTTACGATCATCGGGTGAGCGTCCCGCAGCCTCCTGAGCCGATCCCGGGCGCCCGCCTGCTCTTCTCCCTGGATCCGGCGGTCAGCCATCTCAACCACGGCTCGTTCGGCGCGGTGCCGATCGGCGTGCAGCGCGTCCAGCAGCGGCTGCGCGACGAGATGGAGGCCAACCCGCTGCGCTTCTTCACCCAGGGGCTGGTCGGCCGGGTCGCGCACACCCGCCGGCACCTCGCCGGGTTCCTGGGTGCCGACCCGGACGGCAGTGCCCTGGTCGGCAACACCACCACCGGCGTCGCCGTGGTGCTCCAGTCGGTGGGCCTGCGACCCGGCGACGAGGTGCTCAGCACCGACCACGGGTACGGCGCGGTCAGCCTGTCCATCCAGCGGGAGTGCCGGCGGATCGGGGCGGTCAGCCGTGTCCTGCCCATCCCCCTGGCCGCCACCGACGAACAGATCGTCCAGACCATCCGGGCCGGCCTGCGCCCGGGCAGGACGCGGCTGCTCGTCGTCGACCAGCTCACCTCGGCCACCGCCAAGCTTTTCCCCGCCGCCGCCATCGTCGGGGTGGCCCACGAGCACGGCGTGCCGGTGCTGGTGGACGCCGCGCACGCGCCGGGCATGCTCTCCACGACGGTGAGCAGCATCGGCGCCGACTTCTGGGCGGGCAACCTGCACAAGTGGGCGTACGCCCCGCGCGGGACCGCCCTGCTGGCGGTGGCCCCGCAGTGGCGGGACCGGATCGAGCCGCTGGTGGTGTCCTGGGAGCAGGAATCCGGTTACCCGGCCCGGGTGGAATGGCAGGCCACCCTCGACTACACGTCCTGGTTGGCGGCGCCGGCGGGGCTGTTCACGTTGCGTAGCCTCGACGTCGATCGGGTGCGGGCGCACAATGCCGCTCTCGCCGCGTACGGCCAGCGGGTGGTGGGGGACGCCCTGGGGGTGCCGCCCGCCCAGTTGCCCGACCCCGGCGGACCGGGGGTGGCGCTGCGCCTCATTCCGCTGCCGGCCGGCACGGCGCTCAGCATCGAAGCGGCGCGGGCGTTGCAGACGCGGATCAGCGAGCGGCTCGCCACCGAGGTGGCCGTGATGAGCTGGGACGGCCGGGGGTGGCTGCGGCTGACCGGTCAGGTGTACAACACCGCCGACGAGTACGAACGGCTGGCCGTGCGGCTGCCGGCGCTGCTCGCCCAGCGCTGAGGCCACGGACCGGGAGCAGGCGTACCGGGCCGAGGCCGAGCAGGGCGAGCGGGTCGAGGTACTCCTCGCCCCGGCGCAGCCCCCAGTGCAGGCACGCCTCGACCGGGCAGCCCGGATGCCCGGGCAGCAACTCGCCCAGCGGTGCGCCGGCGGTGACCGGCTGGCCTGCGCGTACGGCTGGTTGGACCGGCTCGTGGGTGGTCCGCAGCCCGTCGGCGTGGCCCACCGTGACCACTGGCCGGCCGGCCACCAGACCGGCGAAGAGCACGGTGCCCGGCCCGGCGCTACGGACCATCGCGCCCGGCGGGGCGGCCAGGTCGACGCCCCGGTGCCCGGGCAGCCACGGCCGGGGTGGCGGGTCGAACCGGCGCACCGGGCGGGGCTGCCCGTCGACCGGCCAGCGGAACCGACCCGGGTCGGCGTCCACCGAGGAGGACGCCAGGACAGCCTGCGCCGGCGGATGGCCGGGCACCGCCGCCACGAGGACGGCCAGACCGCAGAGTTGGACGGTCAGCGCGAGGGGAAACGCGGCACAGAGCAGCAGGGTGCGCGGGACGGATGGCGGTCGCATGAGGGCAGCCTCGGGCCGGGGCGGGGCCCTCCGCGACCCCGGGCGACGGAACTGTGGATAACCGGAGGTGCTGTGGACGACCATCCAGAGGCGGCAATGATCTGCTATGGCGGACGTCGCTTCCGCTGACCCCGCCGTCCGGGCCGGGCCGTGTTCGGGCCGCCGCGGAGGGCCTAGGCTGGGCCGGGTGCGGTGTCGCGCCGCCGCTCGGACCGGGGAGGCCAGCATGACGACTGTCGATGACCGGACGCCGACGGTGGCCGACGTGAGCGGCCCGTCCCGGCTCGCGGAGCCGGATGAGGCGATCAGCGCGGAGGAGTTGCAGCTCGCCGCCCGTAACCACGGCATTCCGCTGGAGGCGCTGCGCTACGACGTCACCCCGGCCGGGCTGCACTACCTGCTGATCCACTACGACATCCCGGAGCTGGACGCGGCCACGCACACGCTGACCGTCGACGGCGCGGTCGATCGGCCGTTGGCCGTCACCCTGGCCGAGTTGCGCGAGCGGCCCCGGGTCACCCGCCGGGTCACCCTGGAGTGCGCCGGCAACGGCCGGGCGCTGCTGCACCCTCGGCCGGTCAGCCAGCCGTGGCTGGTGGAGGCGGTCGGCAACGCCGAGTGGACGGGTACGCCCCTCGCTCCTCTGCTGCGCGAGGCGGGCCTCGGGCCGGACGCGGTCGACGTGGTCTTCACCGGCGCCGATCACGGTGTCGAACGCGGGATCGAGCAGGACTACCAGCGGGCGCTGCCGGTCGCCGACGCGCTGCGCGAGGAGGTGCTGCTGGCGTACGAGATGAACGGTGCTCCCCTGCTGCCGCAGCACGGCGCGCCGCTGCGACTGATCGTGCCGGGCTGGTACGGCATGGCGCACGTGAAGTGGCTCCACTCGATCGAGATCCGGACCGAGCCGTTCGAGGGCTACCAGAACGCGGTGGCGTACCGGCTGCGCCGCGATGCCGACGACCCGGGCGTGCCGGTCACCCGGATCGAGCCCCGCGCGCTGGTCCGCCCGCCCGGGTTCCCCGACTTCATGTCCCGCCGTCGGGTGGTGCGGGCGGGGCCGTGCACGGTGGACGGTCGGGCCTGGTCGGGGCACGCGCCGGTGGTCGCCGTGGAGGTGACCACCGATGACGGGCAGAGCTGGGTGCCGGCGGAGCTGGACCCGGCGGACGGCGGCGACTTCGCCTGGCGGCGGTGGCGGTACGAGTGGACGGCCACCCCGGGCCGGTACGTGCTCGGCGCACGGGCCACCGACGCGTCCGGACGGACGCAGCCGGTGGAGCAGCCGTGGAACCGGGGCGGCTTCGCCAACAACCTGGTGCAACGGGTCGAGGTCGTGGTGCCGGCCGAGTGACCGGCGGGCTACGCCACGGGTGGGGGGCCCGTAGTGCGGCCGGGTGGTGCGCTCAGCCGCCGAAGCCGGAGTCGGCGGGCAGCGAGATGTCCGGCTTCTCCAGCTCCTCGACGTTGACGTCCTTGAAGGTCATCACTCGGACGTTCTTCACGAAGCGGGCCGGACGGTACATGTCCCACACCCACGCGTCGTGCATCTCGACCTCGAAGTAGACCTCGCCGTCGGAGTTGCGCACGTGCAGGTCGACCTGGTTGGCCAGGTAGAACCGACGTTCCGTCTCCACCACGTACGAGAACTGGCGGACAATGTCGCGGTACTCCCGGTAGAGCTGAAGCTCCATCTCGGTCTCGTACTTCTCGAGATCTTCCGCGCTCATCGCACTCCGCCTTCCATGACCACATCTTCCCCCACCGGCGCCGGAGGCCGAGGCTGCTCGCCCAACGCCACGCCGACGGTACCCCCTGACGCTCCGGAGCGCTCCATCGGCTCGTCCGCACCCACACCGGCGGGCCGGCGGGAGCGCGGGGGCCGGCCGTCGCGGCCGGAAACCGCGGCGACATTGACGTACGAGAAACGGTGCTCCCGGCACGGCCCGTGCTCCCGCAGGGCGGCGCTGTGCTCCGGGGTGATGTAGCCCTTGTGCTCGGCGAACCCGTACGCCGGGAACACCTCGTCCAGCTCCACCATGATCCGGTCCCGGGTGACCTTGGCGAGGACGCTGGCCGCCGCCACGCAGGCGGCGACCCGGTCACCCTTCCACACCGCCAGCCCCGGCACGCCCAGGCCGTCCACGCCGAAGCCGTCGGTCAGCACGTACTCCGGACGGGTGGTCAGCGAGGCGAGCGCCCGGCGCATCGCCGCCAGGTTGCACACGTGCAGGCCCCGGGCGTCGACCTCGTCGGCCGGGATGACCACCACGGCGTACGCCAGGGCGCGGTCCACGACCTCCGCGTACACCCGTTCCCGGCTGGCCGGGGTGAGCAGCTTGGAGTCGGCCAGCCCGTCGATCTCGCCACGGCGCCCCTCGGGCAGCACCGCAGCGGCGGCGACCAGCGGGCCGGCGCACGCGCCCCGGCCGGCCTCGTCGGCACCCGCCACGTGCCGGAAGCCGCGCCGTTGCAGCGCTCGTTCCAGCGCGTACAGCCCGGCCTCGCGGCGTACGACGGTGCGCGGCGGGGTCAGCACGACGGCTCCGCAGCCGGCGGCAGGAGCCGGGCCAGCAGGTCGGGCAGCTCGGGTGGGTAGTACCGCTCGCCGCTGGCGGCCAGCTCGGCCGGCGGCCACCAGCGGTGACCGGCGATGCTGCGCTGCTCGGTGTCGTTGAAGCCGATGGTGTCGACCTGCCACGACGGCACCCGGAGCAGGAAGAAGTCCTGTTCCTGGCGGTAGAAGTTGCCGTCGAACGGAAACTCGGTCGTGTCGGACCAGACGGGCTCGCCCAGCTCGGCGGGGGCGATCCGCAGCCCGGTCTCCTCGGCCAACTCCCGGGCGGCGCCCGCCGCCGACGACTCCGCCGCGTCGAGCCCGCCGCCCGGCGTGAACCAGTAGCGGTGCCCGGGACGGGCCGGGTCGAAGCCGTGGAAAAGCAGCACCCGACCGGCCGCGTCGACGAGCAGCACACGGGCGGCGCGTCGAGGGGTGTAGACGGTCACCGCACCAGCCTGCCAGACCGGCGGCGGTTCGCCCACGCCCCCATCGGTCCTACGGCTTGGGAATGCCGTCGAACTGCTCCGGAACGGTCAGCCAGGTGGCCCGGCTGACCGGCCAGAAGACGGTGAACGCCCGCCCGACGACCTCACCCTCGGGAATCGTGGCCTCGGTGATGTTCTGCCCGGACTGCTGCCAGTGCTCCAACGAGTCACCCGACGCCGACCGGTGGTCGCCCATCACCCACAGCCGGCCCTTCGGCACGGTGATGTCGAACTCCTGGTCGGCCGGCTTGTCGCGGATGCCGTCCATCGAGAAGATGTACGGCTCGTCCAACGACGTGCCGTTGATGATCAGCCGCTCCTGCGGGTCGCAGCAGACCACGTGGTCGCCGCCGACGCCGATCACCCGCTTGATGAAGTCCTCACCGTCGGGGTTGCCGCTCCACTCCGTCGGCGCCTTGAACACGATCACCTCGCCGCGGTGCGGTGACCGGAAATCGTAGACCAGCTTGTTGACCAGCACCCGGTCATCGATCTTGAGAGTGTTCTCCATGGACGGGGAGGGGATGAAGAAGGTCTGCAGCACGAAGGCGCGGACCAGCACCGCGACCAGGATCGCCACACCCAGCAGGATCGGCAGCTCCTTCCAGAAGGAGCTACGCGGCTTGTCGGTCTGCTCGTCAATCACGCCAAGGAGCCTACGTTGCCGAACTGGACGTCACCGTCCGGAACGCGCGGGAACCCCGCAGCGCCACCGCCAGGGGAAGCATCAGCAGCACACCACCCTGCGGGGTCGGCCGGACCGGAGGCGCACCCGACGAGGCCGTGACCGGCCCGGCCACATCCTCGAAGGTCGGCGGCACCGACAGGGCACTCCAGCGCGACGACGGCCACACCACCATGAAGGCCCGGCCGACGACGTTGTCGATCGGCACCGGACCCTGGCAGCGCGCGTCCTGCGAGACCTCGCGGTGGTCGCCCATGACGAAGATCTGACCCGGGGGTACGACCACCTCGTCGAAGCGCCGGGAGCGGCACTCCTGCGGGTTGGGCGGCAGGTCCAACGGGGAGTCCCGCAGGACGTACGGCTCGTTGAGCGGGGTGCCGTTGACGGTGACCCGGCCCTGGGTGTCGCAGCACTTCACCCGGTCGCCGGGAAGCCCGATGACCCGCTTGATGAAGTCCTTCTCACCGGGGCGGCTCACCCCGACCAGGTCGCCGACGGTACGCGCGAGCTTGCCGGCGAAGCCCGGCTCCGGCTGCTCGTCGACCTGCGGCGCCCAGCGGTCGGTGCCCCGGAACACCACCACCTCGCCGCGTACCGGGTCACGGACGTCGTAGACGACCTTGTTGACCAGCACCCGGTCACCGATGAGGAGAGTGTCCTCCATCGAACCGGACGGGATGAAGAACGCCTGGAGCAGGAACGTGCGGATCAGCACCGCGAGGCAGAACGCGACCACCAGCAGCAGCGGAAGCTCCTGCCAGAGGGGCATCTGGCGGCGGCCACGGCGGACCCGCCGGCGCCACGGATCGACGGTGCCGTCCTCGTCAAGCGTCTGCACCACGCCACTCCCCGGTCCGCAGAAACACCACCGCCCGGGAGCCTCGTCGAGGCTCCACGGGCGGTTGTGGACGGCTGCCCGCCACGTGGGCGGGAACGCCGCCTGGCTGCGCCCGTACGACCAGGGTAGTGCGGTCCGGTCGGTACGGCATACGCGCAGCTCAGGCGGCGTGGCGAGCGGGAAGTCAGCTGGGCTGCTTCTCCCGCTTCTCCTTGATCTTGGCCTTCTTGCCGCGCAGCTCGCGCAGGTAGTACAGCTTGGCGCGACGCACGTCACCGCGGGTCACGACCTCGATCCGGTCGATGCCCGGGCCGTTGAGCGGGTAGGTCCGCTCGACGCCGACACCGAAGCTGACCTTGCGGACCGAGAAGGTCTCGCGCAGACCGTCACCCTGGCGGCGGATCACGACGCCCTGGAAGATCTGGACACGGGACCGGTTGCCCTCGACGACCCGCGCGTGCACCTTGACGGTGTCACCGGCACGGAAGTCGGGAAGGTCGGTCCGCTTCGACTGGGCGTCAAGGGCGTCCAGGATGTTCATCGCTGCGTCCTCGTGAGGCTCACGGCGCACCGTCACTCGGTGCGCGGGTGGGTGATTCTGATCCCCGGGTGGTGGTCGGCGGGCCGACCCCGGTCGGGGATCCTCGCAGCCGCCCGCGGGCGCGGACGGATGCGGCAACCCCCCTACTTTGCCACATCCCCCGGCGGCAGCTGAAATCCGGCCCGATCCAGTGCCGCGATGTCCCGTTTGTCGAGCTGATCGGGCGGCAGCGCGGCCAGCAGGTCCGGACGCCGGGCGGCGGTCCGCAGCAGCCCCTCCTCGCGCCGCCACCGCGCGATCCTGCCGTGGTCGCCGGAGCGGAGCACCTCCGGCACGTCGTGCCCACGCCAGCTCGGCGGCTTGGTGTAGATCGGCGCCTCCAGCAGCCCGTGCGCGTGCGACTCCTCGTCCAGCGAGCCGGCGTTGCCCAGCACCCCGGGCAGCAGTCGGGTGACCGCCTCCAGGATCACCAGCACCGCCACCTCACCACCGAAGAGCACGTAGTCGCCCAGCGAGACCTCGGTGACCGGCATCCGGGTCGCCGCGTGCGCCAACACCCGCTGGTCGATCCCCTCGTACCGGCCACAGGCGAAGAGCAGGTGCGGCTCGGACGCCAACTCGTGCGCCATGGCCTGCGTGAACGGGGCACCGGCCGGCGAGGGCACCAGCAGCCGGGGCGGCGGGGCCTCGGCCGGCGCGAGCGCGTCCAGCGCCGCGCCCCACGGCTCGGGCCGCATCACCATTCCCGGGCCACCGCCGTACGGGGTGTCGTCGACCGTGCGGTGCACGTCGTGCGTCCAGGTCCGCAGGTCGTGCACGGCGAACTGGAGTACGCCGTTGGCCCGGGCACGACCGATCAGCGACAGGTCCAGCGGGGCGAAGTACTCCGGGAAGATCGACACGACGTCGACGCGCATGGGGGTGGTCCTAAAGATCGAGCAGTCCGGCCGGCGGGTCGACGATCACGCGTCCACCGGCCAGGTCGACCTCCGGAACGATCGCCCGGACGAACGGGATCAGCGCGGTACGACCCTCGGGCCGCCGCAGCACCAGCAGGTCGGAGGAGGGCGCGTGGTCGATCCGGGACACCTCGCCCAGCCGCTCGCCGGCAGGGGTGACCACGGCCAGACCCACCAACTGGTGGTCGTGGAACTCCTCCGGGTCCTCCGGAGGGTCGACGTCGGCGCTGTCCACCACGAGCAGCGTCCCCCGCAGCGCCTCGGCGGCGTCGCGGTCCAGGATCCCGTCGAAGGCGACGAGCATCCGGCCCTGGTGAAAGCGGGCTTCCTCGATGGTCAGCTCGGCCGGCACCCGGAACGGCACACCCGGACCGTCCGCCGGCGGCGGGACCGCCCCGGGTTCGGTGCGCAGCACCGACCCCGGGGCGAACCGTGCTTCGGGCTCGTCGGTCCGCACTTCCACGGTGACCTCACCGCGGACACCGTGCGGCTTGCCGATCCTTCCGACGACGAGTTGCATCAGTACGAGTCGACGATGTCGACGCGTACTCCGCGCCCGCCGATGGAGCCGATCACCTGACGCAGCGCCTTGGCGGTCCGGCCGGACCGCCCGATCACCGTGCCGAGGTCCTCGGGGTGCACGCGGACTTCCAGCCGCTTGCCCCGACGGGAATCGACCATCCGCACCCGGACGTCATCCGGGTGGTCGACGATGCCCTTGACCAGGTGCTCCAACGCCGGACGCAGAGGCATGTCAGGCCTGCTCACCGGCGTCGGCAGCGGCAGCCGGAGCCTCGGCCGGAGCCTCGGTCTTCGGCGCCTCGGCCGGAGCCTCGGCAGCCTTGGCGGCCTTCTTGGCCGGCTTGGCCGGGGTCTCCGGGGCCAGCCCGGCGGCGGCCTTCGCCTCAGCCTCGTACGCCGCCTTGCGGTCGACCTGCTCGGCCTTGACCTTCAGCGGCGGCGGGGCCGGCAGGCCCTTGAACTTCTGCCAGTCACCGGTCAGCTCCAGCAGCCGCTGCACCGCCTCGCTCGGCTGGGCGCCGACGGACAGCCAGTACTGGACCCGCTCCGACTTGACCTCGATGACCGAAGGGTCCTCCTTCGGCTGGTACACCCCGACGAACTCGATCGCCCGGCCGTCACGCTTGGTGCGCGAGTCGGCGATGACGATGCGGTACTGCGGGTTGCGGATCTTGCCCATCCGCAGGAGCCGGATCTTTACGGCCACAGTTGTTTCGCTCCTGTTGCGATCTCACCGGCCCGGTACGGGCGGTGTGCATGGGTGAGCGCCGACCGGCACAGTGGGGTTGGGCCGGAGACTACTCGGTGGACTGGCAACGCGCCCGGGTTAGAGGGCGCCGAACGCGCGCCGGATACCAGCGACCCATTCTGCCAGATCCGCTGCCGATCTCCCGCATCGGACCCGCACACCACCGCACCGGTGACCCGGAACACCCCTCAGCGCACCGGCGGACGGTCCCATCCCGGCGGAAGTTCGTCCGGTACGTCCCAGTCTGACGGCGGGGTGAAGTCGCGCCAGGTGCCGTCGAACGGGAACTCGCCAGCCTCCGCGAGGGCGATCACCCGCTCCCCCTCGGCCCGGACCGCCTTCTCGTCGCTCACCCAGTAGTCGTCGCCGAAGGCGAGCCGCTCGACGAACTCGTCCTCGTCCTTCCACTCCCAGCTGAGGTCCGGGCGTACCACCACGTCGAGGTCCTGATCCACCACGTCGACGCCGGCCACCGGGCCGTCGTCCCAGCGCACGCCGGGTTCCTCCAGGTTGACGTACCAGTGGGCGAAGCGGCCCTGCGCGTCGCGGAACCACCACACCGAGTGCGCCGCCCCGGTGGGCAGGAACTTCAGCAGCGGCGGCCCGTTCCAGCGCCCGTGCGCCAGCCGGTACGACGACGAGATCCACTGGGCGAACGGCACGGACCGCATGTTCAGGCCGGCGTCGGTCACCTCGTGGGCCACCGGGGAGTCCCGGGCGATCCAGACCAGCAGACCCCGCTCGTCGTCGCTGACCACCCGGCCCGGCCGGACCCACCCGATCCGGCCGTGCCGCACGTTCCGGTGCATGATCAGCCGGCCCGGCTCGAACCGGTCGACGAGCACCTCAGTAGGCGCGGGCGAGGATGGCGACCAGGTCCGGCTCGTCCTCCGAGTCCGGTACCGAGCCGTCGGCACGCAACAGGCAGCGCACCGTGACGCCCTGGCCGTTCGCCTCGGCCTCGCCGGCCACGCCGACCACCGACCACGGCACCCGGGCCCAACCGGTCGCGGCGGCGTCGATCGCCTCGGCGAGCGTGGCCACCTCCACGGTGCGCGACTGGCGGTTGGCCAACGCCTGGTCGTGCAGCACCTGCTGGTCGGCCTCCAGCGCGGCGAGGACCGCGCCGACCACGTCGGCGACCGGCGTCGGGGCCTTCGACCCGTCGGTACGGCGCACCACCGTCGCGTTGCCGACGGCCAGGTCACGGGGGCCGACCTCGACGCGTACCGGATAGCCACGCAGCTCGGCGTCGACGGCCCGGCGGCCGAACGCGGTGTCGGTCCGGTCGTCGAGCGCGACCCGGACACCGGCGTCCCGCAGGCCGTCGAGCAGCTTGGCCGCCGCCTCGGCGACGCCCTCGCCGTCCTTGACGATCATGACGTACGCCTGGATGGGCGCCAGCCGCGGCGGCACCCGCAGACCGTTGTCGTCGCCGTGCGCCATGATCAGGCCGCCCAGCATCCGGGTCGACGTGCCCCACGAGGTGGTCCAGGCGTGCTCCCGACCGCCCTCCTTCGAGGAGTAGCTGATGTCGAACGCCTTGGCGAAGTTCTGGCCCAGCTCGTGGCTCGTGCCCAACTGCAGCGCCTTGCCGTCGCCCATCATGCCTTCGCAGGTGTACGTGGCCGTCGCGCCCGCGAACCGCTCACGGGCCGTCTTCAGGCCCACCACGACCGGGATGCCGAGCACGTTGACCATCAGGTCCTCGTACGCCTCGTGCAGGATCCGCCGCGCGTACGCCCGCGCGTCCTCGCGGGTGGCGTGCGCAGTGTGCCCCTCCTGCCAGAGGAACTCACTGGTGCGCAGGAAGATCCGTGGCCGCAGCTCCCACCGGACCACGTTCGCCCACTGGTTGAGCAGCAGCGGCAGGTCCCGGTACGAGTCGATCCACTTGGCCATGAACTCGCCGATCACCGTCTCGCTGGTGGGGCGCACCACCACCGGCTCGGCGAGCTGCTTGCCGCCACCGTGAGTGACCACCGCCAACTCCGGCGAGAAGCCCTCGACGTGCTCGGCCTCACGCTTGAGGTAGCTCTCCGGAATGAACAGCGGGAAGTACGCGTTCTCCGCGCCAGCCGCCTTGATCCGGGCGTCCATCTCGAGCTGCATCCGCTCCCAGATGGCGTAGCCGGCCGGTCGGATGACCATGGTGCCGCGGACCGGGCCGTTGTCGGCCAGCTTCGCCTTGGCGATCAGGTCCTGGTACCAGCGGGGGAAGTCCTCCGCGCGGGGAGTGAGCACGCGTGCCATGACCGCACATCCTATGCGTCACGCGGTGCGACGCCGCGCCCGGGAGCCGTCGTGCCGTGTCGCACCCGCCCGCCACCGCGACCGGTGGCGGTGCCGCGCGGGCTACCGGCCCGTGCTGGCGGCTCGACCACGCACGCCAGCGCACGGACCGACGGGCTGGGCGGGCCGCGCTGGCGGCTCGACGCTGGGGCGGGCCCGCGGGGTCGCGGTGGCAGCTCGACGCTGGGCGGGCCGGCGGACCGCCCGTAGAATTCGACCACCATGACTACATCGACGGACTCGCCCCGCCAGCGGCTGCGGGACACGATCGTGGACGCCGCCCGCGCGCGGACCATCGCCGCAGGCTGGGACGCGGTCCGGATGGGCGGGGTGGCCACCACGGCGGGGGTGAGCCGGCAGACCGTCTACAACGAATTCGGCAGCAAGGCGGGGCTGGCCGAGGCGCTCGCCCGCCGCGAGGTGGACCGGTTCGTCGGCGACGTCCGGGCCGCCCTGCTCGCGCACGGCTCCGACGTACGCGCCGGCGCACACGCGGCGATCGCGCACACCCTCACCACGGCCGCCGACAACCCGCTGGTCAAAGCCATCCTGACCAGTGCCCGAGGCGGCTCCGACGAGTTGCTCCCGTACCTCACCACCCGGGCCGAGGTCGTGCTCACCGAGGCGTCCGGCGCGCTGATCGACTGGGCCGGCGACCACCTGCCGGGAGCGGACCAGGCCGCGCTGGCCTTCGCCGCCGACACGATCGTCCGGCTCGTGGTGAGCCACATCGTGCTCCCCCGCTCCCCGATCGACCAGACCGCCACGGCCCTGGCCGACCTGGCCGTGCACCTCTTCAGCGCCGCAGCCCGCCTCACCCACTGACCAGCCCCGGGTACCCCGGCACGCCCCT
>NZ_WBKR01000068.1 GCF_008868155.1 Micromonospora sp. ALFpr18c
CACGCCGACGACCCCGCCCGCGCCGGGTGGCAGTTGGACGACGGGCCGGGCGTACCAGGTCGGCGACCAGGTCACCTACGGCGGACTGACGTACCGCTGCCGGCAGGCGCACACCGCCATCCCCGGCTGGGAGCCGCCGAACGTACCGGCGCTCTGGCTTCAGGTCTGACCGCGCGGGGGCGGTCGACGGCCGCACCCGTGCCGCCACCTCGCGAGATCGGAGCACCCGGCATGCGGTGTACCCCTCTGGTGTCCCTGCTCGCCGCCCTGCTGCTCACCGGCGCCTGCGCCGGGCCACCCACCCCGGCCGGGCCGCGGCCCGCGCCAGCGCCCCCGGCCGGGTCGGCGCTGGCCGGACCGGCCGCCGGTGAGGTGATGAGCGGCATCGACGTGGTGTTCCTGGGCACCATGGTCGGGCACAGCGAACGCACCCTGCAGATCGTCCGACTGGCCCGCGACCGGCTGCGCGACGACGCGCTCCGCACCCTCGCCGCCGCCATCGAGGCGACCGAGGCCGACGAGCTGACCGCCATGCGGGGCTGGCTGCCCACCGAAGGGCCGGGCGCCAGCGTGACCGCCCACCACCACGACGGGCACGGCGACGACGCCGCGCTCGACCGGCTGCGGGCCGCACCGGACGCGGACGTCGACCGGGTGCTGCGCGAGGTGCTCGCCGACCACCAGCGGGCCGCCGCCGACCTGGCCCGCGCCCAGGTCGACGTCGGCCGCAGCGACCAGGTCCGCGACCTTGCCCGGCGCATCGAGCGGTCCCGGACCGCCGAGGTCGAGATGCTCAGGGGTACGCCCTGAGCGCGTCGACCGCTCCCGGGCCGCTGTCGGACCGCTCCCGGACCGCTCAGGTCAGCGGGGTTCCAGCCGGACCGAGATCGAGTTGACGCAGTGCCGGGTGTCCTTCGGAGTGAAGCCCTCGCCGTGGAACACGTGCCCGAGGTGGCTGTCGCAGCGGGCGCAGCGGATCTCCGTACGCGCCATGCCGAGGCTGCGGTCCTCGATTTCCTTGACCCGCCCCGGGATGGCGTCGTCGAAGCTCGGCCACCCGCAGTGCGAGTCGAACTTCGTGTCGCTGGAGAAGAGTTCCAACCCGCAGGCGCGGCAGTGGTAGACCCCTTGGGTCTTGGTGTCCACGTACTCGCCGGTCCACGGACGTTCGGTGCCGGCCTCCCGCAGGACGTGGAACTCCTCGGGGGTCAACCGGACCCGCCACTCGTCCTCGGTGCGGGGCAGCTCGTTGTCGTCAAGACTCACCCGTCAACGGTACGTCGAACGTCGGGGCTGTGGCATATGGTCGCGAGATGGCTGGGACCAAGGCGGCGGTCACCGAGGTCGAGGTGGCCGGGCACAGCGTGCGGCTGAGCAGTCCGGACCGGGTGATCTTCCCGCAGCGGGGCTTCACCAAGGCGGACGTCTTCCACTACTACCTCGCGGTCGGCGACGGGATCATGCGCGCCCTGCGGGACCGGCCCACCACGCTGCAACGTTTCCCCGAGGGCGTCGAGGGTGAGGCGTTCTTCCAGAAACGGGTGCCCACCCGGGGCGTGCCGCCCTGGGTGACGACCGCCCAGATCACCTTCCCGAGTGGTCGCGGCGCGGCGGAACTCTGCCCGGTCGACCTCGCGCACGTGGCCTGGGCGGCGCAGATGGGCACCATCGTGTTCCACCCGTGGCCGGTGCGCGCCGCCGACGTGGACCGCCCCGACGAGCTGCGCATCGACCTCGACCCGCAGCCCGGCACCGACTTCGCCGACGCGGCGCGCGCCGCCGGTCAGGTCCGAGCGGTCCTCGACGAGCTGGGCGTGCCCGGCTGGCCGAAGACCTCCGGCGGTCGCGGCGTGCACGTCTACCTGCGCATCCAGCCCCGCTGGACGTTCACCGAGGTGCGCCGGGCCACCATCGCGCTCGCCCGGGAGGTGGAACGCCGCGACCCCGACCTGGTGACCACCGCCTGGTGGAAGGAGGAGCGCGGCAGCCGGGTCTTCGTCGACTACAACCAGATGGCCCGGGACCGGACGATCGCCTGCGCGTACTCGCTGCGCGCCAACGCGCGGGCCACCGTCTCCACCCCGGTCACCTGGGTCGAACTGCCCGACGTCGACCCCGACGACTTCGACCTGCGCACCGTCCCGACCCGACTGGCCGAGCGGGGCGATCCGCACGCCGGCATCGACGACGCCCCGTGGGACATCACCCCTCTGCTGGAGTGGGCCGACCGCGACGCCGCCGCCGGCCAGGGCGACCTGCCGTACCCGCCCGACCACCCGAAGATGCCGGGCGAGCCCAAGCGCGTGCAGCCCAGCCGCGCCAAGCGCACCCCCTAGCTCCGTTCTCCCGAGGGCGGCCGGGCCGTCCACGCCACGAACCTGTCGAACAGCTCCCGAGGGTCGGGTACCCCGTCCGGGTTCAGCTTCAGCAGGTCTGCCGTCGCCTCGAACAACTGGCTCGCCAGGTCGACCGACAACCCCACCCGATCCCGCCGGTACTGCCTGGTCAGCAGCAGTCGGGCCGGCGGGCACGGCCAGGCGGCCGCACAGACGAGATACAGCCACCGCGGGCGCATCGGAGGGGCGGATCGCCCAGGCGCGTGCAGGCCATCCACTCCTCCGTCGGCCCTTAACGAGCGAAAATCAATGCATGTTTGTTGAACGTCGAGCGGTGTCCGCTCTCCGAGCATTTCTCGTGGTGCTGTTCGGGATCCTTGTCCTTTTCAGACCCTCTCGCTGCCGGGGCAGTTCGCGCACATGGCGCAGGAGTCGCCACAGGACGCGTACCTCCGGTGGCCGGCGACGATCGTGACGGTCTTCTGGGTGCTCTGCGTTCAGGTGGTGATCGTCGCGACGTGGCAGCTGCTCAGCCTGGTCAAGAACGACCGCATCTTCACCGAGGCGTCGCTGAAGTGGGTGGACGCCATCGTCTGGGCCATCGCCGCCGCGTGGCTGGTGCTGGTGGGCGTCTTCCTCTACGTGGGGTTCAATGCGGATGATCCCGGGCTGCCGCTCCTGCTGTTCCTGCTGACGGTGGGCGTCACCGTGCTGGGGCTCCTCATGGTGGTCATGCGCGCCCTGCTGCGGCAGGCCACCACGCTGCGGACCGACATGGAAGCGGTGATCTGATGCCCATCGTCGTCCGGATCGATGTCGAGCTGGCCAAACGCAAGATGAGCGTCGGCGAGTTCGCGGAGCGCGTCGGGCTCACCCCGGCAAACGTGGCGGTGCTGAAGAACGGCCGTGCCAAGGCCGTCCGTTTCAGCACCCTCGAAGCGATGTGCCGGGTGCTCGAATGCCAGCCCGGGGACCTGCTCGAATGGATCGAGGAGGAGACCCCATGAGGCACGTCGTCGCCATCGCGGCCGTCGTCCTCGGCGTCGCCGCCGTCGTGTACGGAGGAGTCGACGACTCGCCGGGCCTCCAGCTCATCGGCGCACTGCTCGTCGTGAGCGCGATCGCCTTCGCCGTACGGGCCGCCCGACGCGGTACGTGACCCCCTCGACTGTCCTGGTAATAACGATCATGTAACGGGCACGAACCTTTTCCCGTAGGTGACCTGTCTTGAAGGTCGTCGGCCCGCCAGGGCCAGGGGAGGCGTCGGATGAAGCTGGTGTGGAGGCGGGCCCGCGAGGCGCGGGGTCTGCTGGTTGCCGCGGTGCTCGCCGCCCTGGTCGCCGTAGCGTTGGTCACCGGTCTGTCGGACTACAACCGCCGTGCGGTGGACGCCGGGCAGCGCGCGTTGGTCGCGGCGTCACCGGTCGAGGAACGCGGCCTGTTGATCACCGGGTCCGGTGGTCGCGACGCCGCCGAGTTCGCCACGCGCGACGGCGCGGCGCGAGCACAGCTCGCCGACGGGCTCGCCGGCGTCCCGGTCGCCGTCTACGCCGCGCGGTACGGCACCGGCCGGGAACTGACCGGCGATCTCGGCTCGGTGCCGCGCAAGGGCGGCGAGCCGATCTTCGCCAACCTGGCCACCCTCGACGACCTGACCGCACACGCCGAGCTGACCGGCGGCGCGTGGCCCCGCCCCGGCGCGACGCCGGCCCAGGTGAGCCTGCCGGAGCGGGTCGCCACGACACTCGGCCTGACCGTCGGCGACCGGATTCCGCTGCGGGACCGCTCCGCCGAGAAGGCCAGCGAGGTGGTGCTCGCCGGCACCTGGCGACCCCGCGACCCGGCCGAGGCGTACTGGCTGCTGGCCCCCGGGGTGGGGACGGGCAGCGCGGGATCGGCCACCTCCTACGGGCCGTTCGCGCTCGACCCGACCGACTTCGCGACCCTCTTCCCGGGCTCGGTGACGGCGTCCTGGCTGGCCGAACCGGACCTCGGCGGCGTCGACACCGCTGACCTGCCCGCCGTACGGGCCGCCGTGAGCGCGGCCGCGGTCGCGGTGCCCGAGGCCGCCGAACTGGGCAGCTCGGGGCAGGTCGCGACGAAGATCGACCGGCTGCTGGACCGGATCGCCCGGGCCGATTTGGTGGGTCGCTCCGCGCTGGCCACTCCGCTGCTGCTCATCCTTGTGCTTGGCGGCTACGCGCTGGTGCTGGTCGCCGCCCTCCTGCACGAGGACCGTCGCCCGCAGACCGCGCTGCTGCGCGCCCGCGGCGCAGCCCGCCGCCAACTGGCCGGCCTCGCCGCCCGGGAGGCGACCCTGGTGGTGGCCCCGGCCGCGCTGCTCGGACCGGTGATCGCCGGCGAGGCGCTGCGATTCGTCCGGCCCGGGGGCGCTGCGGAACTCTCCACCGCCGGCGGTAACACCACCCTGATCTGGGCGGCGGCCGCGGCGACGGCGGCGGGCTGCCTGGTGGCCATGGTCGCGCCGACGCTGCGGGGTTCCGGCACGTACGTCGCCGACATGGCCGCCCGATCCCGGCCGAACCGGTCGGCGAGCATCCAGCGCGCGAGCGTCGATCTGGTGCTCGTCGCCCTCGCCATGCTCGCCTGGGTGCAGCTGCGCCGGTACGCCTCACCGCTCGCCGGCTCGAACGGCCGGCTCGGCCTAGACCCCCTGCTGGTCGCCGCACCCACCCTCGGCGTGCTCGCCGGGGCCGTGCTGGCACTGCGGGTGCTCCCACCGCTCACCCGGTTCGCCGAACGGTTCGTCGACCGGCGGCCGTGGACGGCCACCATGCTGGGCATGTGGCAGGCCGGTCGGCGTCCCCACGCCGGACCCGTGCTGCTGCTCGCCCTCGCCGTCGGCGGCAGCACGCTCGCCTGGTCCCTGGTCAGCACCGGGCAACGGTCCCAGGTCGAGCAGGCCGGCCACACGGTCGGCGCCGACCTGCGGGTGACCGAGCGCGGCGGCGCCGCCCCGGTGAACCGGGCCGGTGAACTCGCCGCGCTGCCGGGCGTACGCCGGGCGCTGCCGGTGTGGCGCGACGAGGTGCGGGTCGGTCGCGGAGATCTGCCCGTCACCGTGATCGGCTTCGACTCGGCTGGTGCGGAGGGCGTCGTCCGGCTCGCCGACCGGCTGAGCGACGATCCGCCGGCGACGCAGTACCAGCGCATGACCGCAGCGCGGGGTGCTCCTACCGGCGTCGAACTGCCCGCCGGCACCCGGGCGATCACCGGTACGGCGCGCACCCCCGTGGACTGGGCCCCTCGCCTGCTGAACGTCGGCGTGACACTGCTGGTCACCAGCAGCGACGGGACGGCCTTCCGGCTGCCGGCGGTCAACGCCACCAGCGACGGACGACCCGCGCCGTTCACCGTGCAGCTACCGGACGTGGGGGGTGCGCGACTGCGGCTCGCCGGCTTCGAGGCCGCCGGCGGAGCGGACGCCGGGACCTCGTACCGGCTTCAGGTGGACGGGCTGACGCTGGTCGGCGCGGACGGCGTCAAACAGCCCGCCGCGCTGACCGGGGCCTGGGGCGCCATGGCCGGCGGTAGCCCGCCCGCCCGGGCGCGGTCCAGCGCGCAGGGCGTCGTCGCCGACTACCCCGTGGACATGATTCCCGGTGGGCGGACCGCCTTCCATCCGCCCACCCGGTTCGCCATCGTGCCCGCCGGAGCGATCACGCCCGTTCCGGTCCTGATGACGCCCGGTGTGCCCGACGCGATGAGCCTGCACACCGGCGACACCTTCACCCTGGTCCTCGCCGGCGCGTCCGTGCCGGCCCGGCTGATCGGTGAGCTGGACTCCGTGCCGACGACTTCGGGCCAGGGTGTACTCCTCGACCTGCCCACGGCCGTCGATGCGCTGATTCGCAGTGGTGGAATCGTCCGGAACACACCCGAGTGGTGGGTCGGTGCCGACGACCCGGCGGCCGCCACCCGCGCCGTCGAGCAACTGGCCGGCGTCACCGTCCTCGACCGGCGGGCCGAGATCGAGGCCGCCGCCGTCGACCCGTACTGGCGGGGTTCCCGCACCGGGATGCTCGCCGCCGCGCTCGGCACGGTGCTGCTCGCCCTGGTCGGCCTCATGGTCGACGTGTGGGCCACCGCCCGGCGTCGGCTGAGTGAGTTCGCCGTGTTGACCACCCTCGGCGCGACGCCCCGGCTGCTGGCCCGGGCGCTGCTGGCCGAGCAGACCTTCCTGGCCGGCATCGGTGTTGGCGTCGGACTGCTGCTCGGCGCCGTGGTCGGGGCCACCATGGCCCCACTGGTCATCCTCACCCCGGCCGCCGACCGACCGATCCCACCGCCGGCATTCTCGCTGCCCTGGGCGCCCATCGGCCTGACCGCGGTCGGCCTGCTGCTGGCGGCGCTCGCCTTCAGCGCGTTCATCGCCACCGGCATCCGTCAGCGGGTGGCGGCGGTGCAACTCCGAATCGGTGGAGATCGGTGAGCGTCGGTGCCGCTGTCCGGCGGGTCCGGGCGTACGGGGGGCAGTTTCTGCTGTTGGCGGCGCTGACTCTGGTGATGGTGTTGTTGATCAGTGGGGTGCCCCGGCTGGTCAACCGGCTCACCGACCAGGGCCTGCGGACACAGCTCAGCAGCGAACTGCCCGCCCGCCGGGACGTGAGCTACACGAGCAGCCTGATGAACCTGCCAGCGGGTACGATCGCGTCGTCGAGTCAGGCTCGGCTGCCCGTGCTGGAGGCCCAGTTGCCCGCGCAGGTGCGGGAGCTGGTCGACGAGCGGTGGTACAGCGCGGAAATCCAGCCCGGCCGGGTGACCGGCCCCGATCTGGCGGCTCACTACCTTAAGGTCGATCTTGGTTTTCGCGCCGTGCCCGGCGTGCGGGATGCCGCCACCATCGTCGAAGGTGAATGGCCCAACGAGACCTACGTCCCCGGCCGACCGACCGAGGTGGCGCTCGACGTCGATGTGGCCCGCAAGCTGAAGCTGCGCCGGGGCAGCGCGGTGCGGCTGCAACGAAGCGACGACCCTGTGATGCGCCCTCTGCAACCTGCTGGTAAGGCGTCCGATCTGGTGGTGGTCGGCCTCTTTCGTGCCAACGACCGTACGGACGGGATGTGGGACGGTCTACCGCAACTGCTTGAGGTCACCGATCCGGAAGGCGAGGGGTACCCGTTCATCGCCCTCGGCGTGACCGGCCCGGCGGCTCTGGACAACCTGGTCCGCAAGGGTTGGCCGGTCCGGTTCGGTTGGCGGTACCGGTTGACTGCTGATCAGATCGATGTGCGTTATCTCGGTCATCTGGTTGAGGGCCTGGATGATGCGCAGCGTGCTGTTCCGTCGGGGTTGACGTTGACGGTGGGTGTGGACGGCGCGTTGCGGGCGTTCGCCGCTCAGGTTGATGCGGCGCGCACATTGCTGGCCGTGATCGCGTCGGGCGTGTTGGCGACGTTGGCCGGGTTGATCGTGTTGGCGGCGATGCTGGCGGTGCGGCGACGTCGCTCGGAGTTCGCGCTGATCCGGGCTCGTGGTGGGACGTTCGCCGCCGGCGCACGCCGCAGTCTGGCTGAGTCGTCGCTGGTGGTGCCGGTTGCTGCGGCGTTGGGTTGGTGGCTGGGCACGCTGGTTCCTGGCGCCCCGGATCCGGTTGCCTGGTATGGCGTTGTGGTGACGGTGTTGGTGACGTTGGCGTTGCCGTTGGCGGCGTTGGGTGTGCCGGTGGGCGGTGCGGCCCGTCGTGACCTGGTGCGGGTGCCTCCGTCGGCGCGTCGGCTGACTGTCGAGGTGTCGTTGCTGCTGTTGGCCCTTCTCGGTGTGGTGTTGTTGCGTCGGCGGGGTCTCACCCTCGGCGAGGTCGATCCGCCCGACCGGTTCGTCATCTTGCCGTGGCAGGCGTTGCCGAAGCGGATTACGACGCCGGTGCCGACGGGTCTGCTGGTGGCCGGGGACCGGCTCGATGTGGAGGTGTTGCGCAGGGTCGGGAACGAAGGGCAGAGCCGGTTCCAACGCAGCGGTGCGGTGACGGGGCCGGGTCGGCCGCTCGGGGTGACCGTCGATACCCGGGTGGGTGTCCGGCACCAGTTCGCCGACGGCGGCGCGAACGGTGTCCTGGTGTTCGGTTTCGTGGGTGGTGCTGCGGGTGGGGTGGTGCTCGGTCTGTTGGCCATCGCGTTCAGTGTGTTGGCTGGTGCGCGGGCTCGGGGTCAGGTGCTGTCCCGGTTGCGCACTCTTGGGCTGTCTCGTCGGCAGTGGCGGGGGTTGCTGGTGGTTGAGCTGACCCCGCTGGTCGGGGTGTCGGTGCTGACCGGGGCGCTGGTAGGCACGGTGTTGCCGCTGGTGCTCAATCCGGTGCTCGGGCTGGCCGCGTTCACCGGTGGCGTGCCGGTCCGGGTGGAGTTCGAGCCTGGCTTGGTTGTCGCGGTGGTCGCGCTGGGGGCGGTTGCTCTTGGCTTCGCGGTCGCCGTCGAGGCGTTGAACAGCCGCCGGTTGCGCCTCGGTGAGGTGCTCCGGCTCGGAGAGGAGAGCTGAGATGAGCGTCGGCGCGGCCGTCCGGCGGGTCCGGGCGTACGGCGGGCAGTTTCTGCTCCTGGCGGTGTTGACCCTGGTGGTCACGCTGCTGGTCAGTGGGGTGCCCCGACTGGTCAACCGGTTTGCCGAAGAGGGTTTGCGGGTGCAGCTCAACGGCGAGCCGCCCTTCCGCCGGGATCTCAACTACTCCACCGGGGAGGTAGACACCGCTGCTGGGCCGGTCATGCCCGGCGCGCGGGAACAGTTCGACAGCCTGATCGAGGAGATGCCACCGCGGGTCCGCTCCGCCGCCACCGGACGGTGGTTCACCGTGGACACCACGCCCACCCGGCTGGTCGGCCCCGACCTGAAGGTCCGCAGCCTGCTTGTCGACCTCGGTCTGCGCGCCATGCCCGGCATTCAGCAGGAGAGCACCCTCGTCGAGGGCGCCTGGCCGAACGAGACCTTTGTCGTCGGCCGACCCATCGAGCTGGCTCTCGACGCGGACGTGGCGCGCAGGCTGAACCTGCACGTCGGGAGCCAGCTGAGCATCGGTGAGCCCGCTGCCGGCGGCGTCCTCGTCGATCCGGCACCCATGGTGGTGGTCGGGTTGTTCCGGCCCCTTGACCGCGCGAGCGGCGCCTGGGGCGGGCTGCCGCAGATCCTCCAGATCATCGAACCGGAGGGCGACGGCGAGCCCTACACCGCCGTTGGCGTGGTCGCCCCGGTGATCGTCGACAAGCGGGCCGCCGAAGGTTGGCCGGTACGTATGCAGTGGCGCTACCGGCTCGGCGTGGACCGGATCGACGCGCGCCAGCTCGACCAGACGATCGAGAGCCTGCAGCAGTTGCAGCGCCACGTTCCGCCCGGTCTCACGCTGACCCAGGCCGTCGACATCCCACTGCGCGCGTTCGCCGCCCAGGTGAACTCCGCACGAACCCTGCTCGCGGTGGTCGGGGCAGGCGTCCTGGCCACCCTGGCCGGGCTGATCGTCCTCGCGGCGACCCTGTTCACTCGCCGACGCCGCTCGGAGTTCGCGCTGATCCGGGCCCGTGGCGGCGCGGCCACCGCCGGCGCGCGCCGCAGCCTCGCCGAATCACTGCTGGTGGTGCCGGTCGCGGCGGCGCTGGGCTGGTGGCTGGGCACCCTGTTCCCCGGTGCGCCCGACCCCACCGCGCCGTACGCCGCCGCGGCGACCGTGCTGGTCACCCTCGCGCTGCCGCTGGCGACGCTGGCGGTACAGAGCGTCGGCGCGGCCCGTCGCGACCTGATCCGGGTACGTCCGTCGACACGCCGGCTGACCGTCGAGGTCTTCCTGCTGCTGCTGGCCGGGCTCGGCGCCGTGCTGCTGCGCCAGCGCGGACTCGCCCTCGGCGAGGTCGACCCGCTGCTCGTCTCGGTGCCGGTGCTGCTCGCGGTGGCCGCGGCGGTACTCGCGCTGCGCGCGTACCCCTGGCCGTTGTTGCTCGTCAGTCGGCTCGCCGTGCGGACCCGCGGCAGTGTTGCCTTTCTCGGTATGGCGCGGGCTGGTCGTTCGGCGGTCGCGGCGCCGTTGGTGGTGGTGGTGTTGGCGATCGGGACGGCGGCGTTCAGCGCGGTCGTCGCCGCCGGCGTCGACGCGAGCCGAGGTCGGGCCGCCGAACAGGTCGTCCCCGCCGACGCGCTGATCCGAGGGGAACGCTTCGCCCCGGACACGGTCGACGCGCTGAACGGTCTACCCGGCGTCCAGGCCGCCACGCCGGTGCTGATCGAGCCGGATCAGCGGCTGGCGGCCGACGAGGTCGGCACCGACGCGCAGATCGGCCAGACCACCGTGCTGCTGGTCGATGGTCCCGGTCTGGTCCGGGTGACCGGCGCGTCCGGCGTGGATGTGACGGTGCCGGACGCCGTGCGCACCGCCCGCGCCCAACCCGGCGCGCTGCCCGCGATCGTGTCATCGGCCGTCGCCGCCGACCTGGCGAGGGCGGGCCTGCGGGACTCGGCGTTCGTCGCGGTGCAGGGGCAGCGGTACGAGTTCCGGGTGGCCGGCGCGCAGGACGGTTTCCCGCTGCTGCCGGCGGATACCGACCGGTTCGTCATCCTGCCCTGGCAGGCGCTGCCGCCGCGGGCCACCCAACCGGCGCCGACCAGCCTGCTCGTCGCCGGCGACCAGCTCGACGCGGAGGCGCTGCGGCAGGCCGGTGACCAGGGTCAGCTGCGCTTCCAGCAGCAGGGGGCGGTCACCGGTCAGGCACGGCCACTCGGGGTCACCGTCGACACCCGAGCGGGCGTACGGCACCAGCTCGCCGACGGCGGCGCGAACGGTGTCCTCGTGTTCGGGTTCGTGGGCGGTGCGGCCGGCGGCACGGTCCTTGGTCTGCTGGCCATCGCGTTCACTGTGTTGGCTGGTGCGCGGGCTCGGGGTCAGGTGCTGTCCCGGTTGCGCACTCTTGGGTTGTCCCGTCGGCAGTGGCGGGGGTTGCTGGTGGTTGAGCTGACTCCGCTGGTCGGGGTGTCGGTGCTGACCGGGGCGCTGGTCGGCGCGGTGTTGCCGCTGGTGCTCAATCCGGTGCTCGGTCTGACCGCGTTCACTGGCGGAGTGCCGGTCCGGGTGGAGTTCGAACCCGGCCTGGTTGTCGCGGTGGTCGCGCTCGGGGCGATCGCCCTTGGCTTCGCGATTGCCGTCGAGGCTGTGAACAACCGCCGGTTGCGCCTCGGTGAGGTGCTCCGGCTCGGAGAGGAGAGCTGAGATGACCGCGACCGCCGTCCGGCGGGTTCGGGCATATGGCGGGCAGTTTCTGCTCCTGGCGGTGCTGACCCTGGTGGTGATGCTGCTGATCAGCGGGGTGCCCCGGCTGGTCAATCGGTTCACCGAGCAGGGCCTGCGGGGGCAACTCGCCAGCGAGTTGGCCGCCCGGCGGGACATGAGCTACACGACCGGGTTCATGAATCTGCCTGCGACCTCCGTGGCATCGACGAATCAGGCTCGGTTGCCCGTGCTCGAGTCGCAGCTGCCCGCCCAGCTGCGAGGGCTGGTCGACGAGCGGTGGTACAGCGCGGAAACCTCGCCGGGCCGGGTGACCGGTCCCGATCTGGCGGCTCGCTACCTGAAGGTCGACCTTGGTTTCCGTGTGGTGCCCGGCGTGCGGGACGCCGCCGCCCTCATCGAGGGCGGATGGCCCAACGAGACGTACATCCCCGGCCGGCCGACCGAGGTGGCCCTCGACGTCGATGTGGCCCGGAAACTGAATCTGCGCCGGGGCAGTGTGCTGCGGCTGCGATGGTCCGATGCCCCTCGCCGGCCCCGGCAGCCTGCTGGTACGTCGTTCGACCTGGTCGTGGTCGGCTTGTTCCGTCCCCACGACCCTACGGACGGAATGTGGGACGGCCTACCGCAGCTGTTACAGGTCACCGATCCGGACACCAGGAGTCCATTCGTCGCCATCGGCGTGACCGGCCCGGCAGCCCTGGACAAGCTGGTCGCGGCGGGCTGGCCGGTCCAGTTTGGCTGGCGGTATCGGCTGGGCGTTGACCAGATCGATGTGCGCTATCTCGATCAGGTGATCGGGGGCCTCGACGAAGCGCAGCGTGGTGTCCCGGCGGGCCTGACGCTGACGACGGGCGTGGATGGTGCGTTGCGGGCGTTCGCCGCTCAGGTCAATGCGGCGCGGACGTTGTTGGCCGTGATCGGGTCGGGCGTGTTGGCGACCTTGGCCGGGTTGATCGGGATGGCGGCGATGCTCGCGGTGCGGCGGCGTCGTTCGGAGTTCGCGTTGTTGCGCGCTCGGGGTGGTGCGGCCACCGCTGGCGCCACCCGCACCTTGGCCGAGTCACTGCTGGTGGTGCCGGCTGCTGCGGTGTTCGGTTGGTGGCTTGGCACCCTGTTTCCCGGTGCCCCGGATCCGGTTGCTTCGTACGGCGTCGTGGTGACGGTGGTGGTGACGTTGGCGTTGCCGGTGGCGACGTTGGCTGTGCCGGTCGACGGTGCGGCGCGCCGCGACCTGGCGCGGATGCGGCCGTCGGCGCGTCGGCTCACGGTCGAGGTGTCGCTGGTGCTGTTGGCTGTTCTCGGTGTGGTGTTGTTGCGTCGGCGGGGTCTCATCCTCGGGAAAGTGGATCCGTTGTTGGTGTCGGTGCCGGTGTTGTTCGCGGTCGCCGCGGCGGTGTTGGCGTTGCGGGTGTATCCATGGCCGTTGCTGGTGGTGAGTCGGTTGGCGGCGCGGATGCGGGGCAGTGTCGCTTTCCTCGGGACTGCGCGGGCTGGCCGGTCGGCGGTCGCCGCACCGCTGGTCGTGGTGGTCCTGGCGATCGGGACGGCGGTGTTCTGTGCGGTCGTCGCTGGTGGGGTTGGTGCGAGTCGGGACCGGGCTGCCGAGTTCGCGGTTCCGGCGGATGCGGTGATCCGGGGTGGGCCGTTCGCGCCGGAGAAGGAGCGCTTCGCGCCGGACACGGTGGATGCGGTGGGTGGTCTGCCTGGCGTTCGGGCGGTCACTGCGGTGTTGGCCGAGTCGGAACAGCAGTTGGCCGCTGACGAGTTCGGCACTGATCTGCGGGCTGGGCAGGCGGCGGTGCTGCTGGTTGACGGTCCGGGGTTGGCTGCGGTGACCGAGGAGTCGCAGGCGAACCTACCGGTGCCGGCTGTGTTGGGTTCGGCTCAGGCCGGTCCGGGGCCGTTGCCGGCGATTGTTTCCCCGGCGGTCGCTGCCGACCTGGCCCGGGTGGGGGTGGGCCGTTCGGCTTTCGTCTTGGTGCAGGGCGAACGGTACGAGTTTCGGGTGGCCGGCACGGTGGACAATTTCCCGATGTTGCCGGCGAACGACGGTCGGTTCGTGATCCTGCCCTGGCAGGCGCTGCCGCAGCGGAACACCACGCCGGTGCCGACGGGTCTGCTGGTGGCCGGGGACGGGCTGGATCCAAAGGCGTTGCGCAAGGTCGGTGATGAGGGGCAGCGCCGGTTCCAACACAGCGGTGCGGTGAAGGGGCCGGATCGGCCGATCGGGACGTTGGTGGAAACCCGGGCGGGTGTTCGGCGTGGGCTGGGCGAGGGCGGCGCGAACGGCATCCTCGGGTTCGGTTTCCTGGGCGGTGCGGCTGGCGGCATCGCGTTCGGACTGCTGGCCATCGCGTTCACCGTTCTGGCCGGCGCGCGAGCCCGGGGTCAGGTGCTGTCCCGGCTGCGCACCCTCGGCCTGTCCCGCCGCCAGTGGCGGGGGCTGCTGCTGGTCGAGTTGACCCCGCTGGTCGCGGTGTCGGTGCTGACCGGCGCGGTGGTCGGTGCGGTTCTTCCGTTGCTGCTCAACCCGGTGCTCGGCCTGTCCGCGTTCACCGGCGGCACACCGGTTCGGGTGGCGTTCGAGCCCGGCCTGGTCGCCGCGGTGGTCGCGCTCGGGGCGATCGCCCTCGGCTTCGCGATTGTCGTTGAGGCCCTGAACAACCGCCGGTTGCGCCTCGGTGAGGTGCTCCGGCTCGGAGAGGAGAACTGAGATGACCGCGACCGCCCAGAGTGAACTGGTGCCCGATCTGGCCGCGCTGCAACAGCGGGCCGCGCAACGCGCCGCCGAGCGGGCCGGCGGGCAGGACCGGCTGCGCGGACACATCGTCTGCGACGGCCTAGTGCGCATCTTCAAGACCGAGGGGGTGGAGGTCGTCGCCCTGCAGGGGCTCGACCTGGTCATCGACCGGGGGGAACTGGTGGCGATCGTCGGCGCCTCCGGCTCGGGCAAGTCGACCCTGCTCAACATCCTGTCCGGCCTGGACACGCCGACCGCCGGCATCGCCCGGGTAGCCGACTACGACCTGCTCTCGCTGTCCGGGAAGCGGCGGTTGAGCTACCGGCGGCAGCTGGTCGGGTTCGTCTGGCAGCAGACCGGCCGCAACCTGCTGCCGTACCTCACCGCGCTGGAGAACGTCGAGCTGCCGATGCAGCTCGCGGGCAGGCTTGGCCGCAAGGCCCGTCGCGAGCGGGCCCGGGAACTGCTCGACATGGTCGGCGTGGGCTACTGCGCGGACCGGCGGCCGGGGCAGCTCAGCGGCGGCGAGCAGCAGCGGTGCGCGGTGGCCGTGGCGGTTGCCAACGATCCGGAGGTGCTCTTCGCCGATGAGCCGACCGGCGAACTGGACGAGGCGACCGGCGCGGCCGTCTTCGCGGCGCTGCGCACCATCAACGCCGAGCTGGGCGTGACGATCGTCGTCGTCACTCACGACCACGCCGTGGCCACGCAGGTCCGCCGGACCGTCGCGATCCGCGACGGGCGGACCGCCTCCGAGGTACGACGGACCGCGCGGGTCGGTGCGGACGGCAACACCGAACTGGTCAGCGAGGAGTACGCCGTGCTGGACCGCAACGGGCGGATGCAGCTGCCGGCCGCGTTCGTTGACGCGCTGTCGCTGAAGGAGCGGGTCCGGCTCGATCTGGAGCCCGACCATGTGCAGGTACGGCCCGGTTACCGGGCCGCGGACGAGCAGGAGGCAAGAGCGTGAGCCGTCGGGACATGGTGGTGACCGGAGCGACCGGAATCAACGGTGGGTCGGTGCCGACCACGGACGAGGTGGTGCGGGTCAGCGCCGTCAGCCGGAGCTTCGGCCGGGGCGCGCACGCGGTGCACGCGGTGCGGGACGTCTCGTTCAGCGCCAACCGTGGTGAACTTGTCGCCGTGCGGGGCCGTTCCGGTGCCGGCAAGACCACCCTGCTGAACATGGTCGGCGGGCTCGACCGGCCGGACAGCGGTCAGGTGGTGGTGGCCGGGCACGAGGTGACCTCGGCCGGTGAGGCGGAGCTGCTGCGGCTGCGCCGGGGCACCGTCGGATTCGTGTTCCAGACCTTCGGGCTGGTGCCGATTCTCTCCGCCGCCGAGAACGTGGGTGTGCCGTTGCGGCTGGCGCAGGTGCCGGCCGCGGAGCGGGAGCAGCGCGTGGCCGTGCTGCTGGAGTTGGTCGGCCTGGGCGGGCACGCGGCCCAGCGCCCGTACGAGCTGTCCGGCGGGCAGCAGCAGCGGGTGGCGGTGGCCCGCGCGCTCGCCAACGAACCGGACCTGCTCATCGCCGACGAGCCCACCGGTCAGCTCGACTCGGAGACCGGTCGGTCGATCATGGATCTGCTGCGCGCGGTGGTGCACGCCCGCGGCATGACGGCTCTGGTGGCCACGCACGACCCGGCCCTGATCGACCTCGCCGACCGGGTGCTCGTCCTGCGCGACGGGCGCCTGGTCGACGGCTGACGGGGGGCCGCGCCGCGCGTGTCGCCTCCGTGCGTGTCGCCTCCGTGCGTGTCCGGTGGCGGGCGAGGTGGTGGTCCGCGCTCCCTTTGGAGTTGATGCCGTAGCCGAATCACCGCCCCCGATTCGTTTACGGCATCAACTCCAAAGCGTCCGCGCCGCGGTGGGTGGAGCCCTGACGTCAGTGCCGGGCCCGGGTCAGAGCGCGAGCTTCATGCCCTCGTGGCTGGCCACGAAGCCGAGACCCAGATAGAAGCGGTGCGCGTCCGCGCGGCGCTTGTCCGTGGTGAGCTGCACCAGGGCACAGCCACTCTCGCGGGCCCGGTCGATGGCCCAGGTCATCAACTCCCGGCCCAGACCCGCGCCACGCCGGTCCGCGCGGACCCGCACCGACTCGATCAGGGACCGCTCGGCGCCGTGCCGGCCGAGCCCCGGAATGTAGGTGATCTGGAGGCATCCGACGACGTCGCCGCCCTGCTCGGCGACGATCAGCTGGTTACGTGGGTCCGCGCTGATGTCGGCGAACGCCCGCTCGTACGCCTCGTCCACCTCGGTGAAATCGCGGGCCTTGCCCAGGACGTCGTCGGCGAGAAGGGCGATGACGGCGGGCAGGTCGGCCCGAACCGCCTCCCGGCAGATCACGTCGGTCATGCCGGTCAGCCTGGCACACCGGTCATCTGGCCGGGCAGCGCAGGCCCTCCCGGGGCACGGTGAGGTCGAGCAGGTACGCGTCGACCGCGTCGGTGACGCAGGAGGTCTGCGGGTAGGCGGTGTGCCCCTCGCCCTCCCAGGTGAGCACCCGGCCAACGCCGAGCATCGAGGCGAGGCGGCCGGTCTGCTCGTACGGCGTCGCCGGGTCGCCGGTGGTGCCGACCACCACGATCGGCGGCGCGCCGCCGGCCCGGCCGGTCGGGTACGGGTCCCGTCCACCCGGCCACTCGACGCAGCTCAACATGCCGACCGCGAGCGCCGGACCGAACAGCGGATACTTCGTGCGCCACTGGGACTGCAACTGGCGGATCTGCTCCCGGCTCGGCTTCTCCGTCTCGTCGGCGCAGTTGATGGCCAGGTTGGCGTCGAACAGGTTCGAGTAGTGCCCGTCGGACTCCCGGCCGGCGTACGAGTCGGCGAGCCGGAACACGTCCTTCGGATCACCCTCGGCCAGCCGGTCGATCGCCTGGGCCAACTCCTGCCAGCCGGACTCGGTGTAGAGCGACGAGATGACCGCGTAGAAGACCCAGCCGGCGGTGGCCTCCCGACCGTCGGCACCGCGTACCGGTGAGACCTTGGCCTTGTCGATGGCGGAGGTGACCGCGGCGCGTGCGTCCGGGGCGATCGGGCAGCGGCCGGCGTTCGCCGTGCACCAGCGGGCGAAGTTGTCGAAGGCCCGCTCGAAGCCCCGGGCCTGGCTCTCCGACCCGGCCACCAGCCGCTGCTGCGGGTCGACCGCGCCGTCGAGCACCAACGCCCGCACCCGCTGCGGGTAGAGCTGGGCGTAGATGGCGCCCAGCAGGGTCCCGTACGAGTAACCCAGGTAGGTCAACTTGTCGTCACCCACCGCCGCCCGCACGGCGTCCATGTCGCGGGCGGCCTGCTCGCTGCCGTACAGCGGCAACTGGTCGCCGTACCGGTCGCCGCAGCCACGCCCGATCCGCTGGCTCAGGCCGACGAAGCCGTCGAACGCCGCCTGGCTGGCCGGATCAGGGTCGTAGCCGAAGCTGGTGTCCAGGTCGGCGTCCGAGATGCACTTGACCGGGCTGGACCGGGACACCCCGCGCGGGTCGAAGCCGACGATGTCGAAACGCTCGGTGACCGAGCTGGGCAGCCCACCGAACTGGGTCCCAAAGGACAGGTAGACGGCGGTGTCGACGCCGGAGCCGCCGGGGCCGCCCGGGTTGACCACCAGCGAGCCGATCCGGTCGCGCTGCTTGGTGGACCGGGCCCGCAGCAGGGCGATCTCGAAGGTCTGCCCGGCACCCGGGCCGGCGGTCGCCCCGCCACCGGTGCCCCAGTCGCGGGGTACCGCGATCCGGGCACACTCGTACCGCATGTCCGGTGCGCCCCGCCCGACCAGATCCTCGGCGACCTCCGGGCAGGCCCGCCACGTCGGCGCGCTGCCGGTCGGCGCAGCCGCACCCTCCACGTCGGTGCGTGGCGCGAACGCCGGCAGGGTGCAGCCGGCGGTGAGCAGCGCCGCGACGGTGAGGGCGGCCAGACGGCGACGGATCACGTGGTCCTCCGGGGTCGAGTCGACGGCCAGGCTACGCCGAGCCGGTGGCGGCCCGGTCCACGGTGGCCGCCGGATCGCCGCGCAGCACCTGATCCACGTCGAAGCGGATCGGGCGGTCAAGCTGGTCGTAGCGGCACGAGCGGGGATCGCGGTCCGGCCGCCACCGGACGAACTGGGCGGTGTGCCGGAACCGTTCGCCCTCCATCGCGTCGTAGCCGACCTCGACCACCAGCTCCGGGCGCACCGGCTCCCATTCCAGGTTCTTCGTGCCGGTCCACCGGCTGACCCCGCCCGGAATGCGCTGGCCGCGCTCGTGGTCGCCGTGCACCCACGGGTGCTCGCCGCCGGTGTCCCGGTAGGGGGCCAACTCGTCGAGCAACTCGGCGCGGCGGGCCATGCTGAACGACGCGCTCACCCCCACGTGGTGCAGCACCCCGGTGTCGTCGTACAGGCCGAGCAGCAGCGAGCCGACCACCGGACCGGACTTGTGCCAGCGGAAACCCGCGACCACGACGTCGGCGGTGCGGGCGTGCTTGACCTTGAACATCAGCCGCTTGCCCGGCTCGTACGGCAGATCGGCCGGCTTGACGATCAAGCCGTCCAGGCCGGCGCCCTCGAAGACGTCGAACCAGCGGCGCGCGGTCTCGGCATCGGTGGTGACCTGGGTGACGTGCACCGGCGGGCGCACCCCGGCCAGGGCCTCGACCAGACGCTCCCGGCGGCGGGGGTACGGCTGGTCGAGCAGCGCCTCGTCGCCGATGGCCAGCAGGTCGAACGCGACGAAGTCGGCCGGGGTGGTCTCGGCCAGCATCGTCACCCGGGACGCCGCCGGGTGGATGCGCTGGGCCAGCAGCTCGAAATCGAGCCGGGGCTGGCCGTCCGGGCCATCCCGTCGGATCACGATCAACTCGCCGTCGACCGCGCACCGCTCCGGCAACTGCCGCAGCGCCTGCTCGACCACCTCGGGGAAGTATCGGGTCATCGACTTGCCGCCCCGGCTGGCCAGCTCGACCTCGTCGCCGTCGCGGAACACGATGCACCGGAACCCGTCCCACTTGGGCTCATAGGTCACCCCGGGCGTGGTGGGCAGCTTGGCGACGCTCTTGGCCAGCATCGGCTCGACCGGTGGGTTGATCGGCAGGTCCACGCCGACCAGTCAACCAGACGGCACCGACAGTCGTGAGGCAGATCACCGTGGGTGCGGGGGCGTCGTGTCCGCCCGCGTGCCGCTCGTCCCCGCCGGGCGAATCGAATAACTGCAGGTCAGAGCTACTTTCGCGAGGTGTCCGAGTGGGTTTGTGACTGCTGCGGGCGGTGGCGGGTGAGCGTCGAGCTGATCCGGGGCCGCTACCGCTACCGGCTGACCCGCCGTTACCCCGAGCGGTTCGGCGGTGGCCGCAACGTGCTCGGTGAGGTCGGTTCGGTGCCGGAGCTGGAGGAGCTGCTGCGTCGGCGTACCCCGCTCAGCCTGGCCGACCTGCACGAGGCCGCCTGACCCACGTCCACTCAGGAGCTTCGACGGTGGCGGTGTTGAACGCCGGTGTCACAGAGACCCCCGGCGTGCGGACCACGGCGGAGCACCGGCTGCTGCCGCTGCCCGATGGACGGACCCTCGTCGAGCTGGCGATGACCCAGTCCGGGCCGTTGGCCGGGCCGATCGGTTGGCTGTACGGCGAACTGTTCCGCCGCTACCTGCGGATGGAGGCCGACGGGCTCAGACGTCGGTGCGAGCAGGGCTGACCGCAGGCTTCTCCAGCACGGCCAACCGGATGCCGTTCGGGTCCGGCCGGTACGCCACGATCCGGTAGCCGTGCCGCTCGTACAGCCGCAGGTTCGGCGCGCTGCCCGCCCCCGTGAACAGGGTGAACCGGGCGGCCCGGCCGACGCAGGCCGCCTCGATCGCGGCGAGCAGTCGGCCCCCGACGCCCCGCCCCTGCTGGTCCGGTGCGACCGAGAGGCGACCGACGCGCGCGGTGTCCCCGTCCAGTTCGGCCCGTACCGAGCCGACCAGACGGTGACCCAACCGAGCGGCGAGCACGATGGTCGGGCCGGCCAACGCCGCCACCACCTCGGCCAGCGTCTCGGTCAACGGCGGCAGGAACGGATCGGTGTAGTTCTGCGCCTCGGTCAGGTACGCGGCGCGCTGCACGGTGAGGATCTCGCCGGCGTCCGCGACACCGGCCGGGACGATGCTCGCCTCGACGCTCATCGAGGCAGCACACCACAGCCGCCCACCGCATCCGCGGGCGGGCCGTTCGCGCCGGCCGTACCCTGGCCGGTGTCCGCACGACGGCGAGGGGGAGCGGTGGCCGAGCTGACGTACCCGGAAGTGGGGTCGACCCGGCATGGTCCGCTGCCCGCCGGTTACCACCACCTGCGCCACCGGTACCCGCTGCCGGCCGGCTGCTTCGAGACCGCGGCGGAGGCGCTGCTGAGCTGGCGGCTGCACCGCGCCGCCGGCGTCCGGATCCGCACCGATGCCCCGCGCGCCACCGCGGGGGTGCTGGTGGCGTCCGGCCTCGGTGTCGGCCCGACCCGCGTCTGGGGGCCGTGCCGGGTGGTCTGGAGCGAGGATTCACCCGTGCTCGCCGGCTTCGGCTACGGCACCCTGCCCGGGCACCCGGAGCGGGGCGAGGAGGCGTTCGAGGTTGGCCGCGACGACGCCGGCGCGGTCTGGTTCGAGGTACGCGCGTTCAGCCGTCCGGACCGCTGGTTAACCCGCGCCGGAGGCCCGGCGGTCCGGGCCGTGCAGCACGGGTACGCGTGGTGGCTCGGTCGCACCCTGCGTCGGCTCTGCGCCGGCCGCTGACCGCGCCGCCCGGGTCAGAAGCGGGCGAACGAGCGGATCGGGGCGCGCGGGCCGTACTTCGGCGCCTGGATGCCGGCGGCGGCCAGCAGCAGGCACACCCGGCCCCGGTGACCCCGGAACGGCTCCAGCAGGGCCACCATCCGGGCGTCGTCGCCCCTCGGTTCGCCGGCGAGTGCCCAGGCCACCGTGTTCGGGATGTGATAGTCGCCGACGCTGACCGCGTCCGGATCCCCGTACGCGATCCGGACCACCTCGGCGGCCGTCCACGGGCCGATGCCTGGGATGGCGGTCAGCCGGCGGGTGGCCTCGGTGGCGTCGGCGCAGCGCTCCAGGCGGTCGGCGAGCGCCGCGGCGCGACGGAGCGTGTCGGCTCGCCGCTGCTCCACCCCGAACGGGTGGAACACCCAGTACGGGGTCGCGGCCACCGCTGCGGCCTCGGGCGGCAGCAGCAGCGGCTGAAGCGGGCCGGGCGCCGGCTCGCGGAAGTGCCGCACGGTCGCCGCGTACGCCCGGTAGGCCTCCTTGCCGGTGACCTTCTGCTCGAAGACCGCGCGCAGCAGTCGGGGGAAGACCTGCCCGGTGGCGGGCATCCGTAGCCCCCGGTGCTCCCGGGCCAGCCGGGCGACCAGCGGGTGCGCCGCGGCCAGCTCGGTGAAGCCGGTCAGATCGTCGCGCAGCCCCGCGATCGCGTCGGCGCGGGCGAGGACGTGCTCGGCGCCGGGCCCGTAGCCCTCCGCGAGCAGCTCACCGCCGGCCGGCCGCAGAGCCAGGGTGGCCGGCCCGTCCGGGGTACGGGTCGCCCACCAGAACGTGCCGGCGGCGATGCGCGCGCACGGGTCGTACGGGCTGAAGGTCAGGGCGCGGACCGACGCGACCAGCCGGTACCCGACCGGCGGGTGCAGCACCCGGGTCGCGGCGGGCTCGGTCTCGGTCACCCCGCCACTCTGCCAGGTCGGGGCGTGGCGGCGGTGACCGCCGTACCGGGTCGGTCACCGGTTGGGGCAGATCAGCCAGCTGCACCGGTGTGGTCGTACCACCTGAACGGCCAGGATTCTTACCGAAAATCGGTGCACAACATCTTTATGCGACTTTCCCCTGTAGGCCAGCTGTCGCTCATGTGGTTGTTTGATTGCCCGCAGGTAAACGCACTGCTTCGGGCGCACCTGCGGCGGCCACCACTCCCGCTGTGCGGGAGAGTGCGCCGGCCCGGGGATCTGGCCCACCACCACCGCCGCACAGCGTGTGGTCGGCTCGCCAGATCGTCGCGCGGTGCCCACGGGGGATGGCGAAAGGCATGCAGTGATGGCTCCACCGGTGTGTGTCACGTCCGCGCGCGTGGGGTTCCACGACGCCGTTCACCAGCAGCGCTGAGGTGGCCGCCGACGAGCGGGCCGTCCCGAGCGGACGGCCCGGCGCGTGATCGCCCTGAAGGTCTACCGACTGCTGCCCCCACCCGCACGACGGCGTCTGCTGGGTCTGCTGCCCGCGCACCGCCGCATCGGCCTGGTGCAGACGTTGTCCCGCCCGCGTGGCGGCGACACCGTGCACCCGTTGGGCGCCCGGGTGACCGTGCCCGACGGTGGCGTCCGAACCCAGGCCGAGGTGGTCGCCAGCGCCACGCCGTTGCAGCTGTGGCACCGCAACCTCGCCGCGGTCACCGCCGCCCTGGAGACGGCCGGCATCGACTACCACTGCCTGCGCAACGACGACTACCTGCGCAGCACCGTCGCCGTCCTCGACGACCAGCGGCCGGCGGTGCTGCGCCGCCTGGTCCGGTCCGCGCCGACGCTGTCCGGCGCGCACGTCCGGGTGGTCACCGTCCAGCCCGGCCGGAATCAGCCGGACGCGGCCCCGGCCGAGGTGTTCCAGATCTGGTTTCCGGTGACCGACGCGAAGGCAGGCGTCGTTCTCGGCGCGCAGTTCGCCTGCGAGATCGAATTCTGGACCCGGCACGGCGACGTGGTGCGCGCACCCCGGCACAACGCGGTGATCGACGAGGCGCCTGCCGAGGCGGAGAAGGTCCGGGTCGCCGCGGCCCTCATCAGCCACTTCGTTCCCGAGGCGGACGACCACACCTACCGCACCCGCCGAGATCTGACGGTCCGGGCCCCGGACCGGGTCGGCTTCCCGATCGACGCCGTCTACACCTGGGTGGACGGGTCCGACCCGGAGTGGCTGAAGCGCAAGATGGCCGCGCTCGGCACGCCCGACGGCCCGCTGCACGCGGTGGCGGCGAACACGTCGCGCTACCACAACCGGGACGAGCTGCGGTATTCGATGCGTTCGCTGCACAGCTTCGCGCCGTGGCTACGCCGGATCTTCCTGGTCACCGACAGTCAGCTGCCGAGCTGGCTGGATCCGCACCACCCGATGGTCACCGTCGTCACGCACTCCGAACTCTTCGCCGACCTCGGCGGCCGTTCCTCGTTCAACTCCCACGCCATCGAGTCCCGGTTGCACCGCATCGACGGCCTGGCCGAACACTTCCTCTACCTCAACGACGACGTCTTCCTGGGCCGTCCGCTGCTGCCGACGCACTTCTTCCACGCCAACGGGATCGCCAAGTTCTTCCTCTCCCCGGCGCAGTTCGGGCTGGGCGAGGCGAAGCCTGACGACCCACCGGTGAACGCCGCCGGCAAGAACAACCGCCGGCACATCCAGCGGCAGTTCGGCGTCACCATCACCCAGAAGATGAAGCACACGCCGTTCGCGCTGCGGCGCAGCATCATGCAGCAGATCGAGGGCAAGCTGCCCGCAGACGTGCTGGCCACGGCCCAGCACCGCTTCCGCCACCAGGGCGACCTCTCCATTCCGTCCTCACTGCACCAGTACTGGGCGTACCTGACCGGCCAGGCGGTTCCGGCCGACATCGAGTACGAGTACGCGGACCTCGGCCACCCCTCGACGCCCGCCCGCCTCGCGGAGCTGCTGGCCCGCCGGCACCGCGACGTGTTCTGCCTCAACGACACCGACTCGGACTCCCGGGCGTTCGAGGAGCAGGAGAAGATGCTGGCCGGTTTCCTACCGCGCTACCTGCCCTTCCCGGCGCCCTTCGAGCTGCCCGACGACGTGGTGGCCGAGCGTCGGCGGTTGGGCGCCACCGCCCTGTGGCGCACCTCCTTCCGGCCGGTGCCGGGAGCCCGTCGGGCCGCTCCCGTCGACGCCCCGACCCTGCCGAACAACAGGTTCAACAGGGCCACCGGCCGCACGCCGCCATGATGAGGCCGACGGCTGACCGGCCGCGTCTCTGAGCCCGTCTTCCCGCAACCATCCCCAGTGGAGCCCAGTTGGTACGCCCCGCACCCGAACCGTCCTCGTCGGAACCACCCTCGGCGCTCGCCGAGCCGTCGGGGCTCGTCGACGTCTACCGTCGGGTGCTGAGCGCGCAGACCCGTCGTGCCATCGCGACCAAGGTGAGCCCGCGAGCGCGCCACCAGCTGAAGCAGTGGGTCGCGCGGGCTTCCCGGGACGCCCAGGGGGCGGGGCGTCGGGGTGAGCGGCTGGCCCGGCGGCAACCCGAACTGCTCGCCGGCGGTGACCGGGCCGTGGTGACGGCCGACCGCGGAGCACGAATTGCCCACGTCGACGCGGCCGTAACCCCGCTGCGGGCTCGCGCGGCGAACCTCGCGGCCGTCACGGCGGCACTGGACGAGGCCGGCGTGGAGCACTTCCGCGTCCGCGGGCGCTCACACCGTACGTCCGTGGTGGCCGTCGACGCGGCCGACCGCCCCCGGGTGTACGCCGCCCTCGCGGCGGCCTGCGCCCGGGTGCCCGGCTACGTCTGCGTACCCCGCCGCGACCGCGAGGCGCCACCCGCGGCCGGGTTCGAGCCCAGGACCTGGGACCGGCTCACCGACGCCCGGGTGGTCCGACTCACCTGGTACCGGACGGACCCCCGACACCGTCTGGTGCTGGGGCTGGAGTACGGCTGTGACGTCGAGTTCTGGACGCGCCAGGGCGACACACTCGTCGCCCCGCGCCGTAACCCGGTGGCGGAGCAGGTGCGGACGTCCTCGCCCGTTGTCCTGGTGCCCGAGTCGACGTTCACCGCGCTGGTGCCGCCCACCGGCAGCGCGACGGTGCGCAGCCGGCCGGAGTTCGCCGGGAGGCGCCCCGAGGACGTGGCCTTCCCCATCGACGTCGTCTACACGTGGGTGGACGGCACGGACCCGGACTGGTTGCGCCGACGCGCCGCGGTGACCGGCGTCCCGTACCACGCCGAGGCGGCGAGCCCGGCGCGGTTCCTCAGCCGCGACGAGCTGCGCTACTCACTGCGATCGGTGCACCTGTTCGCGCCCTGGGTCCGCCACATCTACCTGGTGACCGACGACCAGGTGCCACCCTGGTTGGAGCCGTCCGCGCCCGGGATCCGCGTGGTCAGCCATCGGGAGATCTTCACGGACCCGTCGGTCCTGCCGACCTACAACTCGCACGCGATCGAGAGTCAACTGCACCACATCGACGGGCTCTCCGAGCACTTCCTCTACTTCAACGACGACGTCTTCCTCGGCACCGAGGTGCTGCCGCAGGACTTCTTTCTTGCCAACGGCATCTCCCGGTTCTTCCCTTCGCCGGCGCTGGTGCCGCCGGGCGCCCCGAGCGCCGACGACATCCCGTCGTCGGCTGCCGGTAAGAACAACCGGGCCCTCATCGCCGACCGCTTCGGCACCGTGCTCAACCAGAAGATGAAGCACATGCCGCACGCGCTGCGGCGCAGCGTCCTGCACGAGATCGAGCAGGAGTTCCCGCTGCCGCACCACGCGACCGCCGCCAACCGGTTCCGCGGCATGACGGACATCTCGATCGCCTCATCGTTGCACCACTACTACGCCTTCCAGACCGGCCGGGCCGTACTCGGCGAGTTGGAGTACGCGATCGCCGAGCTGTCCCACCCCGACACTCCCGCGCGCCTTGCACACCTGCTGGCCCGCCGGGACCGGCACGTCTTCTGCCTGAACGACGCGTTCTCCTCCGAGGCTGATCTGGCCGCCCAGGTCGCGCTCCTCACGCCCTTCCTGGACACCTACTTCCCGGTGCCCAGCCCATGGGAGAAGAGCTGACATGAGCACCGTTTCCCGTCACACTCCACCCCGCGGAGCCCGTCGTCGTCACTCCGCCCGTCCGGAGGTCACGCGTTGTTCTGGTTGAGAAGCGGGGCCGGCCGGTCCGCCCCGGCCCAGCAGCCGGCGTCCTACCTGCAGGTCGTGGCGCACCCCGACGATGACCTGTTCTTCCTCAACCCCGCCGTGCAGCAGGCGATCAGCAGCGGCTGCCCGGTCACCGCGGTCTACCTCACCGCGAGCGAGGCCGACGGGCGGAACGCCCCCCAGAGCCAACCCGACCGGGCCGCCGTTCCGGTCGACTTCGCCGGTTACGCGGCGGCCCGCCAGAACGGCATTCGCGCGGCGTACGCCCAGATGGCTCTCGGAAACCGCAGGGCCGCCTGGTCGCGGGTCGCGCGGGTGCTGACGGGCGGCGTACCCGTCGAGGTCGCCACCCTCGTCGACGCGCCGACCGTACGACTGGTCTTCTTCAACCTCCGCACGCAGGACGGGGTCGGCGACGAGCCACCCCGGTGGCTCAGCGCGCTCTGGGAGGGGCGGCTGCCGGCCCTGCCGGCCCTCCTCCCGACGGGCAGCCCGCTGGAGAGCGTCGGCGCGTACGACCGGGAGCAACTGCTCGCCGCGTTGACGGCGCTGCTGGGCGAGGTCCAGCCGACCGTCGTACGGCTGCTCGACCCCGATCCGGACCACAAGACCTACGACGCGGCCAGCGGTCGAATCGCGTACTCGGACCATCTCACGCACACGGCCAGCGCGTACTTCGCGCTGGAGGCGGTCCGACGCCACGCGCAGGCCGGGGGGCAGCCCGTTCTGCGGGAGAGCTTCCGGGGCTACTACAACCGGCACTGGCCGCGCAACCTCGGGCCGGAGGCGTTCGCCGCCAAGAAAGCGCTGCTGGACATCTACGGCGGCGTCCCCCGGGACTGCGGGGACCCGGTGGGCTGCGGCGACTACCAGGTCGGCGATCAGGGGCACGTCCCCGGCTACGGGCAGAGCACCCACGCCCGCTATCCCGGCAGCGTCTCCTGGCTGCTCCGACAGGCCGACGGGCGGCTCGCCGCGTTCGCGGTGCTCGGGGACCGGGCGGCGGTGTGGCGGGAGACCCGCCCCGGTGGCGGGACCTGGCGTGGGCCCGACCTCATCGACGAGGGCGGCCTGGTGCCGCACCTGTACGCCCTCGCGGGCACCGACGGGCGGACCCACCTCTTCGGTGTCCGCCAGGTTCTGGACCTGACGCGGCAGGGCCACCGGCGCGTCCTGGTGACAGCTGTGCAGTCCGCGGCGGGCGGACCGTTCGGTCCCTGGACGGAGCTGGGCAACCCGGCCGACGGTGCCGCCGACGCGGAGGTCCGGCGGTTGGAGATGGGCATGCCGGTCGCCGCCGTCGGGGCTGACGGGCGGGTCCGGGTGTTCGTCCGCAACTTCGGGCGCGGCGTGAGCAGTCGGGTGCAGACCGGTCCGGACAGCTGGGGTCCCTGGCACGACCTCGGCGGCAGTGTCGTGCAGGAAGGGCTGACCGTGACGACCGCCGCCGACGGTCGCATCGAGCTGTTCGCGGGGACCGACCGGGCGGTGCTGCACTGGCGGCAGGCCAGCGCGGACGGGCCGTTCGAGCGGCCGGTGACGCTCGCCGTGCCGGCACCGGCGGGTCCTCCGACGGTGCTCGCGGAACCCGGGGGTCGGCTGTTGCTGGTTTTCCGCGAGGCGCAGAGCGGTCGGGTCTTCGCGCTGCGGCAGCGGGCCGGCGGCGGCTGGCCGGTCTCCCCAGCCAGCCTCGACGGGAGCGGGGGTTTCGGCCCGGTGGCCGCGGTGGCGGTTGCGCGGGATCCCGGTGCGACGGTGCTGGTGAAGCGGGACGACACCGGCGCGACCAGCCTGTCGTGGCAGCCGGTGGGGCGGGGGGTGTCGACGACATGGTCCACCGCGGGCGTCCTCTTCGTCGGCTCGCCGACCGACCGTGCGCACCTCAA
>NZ_WBKR01000069.1 GCF_008868155.1 Micromonospora sp. ALFpr18c
CCGGGGACGAGCGCGTCCAGACGGTCTGGGGCGGTGTCGGGGTCTGCGTCTGCGTGACCGACGGCGTCGGTGTCGCCTGGGCGGCGCTGCCCGCCGGAGTCCAGGCGGCCACCGCCATGGTCGTGACAGCGAGGATCATGCGAAGCATCGGTACCTCCGGTGGTTGCCGGGCACCGGTGACCGAGGGTGTGGGCGGTGCCGCGCCCGGGTGTCCGGTCGCCGACGAGGATTGCCCGACACGGGCGGCATGGCCACCTCGTGTGCCCCGTGGACCGGAGAAGATGTGGTGCGCGCTGGCTCCCGAGCACGACCGAACCACAGCATGGCATTCGACGAGCGTCGATACAAGGCTGTCGCGATCCTGTCGAACATCGTCCGTTTTCCCGTCGCCGGACGGACACGCGGCGGGTACCCGGGCCGAGAATGATCCATCGAGATTCATCAACTCGGACGCGGGAGCACACCATGCTCGACAGAAGCAGCACGATCCGGCGATCCCGGGTGGCGAGGGCACTGACCGCGGCGGGTGCCGCGGCCGTGCTGGCGGCCACCCAACTCGCGGTGCCGACGCCCGCCGCCGCGGCCGTCAGCCGGGCGGAACTCGCCCTGCGCTGGGCACCCATCCACTACCAGGACGTCGACGCCACCGGCTCACACGCGCTCGGCGGCCAGTCCGACTACATCACCAAGGTCGACTTCGACGGCGACCTGAACGGTCGCAACAACTGGGAGCGGACCGGGCAGAGCGGGACGTCGCTCGCCGCGCACGCCTACTACTCCGTCGTCGAGACCAGCACCCACTGGTACATCACGTACCTGTTCTTCCACCCTCGGGACTGGACCGACCACCCGTTCTTCGAGACCGAGCACGAGAACGACGGCGAGGGCGTCCTGTTCGCAATCGAGCGTGACGGCTCCGCGTACGGAGTCCTGCGCGCGGCGGTCACCGTCGCGCACAGCGACTTCTTCTCGTACACGCCGGCCGGCAGCACGTGGACCAGCGGCCGCGAGAGCGTCGACGGCACGCTGCAGTTCCAGTCGTCGCCGCACGACACGTTCGGGCACCCGGTGACCGCGCAGGAGGCACAGGGCCACGGCCTCAAGGCCTATCCGCAGTACGCCATCAACGGCGACGGCCTCGTGTACTACCCGTCGACGGTCGCCGAGACCCCGAGCGACGGCAACGACCGGGACGTCCGGTACCAGCTGATCGACATCTTCGCCGCCGACGGCCTGTGGGCGCAGCGCGCCAACTCGAGCCTGTTCGCCGGGCTCGGCACGTTCGCCGGTGACACCTCCGGCGACTGCGGCGTCGGCACCTGGAGTTGCTCGACGAACTCGGCCAACGCGCCGTGGGGCTGGGACGACGGCAACGACGTGCCGGCACGTGGCGAGCTGGCCAGTGACCCGGCGAAGCTGTCCGCCGAGTACTTCACCACGCCGGCCGGCCTGGCCCGTACCTACAGCTACAACCCGTACGCGGGGGCTGCGGCGGCGCTCGCCGAGGCCGCGAGGACGGCACCGCCGGTCGTCGACTGATCGACCGGTGCGCGCGCGGCCGACCTGGGGAGCCGGCCGCGCGCGGCACCGTCCACGGCGACGGATCTTGTCGGTGGTGGCGGTTACCGTGTGGTCACTGTCGCCGCGCCGGCCATGTCGGGCCGGTAGCTGACCCCCTCGGAGGCCACCATGTCCCAGGAGACGACCTACCTCCAACTGTCCGAAGTGGACGGTGCGCACAAGTTCTACGAGGTCGTCGTCGACGACACCACGCTGACCGTGCGCTACGGCCGGATCGGCGACCAGGGGCAGGTCAAGGCGAGCGCCTTCCCGGACAATGCCCGGGACCGCGCGGCGGCGGCGAAGAAGATCGGCGAGAAGGTCCGCAAGGGGTACGCTCCGGCGGTCCCCGGCGTCCGCCAGAAGCGCAGCGTCTCCCGGCGGCAGATCGTCAGCACCCGTGTCCGGTCCGCGCGAACCTTGCGAGTGTCCGGGTGACTTTGCGAGCGGTCTTGCGAGGTGTTCGCATGACCTTGCGAGTGCTCGTTGCGGTTCGGGGTGGCCGGGCAGAGGCAGGCATCGAGGGGCGTGCACAATCTTGGTGTGACTGTCGATCTTCCCGCACGGCGACAGAGTATGCCCGCCCGTCATCGCCAGCATGTCTCTCCCGGACGGCCACACAGGGTCTACGTGCGGCTGTCGGAGGAGGAGTTCGCCCAGGTGAAGGCGGCTGCTGGGGAGGCTCGGTTGACGCCGACCGGGTACGCCGGGGAGGTCACGATCGCGGCGGCTCGCGCGGCGACCGGTGCTTGCGGACCTGGATCGCGCTTCGAGCTGGCGACGGTGCAGCGTGAGCTGTTTGCCGTCCGCAGCGCCCTGGTCGGCGCTACGACGGTGCTCGACGCGGGCCTGTGCGCCGCCGCGGTGCAGCGCCTGGACGAGGCGGTCGACCGCGTGCACGCGCTGCTCAGGTCGTCGTGATCTGCCGAATCCGTCACCGCAGCGCACGCCCGCTGGACCTGCTGCGCTACCTGTTCGGACCGGGTGAGCGGGGCGAGCACGACAACCCACGGCTCGTTGGCGCTTGGGCGAGGGCCGTGGTCGGCGGGGTCCACGAACTGGCCAGGTCGGCGCAGGGTTTCTCGGTGATCCGGCTGGCCCGCCTGCTCGACCAGCCTGTGGCTGCCGCGATCAACCCGCCTCGCAGGCCGGTCTGGCACTGCTCGGTGCACACCCACCCGGCGGATCCGATCCTGTCTGACCAGCAGTGGGGCGCGATCGCCGCCGAGTTCACCGCCGAGGTCGGGTTGGCACAGCCGGCCGATGACGCTGCCGCCCGGTGGGTGGCGGTGCGCCACGGCGCCGATCACGTTCACATCGTGGCCACGCTGGTGCGGCAGGACGGGGCCACCGTCTGGCCCCGCAACGACTACCGCCGCTGTCAGCGGCTGGCTCGGGACCTGGAGCGGCGTCTCGGACTGTTCCAGCTCGGCGCTACCAGCGCGCAGGGCACGGCGTGACGGCGCTGCGGGCGCTACCGGGAGGCGTTGCCGGCCTGGCCGGTGACGGGTTCGAGGTTGGCTTCATCACCGAGGACGGCGTCGAGCGGCGGCTGCTGCTCACCGGCGCCTGGGCGGTGCCGTTCGAGCGGTGCCGGCCGGTGCGCCGGTTCGCGTCCTACAAGGGCCAGAAGCACCACTCGGGCCGGTGGTGGTCGGCCACGACCGGCGGGCATGTCGGGTTCGAGTCGTGGTTGGAACGCGACCACCTGATGCTGCTCGACTTCGACCCGAGCGTCGTCGCGGTCTCGTCGCAGCCGTTCTGGTTGTTCTGGACCACGCCGCAGGGCAAGACACGCTCGCATGCCCCGGACTACTTCGCCCGCCGTGGTGACGGCAGCGCCGTGGTGGTCGACTGCCGCCCCACCGATCGGATCAAACCGAAGGACGCGGCGGCGTTCGACGCCACCCGGACCGCTTGCGTCCTGGTCGGCTGGGACTACCGGCTGGTCGATGCCACCGACGCGATCCGCAGCGCGAACGTCCGCTGGCTGGCCGGCTATCGGCATCCACGCCACCAGGTCGAGCCGGTCGCGGCGGCGCTGCGCCGGGCATTCGCCGCGCCGGCGCCGCTCATGGCCGGGGCGGAAGCCGTCGGCCACCCGCTCGCGGTGCTGCCGGTGCTGTTTCACCTGCTCTGGCGCCATGACCTCGACGCGGACCTGTCGACGCCGCTGCACCCGGGCACCGTGGTCCGCGCGGTGGTGTCCTGATGGCACCGGCCAGGCCGGTGCTGCGCCCGGGCGACTGGGTGCACTTCGACGGCGGCGAGCACCAGGTCGTCGGGTTGGCCGGTGCCACGGTCCGGCTGCGCTCAACAGCCGGCGCCGAGCAGGTGGTCCTCGCCGGGCACCTCATGGCCGCGCCCGACTTCTCCGTGGTCAACGCCGGTCCAGCACCGACGGTCGAGCCATTCGGGCTGCTCGACGCGCTGCCCACCGACGCGCTGGGCGACGCCAAGCAGTGGGAGCAGCACGTCGTTGAGGTGGAGACCGGGCTGCGGCCCGGCGCGGCGGCGGCGAGAACCGGCTATGACCCGGCCCGCACCACGGTGAACGAACGGGACGCGGTGAAGGCCGCCGAGCTGGGCGTCAGCATCCGGACGGTTCAGGGCAGGCGCGCCCGCTACGCCGCACAGGGCCTCTGGGGTCTGGTCGACCTGCGCGCGGCACGGGCATATCAAGGCACAGGCCGGGCCGACGCCCGGCTGGTCGAGGTGCTGCGGGAAGTCATTACCGAGCAGACGGACGCCTCGACCGGCACCCGGTCGCGGCTGATCCACCGCGCCGCCAAACGCGTCGAGGAGCTTCACGGAGTCGGGGTGGTGCCCCTGCCTGGACGCACCGCGTTCTACGCCCTGGTGGAGCGGCTCACGGCTGGCAGGCACACCTTCGGCTCGGCGGTCACCCGCCGGCAGACGGCGAACCGGCCGACGGGCGCGTTCACTCCGACGTTCGCCGCCCGCCCGGGTGAGCAGGTCCAGATCGACTCGACCCCGATCGACGTGATGGTGCTGCTCGACGACGGGCTGCCGGTCCGCGCGGACATGACCATCGCCGTCGACGTCGCCACCCGCACCGTCTGCGCCGCGGTGCTGCGCCCGGTCGGCACCAAGGCCGTCGACGCCGCGCTGCTGCTGGCCAAGATGCTGGTCCCCGAGCCGATGCGGCCGGGTTGGGCCAATGCGCTGCGCCTGTCCGCGTCGCGGCTGCCGCACGCTCGGCTGCTCGACGTCGACGCCCGGATGCGCGAGGCCGCCGCCCGGCCGGTCATCGTTCCCGACACCGTCGTCATCGACCACGGCCGCGTCTTCGTCTCCGAGACGTTCGACCGCGCCTGCAACCGGCTCGGCATCTCCGTCCAGCCCGCCCGCAAGGACACCCCGACCGACAAGGGCATCGTCGAGGCCACCCACAAGTCGATCAAGACGCTGTTCGCGCAGCACGTCGCCGGCTACACCGGCGGCAACCCGACCCTGCGCGGCCGTGACGTCGCCGCCGCCTGGACCCTCGGTGAGCTGCAAGACCTGCTCGACGAGTGGCTGATCGTGGGCTGGCAGCACCGCCCGCACGACGCGCTGCGCGACCCGCACCAGCCCCGCCGGATGCTCACCCCGAACGAGAAGTACGCCGCGCTCGTCGCCGCGGCCGGTTACCTGCCGCTGACCCTGGCCAGCGACGACTACCTCGAACTGCTGCCCGTCGAGTGGCGTCAGCTCAACGACTACGGCATCCGGGTCGACAACCGCACCTACGACTGCGCGGCGCTCGGCCCCTGGCGGCGGCAACACTCCGGCGTGATCGCCCGCCGGGGCCTCTGGGAAGTCCCCTACGACCCCTACGACGTCTCCCAGGTGTTCGTCCGCACCCCGGACGGCTGGATCACGGTTCCCTGGACGCACCTGCCGATGGTCTCCGCGCCGTTCGCTGACTTCACCTGGCGGCACGCCCGCCGCCTCACCGCCGAGCGGGGCCGCGACGCCGGCAACGAGTCCGAGGTCGCCCGGGTGCTCGACGAGCTGCTCACCCGCGCCGAGCACGGACCGGACCGGGCCAGCGCCAAGGCCGTCGCCCGCACCCGCGCGGTCGGCAGCGCACCCGGCCGGCCAGCACCCGATCAGCGCCCCATGCCGGTCGTTGACGAGCGGCCGGACGCCGAGGTCATCCCGTTCGGTGTCTTCGACGCCGACGCCGAAGCCGAAAGGTGGATATGAGCGCCGCCCCCGATGCCCTGACCCCGGATGACCCGCTCACCACCAAAGAGGGCTGGCACCGGTTCGTGGACTACCAGCCCGAGCCGCTCGCCCCGGCCGGCACCGCGCAGCGGCTGTCGCTGACGCCCCGGCAGCGGGCCGCGCAGGACGACGCCTGCCGCGACTACCACGCCATGCTGCCGCTGGTGAACACCCCGACAATCCGGCAGGTCCTCACCACCGGGCGGCTACTGGTCCAGCTCAACCGGCATCAGATCTCCGCCCGGCGCGGGCTGGTCCTGTCCGGCGCCTCCGGCACCGGCAAGACCACCGCGCTCACCCAGTTGGGCCGCACCCACGAACGCGCCGTCCGCAAGCGCCACCCAGGGCGCAAACACCACCTGCCGGTCCTCTACTCCACCGTCCCACCCGCGGCCACCGCCCGGATGCTTGCCGTCGAGTTCGCCCGGTTCTTCGGCCTGGAGTTCGCGCCGCGCACCAACCTGCCCGACATCGTCAACGCCGTCTGCGCCACCGCCGCGCACACCGGCGTCGAGCTGGTCCTGGTCGACGAGATCCACAACCTCAACCTCGCCACCCGCTCCGGGGCCGAGGTGCCTGACCAGCTCAAATACTTCGCCGAACGTCTCCCTGCCACGTTCGTCTACGCCGGGATCGAGGTCGAAGCCCAGGGGCTGTTCGCCGGGGTCCGCGGCCGGCAGATCGCCGGCCGGTTCACCCTGATCGCCTCCACCCCGTTCGCCTACGGCACTGCCGAGCAGCGCGCCGCCTGGCGGTCACTGGTCTCGACCCTGGAGGGCATGCTGCGCCTGCGCGAGCACCGCGGCGGCACGCTGGTCGCGCTCGACGAGACCGCCGCCTCCTACATCACCCGCCTCGCCAACCTGCACGGGATGTCGTTCGACGAACTCTGGCACCAGGTCAGCCGACCCCGCGTCACCAACAGCCAATCCCGATACATCGCCGCGGACCTGCTCGCCGCTGTCACCAGCCTGCCGCACGCGCTGCTCGTCCGCGCCGTGATCGAGCTGCGCCAGCCCGAACCGGACTGGCTGGCCCACCGCCACGAAGCGCAACGCGGCTGCCCACGCTGCACCGCACGGCACCCCGGCGGAACCGTCCTCCAGCTACTCCCGCACCACCGCTACGTTTGCACCCGCCACCGGATCTGGATCGGTCCGCCCGACCTGGTCGACCAGCCCTGCCTGCCACTGCACGACCTGCCCGAGATCGTCGCCGCGCAACGCGCTCACCTGCGGCTGCTGCACCGCTTCGGGCCGGCCGCCACGTTCGACGCCGTCCTCACCGGCTTTCTCATCTGCGCCCACCGCTGGAGCCAGAACCCCGCCGACGACAACGACCTCGACGCGCGCCTCGACTGGCGCGACCGCGTCGATGTCCTCATCCCGCACGGCACCGAGAAGACCACCTTCAGCACCACCCGGCTGTTCGCCGTGACCTACCCCGAAGCCGTCAAGGTCGCCGCGCTCGTCGGGTCGCTGCACTGGCGGCGCCTCGCCGCCGGCGGACCCGACGGCCAACTACGGTTCGCCGCAGAGATCCGGCGGCGGCTCGGCGACCCGGGCTACCGGCCCCAAATCACGAACGACCCGATCGCCCGCTGGATCGACCAAGACTGCTGGCAGCCACCCAGCCTGCCCCGCAGCACCTACCGCGCCGCCCGATCCTTCGGCGGGCGCACCGGCCCGAAGGTCACCGATCGCGCCCGCGACAGCAACGCCCGCAGCGCCACCTGGTTCGCACGCACCCGCCGCGGCGGCCGGGCCATGCTCTATCACCGCCACCTCACCGCAGTGCTGGCCCGCGACTGGTCTGTCCCCATGACCACCTTCTCGGCCACCGTCACCGCCAGCGCGACCACCCGCAAATTCCGCGACGAAGCAGTCCGGAACACCTCCGTCGCGACCCTCACCGAACTCGCAAAGGCCGAGTATCTGCGGCCCCGGGCGGCCCCGTCGGACTACCTCGACACCGCAGTCACACCGACCCCCTGGCCAATTCGCACCGGCCCCAAAATCAGCGCCGGTCGACTCGCACTGGGCAAAGAACGCACCAGCGTCGGAATGCCGATCCCGCGGTAACCGGCCCTCGCCGCCGGCGACGGGCATTCACGACTTGGCCACCGAGGACACCGACAACCCGCAAGCGCGGCACCGGGGAACTACGGGGTGATCAGGTCTAGGCGCTGGAGCTCAGGTAGGCGCGAGCCATCGGGTCACTGTGTCGGTGAAGACCACCTGATAGGGAAGACCTCGTAGGTCTCCTGCGCTTGCATCCAGGCCGCGGGCCCGAGCCAGCTCGGCCAACCACGACCAAGGATGTTCCTCTGCGGACTCTTCGGCGTCGTCGGGAAGCACGGCGTTCAACACGTACTGGGTGATGCTGTCCCGAGTCTCGACGAGCGGAACGACGCCACCCGGGACGCCGGTTGATCTAGCAGTGACAGTGAACCCACGTTCAGCGTGCAGGAGCACGCGCCGACCGTCCTCCAGCACCGCGAACTCACTGACCGTGAAGCTCCGGGTACTTGCATCCTCGGGGTACGCCCCTCGGAGATCGCAGCTGGCAACTAGGCCAACGATACGACCGGGCTCGACCGGGGGAAGATTTTCGGGAGCACGGTAGGCGCCCGGGTACGGGCGCCAACCGGCTTGTCCGCTGCTCACTGCCTGACTCCCGATATTCCCGTGATCGTTCCTGCTGTACCTAACTAAACCGTGTCACCTGATCACCGGTTACGGGCGTCGCCGGGACGGCGCAGCTAACCATCAGGGGCTACACGCGCGGTTCACGGCACCCCCGAAGTACAGCCCAGACGGGTCGGCGACACCGATCAGATCGACATCAGTAACACCCCTCCAGCCGACGGTCGTGCTGCTTGAACAGCTGATCCTCGCATTCAGTCCTCACGGGCCGTCTCGCGACGCGCACCGGACCATCCATCGTGCTTGACCTGCAGTTTTCAACTACGGCTGAAACCGGCAACCTCATGCCCTTTTGCGCGGGTGGCCGTAGTTTCCAGGCGACCTGTCAGCTGGCGCGTCGCCGTGCCTCGATCCCTTGATGATAAAGGATCGAGGCACCTCGAAGTCGACTCTTGAGCCGGTCAGGCTGCTCAGTCAGGTAAACCTTCCCGGGGCCGCAGCCTCCCTGGCCCACACTGGTCGGGGGCGCGTGGTCGGCATGGGGCAAAGCGGTCCGCCTACCGTGACTTCTCCTTCCGATGCTCCAGTCCCAAGCGCCTGACCCAGCCACCGATCTCGCAAAGTAGGTCCGGACAACCGGACCCCCAACCGTTCGGACCTACCCTACGAACGCCTGGTCAGCCACCTTGCCATCCGCAATCATGAAGCGGACGAGACAACCCGCTCCACGGCGCACACCGCGCCGGTGCTCTGGCGCTACGACTCCGGCGCTCCCGCGTTCGGCATCTTCGTCGACGACGAGCACTGCATGGTCGGCAACGAGCACGGGGTGATCACCACCCTCGGGCACGATGCCCAGGTGCGCGGCCAGGTCCGCCTCCCCGACGGGGTGAAGTGCATCGTCGCCGACGACGCCTGGATCTACGCGGGCTGCGACGACGGCAACGTCTACGACCTCTCCGGCAAGGTGCCCCGGGTCGCGTACGCGATCGCACCGGAGATCGACATCTACTGGCTGGACATCCACGACGGCGTCCTCGGCGTCTCGGACGCGGACGGCGGGATTGCCGCCATCGATCACGAGGACGAGTTCCTCTGGCGCCGGCCCGGCCGGGGGCGTTCGGCCTGGATGGTGCGCTGCGACGCCGACGCGCTCTACCACGGCCACTCCCAGGGGGTGACCGGCTACGACTGGCGTACCGGCCGCGAGCTGTGGCACACGAGGACCGGTTCGGTGCTGTTCGGTTGGCAGGAGCGCGCCAGCGTGTTCGCCGGGACGGGCACCCGGGAGGTGGTGCGGCTGGCCAAGGACGGTCGGGTCGAACGCGGCTACCGGTGCGACGCCCCGGTCTTCTCCTGCGCGACCGCCCAGGGCGGCGAGTACGTCTTCGCCGGCGACAGCCAGTCCTCGATCTACTGCTTCGACGCGGCCGGCACCCGACTGTGGAAGCTCGGCACCGGCTGCGGCTCGGCGTACTCGATGCAGTATCACGACGGCCGGCTCTACGTGGTGACCACCGGTGGTCACCTGGCCTGCATCGACGCCAGCGAGCCGGCGATCCGGGCGGCCCAGGTCGGCGACGTGCCGCAGGTCCGCGACATCAAGGCTCCCCGCGAGGCGCCGCGCACCGTGCAGCCGACGATCGTCGAGGTGACCGGTGACGCGGGCGCGGGCGTGGTGGTGCAGTGCCTGGACGACCGGGGGCGGCTGCGGGTGCAGGTGGTGTCCGATGGCTACCGGCGCGACTGGTCCGTGCAGTTCCCCAAGGGCATCCGCGAGCCGGGCGCACGCTACCTGGTGACCGAGGTCCGCGAGTCCGGTCGGGGTGGCTTCTACCGGGCGTACGGGGACATCCGCCGGCTCCGTTGATCCCGCTGCCCGCCATCCGCAATCGGGTTGTCCCGTGCGGGTGCGCGGGCGACCATGGTCGGCATGGTGGGAGCTGGGGCGTGAGGTCGCCGCTTCAGGGCGGGCTACCGCCGGGGGGGTGCGGTGGTTGGCGCCGTCGTGCGGATCGCCTGCGACGAATCGGGGTTCTCGGGCACCAACCTGTTGCACTCGACCGCCCCGGTGATCACGCACGCGAGTGTCGACCTGGTCGTCGACGAGGCCGTCGCCCTCATCACCGCGCTGCGCTCCGGGTTCCGGTTCTCGCCGCAGGAGATGAAGTCCGGGCAGTTCCTGCGGCGGCCGGGCGCGGATGAGGCGGTGCAGTGGTTCCTGGCGTCGCTGGCGGGCCGTGCGCACGTCCACCTGATCGACAAGGAGTTCTTTCTCGTCACCCGGATCGTCGATTTCCTGCTGGCCGAGCCGTCGTACGCGGCCGGCACCCGCCTGACCCGCGACCACCGTCCGGCGGCGCTCGCCCTGTACGAGGCCGGACGCTCGGCCGGAAGCGACTGGGACGCCTTCCTGGCAGCGTTCGTCGATCTCGTCCGGATGAAGCGTCGGCTTCCGGTGCAGCGGACGCCGCAGCGGTTCTTCCAGGCCCGCGATGCGCTGCGGCGACACCCGCTCGGCGCGGCGGCCGGCACGGTCCTCGACGGGCTCGACCCGAGCCGGGTGGGTGCCGTGGTGGCCCGGCTCGACACCGACGACCGGTCCGTTCCCCCACCGCTGGAGCCGCTGCTGCCGGCGCTGGCCGAGACGGTCCTGACCTGGAGCGCCGGCCGGCGGCAGGTGCTGGTGACCCACGACGAGCAGAGCGCCCTGACGGCGGACCGGTTGACCCGCCTCCAGCGGACGTTGGCCGGCGGCGGCGCGTCGGCGGTCGACGCCGAGCGGGATGGTGCGCTCGCGACCGGCCCGCAGCTGCCCGACGGTGTGTCACCCCTGGCCGGGTTGGTGATGGTCGACTCCCGTGACGACCCGCGCGTCCAGGTCGCGGACCTCCTCGCGGGGGTGGCCCGGCGGTTGCCGGAGGTCGTCGACGCCGCGATCGACGTCTCGGACGGTCGAAACGCCGACGGCCCGCACCGGACCCCGATCCGGTCCCGGCGGCCGTAGTCTCACCGTCATGACGGACATCCAGACGCACACCCTCCCGCTTCCCGGTGTCGACCTGGTCTACGACGTTCGCGGCCCGCTACCCCCCGTCGGCGGCCATCGTGCGTTGCTCATGATCGGCCAGCCGATGACGGCGGACGGCTTCGGAGCGCTCGCCCCGCACTTCACCGACCGCACCGTCGTCACCTACGACCCGCGCGGCCTGGGCCGCAGCGTCCGCACGGACGGCCGGTCCGACAACACGCCGCAGCAGCAGGCCGCCGACCTGCACTCGCTGGTCGAGGCGCTCGGCGCCGGTCCGGTCGACGTGCTGGCCAGCAGCGGCGGCGCGGTGACCGCGCTGGAACTGGTCGCCACCCACCCCGACGACGTCGCGACGTTGGTGGCGCACGAACCGCCGATCAACGCCGTGCTTCCCGACGCCGAGGCCGCCGAGCGCGCCCGGGCCGCCTTCTACGAGGCGTACCAGGCGAAGGGCCGCGGTGCCGGGATGGCCTCGTTCATCGCGATGACGTCCTGGCAGGGCGAGTTCACCGACGCCTACTTCGCCCAGCCCGCCCCCGATCCGGCGATGTTCGGCATGTCGGCCGACGACGACGGCAGCCGCGACGACCCGCTGCTGTCGAAGAACTCGTGGGCCGTCACCGACTACCGTCCCGACGCGAGCCTGCTCACCGCCGCGCCCACCCGGGTCGTGGTCGCGGTCGGCGAGGAGTCGGCGGGGACGTACACGGCGCGTACCGCCCTGGGCCTCGCGGCGTTGCTCGGCCAGGAGGCGACGGTGTTCCCGAGCCATCACGGCGGGTTCCTCGGCGGCGAGTTCGGTTACGCGGGCAAGCCCGCGGAGTTCGCCGCACGGCTGCGGGATGTGCTGGACGGCTGACCCGCGGGGCTTAGCATGCGCGGATGCGACACACCCTCACGCCGGACGACGACACCCTGCACGGTCACTTCTCGGCCGACTTCGCGCCGGTGCTGACCATCGACCCCGGCGACACCGTCACGTACCGCACCCTGGACTGCTGGTGGTCGGCCGGCCCGTACCCCGGTGGGCACAACCGGGACCGTCCCCGGGTGCCGCAGCACCGACCGGACCATGGCCACGCGTTGATCGGTCCGGTCGCGGTGCGCGGTGCGCGCGCCGGTCAGACCCTTGCGGTACGCGTGGACGCGATCACCCCGGGCACCTGGGGCACCACGGTGGCCGGTGGCTGGCCGAGCGGCTTCAACCAGCGCTACGGCGTCGAGCACGAAGGGGTGGTGCACGCCTGGGAGCTGGACCCGGTGGCGATGACCGGCCGCAACCAGCACGGCCACACGGTCGCGCTGCGTCCCTTCATGGGGGTGCTCGGGATGCCGCCGGCCGAGCCGGGGCGGCACTCGACGACTCCGCCTCGACCGCACGGCGGCAACCTGGACTGCAAGGATCTGACCGCCGGCAGCACCCTGCTGCTGCCGATCCCGGTCGACGGGGCGCTGTTCTCTGTCGGTGACGGGCACGCCGCACAGGGCGACGGGGAGGTCGGCGGCACGGCGATCGAGTGCCCGATGGAGGAGGTGACGTTGACCTTCGACGTCCGGGACGACTTCCCGGTCACCGGCCCGGTGGCGCGTACCCCGGACGCCTGGCTGACGCTCGGCGTCGGCGCGTCCCTGGACGACGCCACGTTCATGGCCCTGGACTCGATGCTGACCCTGCTGCAACGGTCGCACCAGCTCAGCCGGGCGGACGCTGCCGCGCTGGCCAGCGTCGCGGTCGACGTACGGGTGACGCAGATCGTCAATCAGACCGTCGGCGCCCACGCGGTGCTCCGCGACGACGCGCTGCGCTTTTCCGGATGACGACCGGTTCGGGCGGCCCGGACGACGATCCGTCCGTGCCGCCCGCCGGGTCGTACGGTCAGCCGCCGAGGCTCGCGGCGGCCGAGGCGATCGTCGAGGCGAAGTAGCTCACCTGGGTGTAGACGCCCGGGTAGTTGGGCCGGGCGCAGCCGTTGCCCCAGCTGACGATGCCGACCTGGATCCAGGCGTTGTTGGCGTCGCGGCGGAACATCGGGCCACCCGAGTCACCCTGGCAGGTGTCGACGCCGCCGCTGGCGTATCCGGCGCAGATCTCCTGGGCGGCGATGATCTCGCCGCCGTAGTAGGAGTTGCAGGTCGAGTCGCTGACGAATGGGACGGTCGCCTTGAGCAGGTAGCGCTGCTGGGAGCCGCCCTCGCGGGCCGCGCCCCAGCCGGCGACGGTGAAGGTGCCGCTGTCGTAGGCGGTCGTGTTGGCGATCTTCAGGGTGCTCAAGCCGGTGACCGGGGTGGCCAGCCGGATCAGCGCCCAGTCCCGGCCGGCGCCGTTGTAGCCGGGGGCCCGGTAGACGTAGTTCGACCGGACGGTGATCCGGCTCGACGACTGGAGGTCGACGACACCGAGTGTCGCGGTGATGCTGGTGTTGGTGCCGGTGGCGCCCACGCAGTGCGCCGCGGTGAGCACCAGTTGGGGGCTGTACAGGGCACCGCCGCAGCCCATCGAGAGACGCACCATGAACGGGAACTCGCCCTGGGCGGCTCGGGTGCCGCCGACGACGTTTGGCGTGACCGGGCTGTCGGCGGCGGCCGCCGGAGCCGTGAGAGTGAGGCTGGCCGCGGTCACCGCGGCCAGCGCGGTGGCCAGAAGGCCGGTGAGGGTGCGCCAGCGAACCATGCATACCTCCGCATCGCTACGGCACGCCTCGTGAGCGCACCTGATCGAGATAGCGGTCATCCTATTGATCCAGATGGATTGAATGGATCATCCTCTCTGGGTCGTACCCCGACGGTATGGATCGGGCCGCCCACACCCGGCCCATCGATAACCTACTTAACCGGTATGTGTTGTAGGTCTCTCCTCCTGGATTTCCGCGGCACGACTGTCGGAGCATGTCCGGGGTCAGCGTGGGCGGGCAGCGTCGCCGGGAGCGCTGAGTTCTCCGGTCCACCCCACCCCAGCCCGGTAAGGAATCCACGTGTCCACCGACACCCATCTCGCGCCGCCGGCACCGACCCGGCCGGGCGGCCAGACCCGCCGCAGAGGTGCCCGCCACCTGTGGCACCAACTGGCAGCCGACCGCTGGGCGGCGGCCGGCGCCGGGGGCGTCGCCCTCTTCCTCATCGTGGCGGCGGCCGCGCCGGCGCTCTGCGCCCTCGCGGGCCAGGACCCCTACACGTACGACCTTGACGCCCTGTCGGACTCCGGCGCGCCAAAGGGCTTCGGTGGCGGCATCAGCGGCGAGCACTGGTTCGGGGTGGAGCCGATGACCGGACGGGACCTCTTCGCGATCGTGGTCCACGGCGCCCGCACCTCCATCCTGGTCGGCGCCGGAGCGACCGCCGCGTCGCTGCTGTTGGGAGTCGCCGTCGGCCTCACCGCCGGCTTCTACGGCGGCTGGTACGACCGGGTCGTCACCCGGATCATCGACGTCCTGCTCGGCTTCCCGTACCTGATTTTCGTGATCGCGCTCGGCGCGATCGCCCCCACCAGCCTCCCGAAGCCGCTGCTCCTCGTCGGCGTCCTCGCGATCTTCGGCTGGCCCTCGATCGCCCGGGTGGTCCGCAGTCAGACCCTCGCGTTGAAGCAGCGCACCTTCGTGGTCGCCTCGGTCGCGCTCGGCGCCGGCGGCTGGAACCTGCTCGTGCGGCAACTCCTGCCCAACCTCACCGCCACGATCATCGTCTACGCCACGATCACGATCCCGTCGATGATCGGCGCCGAGGCCGCCCTCTCCTTCCTGGGCGTCGGAGTGCCACCGCCGACGCCGGCATGGGGTCGGTCCATCGGCGACGCGATCGGCTGGGTCCAGACCGACCCGATGTTCCTGGTCTTCCCCGGCGGGGCGCTCTTTTTCGCCACGCTGGCCTTCAACCTGCTCGGCGACGGCCTGCGCGACGCATTCGACCCGAAGACCCGAGGGGTGCGGCGATGAGACTCCTCCGACTGATCTCCGCACGCCTGTTCGGCATGATCGTCACGCTGCTCGTGATCAGCCTGATCACGTACGCGGTGTTCGTTCTGCTGCCCAGCGATCCGGCACAGCTGTCCTGCGGTCGCCCCTGCACACCCGAGCGGCTCGCCGACGCCCGCGCCTTCATGGGCTACGACCAGCCCTGGGCGCAGCAGTACCTCGCCTTCCTCGGCGGGATCGTCGCCGGCCGCACGTTCGGCTCCGGAGCCGCCGCCGTGCACTGCGCGGCGCCCTGCTTCGGCTACTCGTTCCGGCTCAACGACTCGGTCACCCACCTCATCCTGGAGCGCATCCCGGTCACCTTCTCCATCGCCATCGGCGCCGCACTGCTCTGGCTGCTCATCGGCGTGGCGGCCGGGGTCGTCTCGGCCGTCCGACGCGGAACCGCGATCGACCGGGCGGCGATGACGTTCTCGACGATCGGTGTCTCGGCGCCCAGCTACCTGGTGGGGCTGCTCGGCATCCTGCTGTTCGGCTTCACCCTCAACATGGTGCCGGTCAACGGGTACGTGCCACTGACCGAGGATCCGGTGGGCTGGTTGTGGCACCTGGTCCTGCCCTGGTGTGTGCTCGCCCTGATCTCCGCGGCGGTCTACGCCCGGCTGACGCGGGGCCAGATGCTGGAGGTGCTGGGCGAGGACTACATCCGCACGGCCCGGGCCAAAGGGCTGCGGGAACGCCGGGTCGTCGGCCGCCATGCCCTGCGCAACGTCCTCATCCCGGTGGTCACCGTGTTCGGGCTCGACCTCGGGTCGCTGCTCGGGGGCGCGGTCATCACCGAACGGGTGTTCAGCATGCCCGGCCTGGGCGCCCTGTTGCTCGACGCCGTCGGCAACATCGACCTCCCGTTGATCATCGGGATCACCCTCTTCTCCGCATTCCTCATCATCCTCGCCAACTTCCTCGTGGACCTGGTCTACGGCGTCCTGGACCCGAGGGTGGCGCGCTGACGCGCCAGACAACGAAAGGAAAGGCACCGATGAAAAGACGTAGCGCGGTCGCGCTCGCGGTCGTCCTCGCCCTGGCCGGATGCAACGCGAATCCGGACCAGAAACCGGCCGCCGGCGGGTCGAACGCAGGCACCGAGAAGGGTGGATCGCTGACCATCCTCAACGCCGCCAGCGACATCAACTTCGACCCCGCCAAGAGCCAGAACCTGGCGATCACCACCCTCGGTCTGGTGCTGCGCCGGCTCACCACCTGGGACGTCCAGCCGGGCAAGCCGGCACAGGTGGTGCCGGACCTGGCCACGGACACCGGCAAGACCACCGACGGCGGCAAGACCTGGACCTTCACGCTGAAGGACGGGCTGACGTACGCCGACGGCGCGGCCATCACCGCCGGCGACGTCAAGTACGGCATCGAGCGCTCCTTCGCGCCCGAACTCTCCGGCGGCCTCGGCTACCACAAGAGCCTGCTGGTGGGCGGGACCGAGTACAAGGGACCGTACTCCGGGGCGGACCTGGCGTCGGTCGAGACGCCGGACGCGCGGACCATCGTCTTCCACCTCAAGACGGCGTACGGCGACTGGCCCTGGATCGTCTCCATGCCGGCGTTCGCGCCCGTGCCGAAGGCGAAGGACGACCCGAAGAAGTACAACCAGAACCCGGTCGCGTCCGGCCCCTACCAGGTCCAGTCGTACCAGCAGGGTGTCGCGGTCAAGCTGACCCGCAACCCGAACTGGGACGCGGCCACCGATCCGGTACGCACCGCCGGGCCCGACCAGATCACCTTCCAGCTCGGCCAGGACACCACGGTCCAGTCGCAGCGGCTCATCGCCGACTCGGGTGACGACCGCTCCGCCTTCGGCGCCGGCTTCGTGGCACCCGCCCAACTCGCGCAGATCGAGCAGAACGCGAGCGCGAAGCAGCGGCTCGTCACCTCGGACGCCGGCGCGCTGTCCTACCTGGCGCTCAACACCCAGCGTGGGCCGCTGAAGGACGTCAAGGTCCGCCAGGCCATCCAGTACGCCGTGGACAAGCGGGCCTACCAGGTCGCCTCCGGTGGTGCCATCGGCGGCGAGCTGGCCAGCACCCTGATCACCCCGGGCATCGCCGGGCGGGTCGACTACAACCTCTACCCGGCCGACCCGTCGGGGGACGTCGACAAGGCGAGGCAGCTGCTCGGCGAGGCGGGGCAGACGAGCCTGAACCTCACGCTGCTGTCCGAGAACGATCAGCCGAACCTCGCCAAGGCCCAGGCCATCCAGCAGGGCCTGCAGCGGGTGGGCATCACGGTGACCATCAAGCCGGTGGACGAGGATGCCTGGACCGCCGAGGTCACCGGCGAGAAGGGTGACTACGACCTGACCGTCTCCAGCTGGCAGCCGGACTTCCCCAGCGCCAACGGCAACATCCAGCCGCTGTTCGCGTCCAGCGAGATCGGCCGCGGTGGCTACAACATCGCGCGCTACTCGCAGCCCGAGGTCGACACGCTGATCGCGCAGGCCACGGCCGAGACCGACCCGGCGAAGGCACAGGCCCTGTGGGCGCAGGCCGACAAGCGCATCCTGCAGGACGCGCCGATCGTGCCGCTCACCTACACGAAGAACTCGTTCCTGCACGGCTCGAAGGTGCAGAACTTCTACGTGCCATCCTTCCCGGCCTACCCGAACTACCTGAAGGTATCGCTGAAGCAGGGATGACGGTTTCCTCCACGGAGCCACACCTCGCGAAGGCCACCCGGTCACCGCTGCTCGCGGTGGCCGGGCTGGCCGTCTCGTTCGAGGTGGATGGCGACACGCACACGGCCGTGCACGACGCGTCCTTCGAGGTGCACGCCGGGCAGGTCCTCGCCCTGGTCGGCGAATCCGGTTCGGGCAAGAGCGTCACCGCGATGGCCGCCCTGGGCCTGCTCCCGGCCACCGCCCGGGTCAGCGGCAGCATCACCCTCGCGGGCACCGAGTTGATCGGCGCCGAGCAGGGTCTGCTGCGGGACATACGCGGCGGCCGGATCGGCACGATCTTCCAGGAGCCGATGACCGCGCTCAACCCGGTCTTCACCATCGGCGACCAGGTCGGCGAGGCGATCCGCGCGCACCGCCCGTCGAGTCGCTCCGCGGTCGCCGCCCGGGTGCTGGAGCTGCTCTCCACCGTCGGCCTGGACGACCCCGCGCGAGTGGCACGCTCGTACCCGCACGAACTCTCCGGCGGTCAGCTCCAGCGAGCGATGATCGCGATGGCCATCAGCTGCGACCCGGTCCTGCTGATCGCGGACGAGCCGACCACCGCACTGGACGTGACCGTGCAGGCCGGCATCCTCGACCTGCTGCGCGACCTGCGGACCCGGCTCGACATGGCCGTCCTCCTCATCACCCACGACATGGGTGTGGTGGCCGACGTCGCCGATGAGGTGGTCGTGCTGCGCGACGGTCAGATCGTCGAACAGGCTGCCGCGGCCCAGCTCTTCGCCGCGCCACGACACGAGTACACCCGGGCGTTGCTGCGAGTCGTCCCCACACTGCCGGAGCTGCGGCTCGCCCAGCCGAAGCCGCCGGAGACGCCAGAGACGCCACCGGCCGAGACGTCGGCCGGCGTCGCACCCGCCGTGCTCCTGCGCAACGTCGTCGTCGAGTACCCGGGGCGGCGGCGCGGCCAGCCGGTGCGGGCGGTGAACGACGTCTCGTTGCACATCGACCAGGGCAAACTGGTGGCTCTGGTCGGCGAGTCCGGCAGCGGGAAGTCGACGCTCGGCCGGGCGCTGGCCGGCCTCGTACCGGTGGCCGCGGGGACGGTAACCGTCACCGGAGTCGAGGTGGGACGGGCCACCCGCCGTGAACTGCGCACGTTCCGTTCCCGACTCGGCATCGTCTTCCAGGATCCCGCGTCGTCGCTGAACCCCCGCCGGACGGTCGGCGCCAGCATCGCCGAACCGCTCTCGCTGCACACCGATCTGCGGCCGGACGCCCAACGTCGCCGTGTCGACGAATTGCTGGAAGCGGTCGAGTTGCCGACGCGCCTGCGCGACCGGCACCCGTACGAGATGTCCGGCGGGCAACGACAGCGGGTGGCCATCGCGCGGGCCATCGCCCTGAACCCGGCGTTGTTGATCGCGGACGAGCCCACCAGCGCGTTGGACGTCTCCGTGCAGGCGCGGATCCTGGAGCTGCTCCGATCGGTGCAGCGACGGTTCGGCTTCTCGTGCCTGTTCATCAGCCACGACCTGGCGGTGGTCGAGCAACTGGCCGATCGGGTGGCCGTGCTGCACCGAGGTCGGGTCGTGGAGGAGGGGCCCGCGACCACGGTGCTGCGGGCGCCGCGGCACCCGTACACCGCGCGGCTGCTGGCGGCGGCGCCGGTCGCCGACCCGCGAGCACGGAGCGGGCAGACCTCCCGTTCCACCTCATGTAAAAGGCGTAAAGAAAGGGCGGCCTTCCGTCATGAACGCGTGAAATACTCTCCTGCGCAAAGCCCTCGCCCGGAGCGCCCTTTACGATGATCGGTGAAGTCATTCGGAAGGAGCATTGGTGCCAAACTCGCGGGTGGACGATAGCAGTGACAACCGTGGAACAATGGATTCCAGCATTCCCAGCGTCAGGCTAGACACTGTTACGGCGGCGGCGGCGACTGGCGCGCCCGCCGAAATCGCTCCCGATCTAATGCGTTCGGCCAGCCGAGTCGCGGATGATCTGGAGCGGCAGGCGAGGGTGTGGGTCGCACCGGGCGGAGAATTTCGTGTCGACGACAGCGCCCTTCAGGTGAGAGAAGAACCACGCGACAACTGGTATCCCTGTCCGTCCAGCATGACGGAACGGGCGATCACCCTCTGCCCCTACCTTCCACAGGGTGCGGGAATCTTCTTGAAATGGAACGACGAGAATAGCAAGATCGCGGGTCCGATCTACGGTACCGGGATCGCACTGACCGGTCTTCTCGGTGTGAAAGCGTTTGGCGAGGAGGCGTACGCGTTCTGGCAGAAGGGCGGTCAAGGTAATTGGCGACGGCTGGCGGCCGGTCTCGTTCATACCGGTGCGTCCGCGGTCTACGGATGGTACAACGCCATGGGTAAAAGCCACCCGGCCGGCGGTTTCAGCGCCGTCGTTATCGGGGCCACCGCCTGGTATCTCGACGGCCAACAACCCGGGCGGCTGGCAGACACCCGCGAGCCGATCCTGCCCCTGCACAGCCCGTCACGACCAGCACCGCAGTCGCCCAACAGCGCCATCGTCGCGGCAGCCCGGCTGAGCACGAGCACACACTCGGATACCGCCCCTCACCGACGGCCGAGTTCTCACAGCCGGCCGAGCAGCCCACCCGCCGACCAAGCCCGCATCGGCGCACACGCTCTGAACGGCGGTGCGCCAGCCGGGCCAGGTCGATGATCCTGGCCTTGATCACCAAGTGGTGTCACCGAGCAAGACGGCGAGCAGGGCCGACCTGCGGCTGACCTCGGCACAGACCCGCTGCGGGAAAGGCCCCGGCGGCCTTCTCGGGGGCGTGTCGGTGCCCTGTCAGTGCCATGTCAGGCGGTTGGCGCACGCTGTGCGACATGACAGCTGATCTGGTGATCGAGGCCGAGGGCCTCGTCAAGCACTTCGGGAAGACGAGGGCGCTGCAGGGCGTCGACCTCGCCGTACCCCGCGGAACGGTGCTCGGGGTGCTCGGCCCCAACGGCGCCGGCAAGACCACCGCCGTGCGTATCCTCTCCACGCTCCTCACCCCGGACTCCGGCACCGCCCGGATCGGCGGCTTCGACGTCGTCCGCGACGCCGAGCGGGTCCGGCAGAGCATCGGCCTCACCGGTCAGTACGCCTCGGTCGACGAGGACCTGACCGGCCGGCAGAACCTGGAACTGTTCGGGACGCTGCTGGAGCTGGGCCGCGCCGGCGCCCGTCGGCGGGCCGCCGAACTGCTCGGCTGGTTCGACCTGACCGACGCCGCCAACCGGCAGGCCAAGACCTACTCCGGCGGCATGCGCCGCCGGCTCGACCTGGCCGCCAGCCTGGTCGGATCACCGGATGTGATCTTCCTGGACGAGCCGACGACCGGCCTCGACCCGGCCAAGCGCGAGGACATGTGGGACGTGGTCCGGTCGCTGGTCACCAACGGCTCGACGGTGCTGCTCACCACGCAGTACCTGGAGGAGGCCGACGCGCTCGCCGACGCGATCACGGTGATCGACCACGGCCGGGTCATCGCCCACGACACCCCGGAAGGGCTCAAGCGGGTGGTCGGCGGGCAGACCCTCGAGGTCCGCCCGTCCGACCTCGCGGACCTGCCCCGGATCGCGGCGATCCTGTCCGAGGTCGGCTCCGGCGGGCAGGCCGACGAGATCCGCAAGGGCGTGCTCGCGGTGCCGGTCACCGACGACCGGGCCCTGACCGCGAGCGTCGCGCGGTTCGCCGCCGCCGGCATCGCGGTCACCGAACTCTCCCTGCACCTGCCGAGTCTCGACGAGGTGTTCTTCACCCTCACCGGGCGTACGGCATCCGAGGACGACACCACCCACCGCACGGAGGTCGCGGCATGAGCACCCTGGTCGGCACACCACCCACGGCGAGCCCCGTCCTGTCCACGGCCGCCCCGAACCCGCGACCGTTCCGGCTCGTGCGGCACTCCCTCGCGCTCGCCAAGCGCAGCCTCATCAAGACCTGGCGTACGCCCGAGGCGCTGATCGACGTCACGCTGCAACCGGTGCTGTTCCTCGTCATCTTCGTGTACATCTTCGGCGGCGCGGTCGCCGGATCGACCCACGACTACCTGCAGTTCCTGCTGCCCGGAATCCTCGCGCAGACCATCGCCACCGGCGCCATCGCGATCGGCGTCAACCTCAACACCGACATCGCCAAGGGCATCTTCGACCGGTTCCGCTCGCTGCCGATCCCCCGCTCCGCGCCGCTGGTCGGCGCGGTCCTGGGCGACGTCGTCCGGTACGTGATCGTCACGGTGTCGACCCTCGCCATCGGCTACCTGATGGGTTTCCGGATCGACACCGACCCGCTGCGGGCGATCGCCGGCTGCGTGCTCGCCGTGCTGTTCGCGCTCTGCCTGAGCTGGCTGCCGGTCTACGTGTCGATGAAGGTACGCACCCCGGGCGCCGTGCAGGGCCTGATGTTCGCGCTGATCATGCCGTTGAGCTTCGCGTCCAACGTGTTCGTCAGCGCCGACACCCTGCCGGGCTGGATGCAGGCCTTCGTCGACGTCAACCCGATGACCCACCTGGTGGCGGCGGTACGCGGGCTGTTCCTCGGCACCCCGCTCGACGGGCACGTGTGGTGGACCCTCGCCTGGTGTGCGGGCTTCGTGGCGGTGTTCATGCCGCTGGCGCTGCGCGCGTACCGCAAGAAGATCTGACCTACGCGAGCAGGTCTCCCATCAGTTCGCGGATGCGGGCGACCACCACGGCACCCGGCCGCTCGCGCCACGCGGCCAGCAACGGCTCACGCTGCTCCTCGCTCCCGAGGACGGCGGTGAGCCGTTCGCCGTTGCCGGGTGGGAAGAACGCACCCACGTGACTGCCGATGCGCGTTCCGAGCGCGAACAGCTCGCGTGCGGCAGCGACGTCCCCGCGGTGCGCCGCGAGTTCGGCGCCGCCGAGAGCCCACGCCCCGATCACCGGCAGGTCCTTCGAGGCGAACGCCTCGTCCCGGCTCAGCGTCAGCATCGCCGCGGGCAGGGCGCTGGCGTCCGCTTCGGTGCCCGGCCGCACCTGCGCCAGGCGCAGATGCAGGACGGCCACCGCGACCCGGAGGATGACCCGCGGCTGCGGCGGCCCGTCCGTCCACCGGTTCAGGATCCGGGTCACCTCCTCGGCGTGGGCGAGGGCCTCGTCGTAACGCTCGCGCTGCCAGGCGAGGTGCGACAGGCCGAGCCGCGCCTGGGCGGCATCCACCTCCTCGGCCTCGCCCGGCGTCGCCGTGTCGACCAGTCGCCGCTCGGCCTCCCGGTCGCCGGCCAGGGCGAGTTGCACGTCCAGCCGGACCCGGATCGAGCGGGCGTCCTGCACGGCGCCGACCAGTTCCATGTGTCGGATGCTGCGCGCCAGCCAGTCGGTCGACCGCGCATCGTCGCGCGGGATGAGGAACTGTCCGACGGCTCCCGCCGCCATCGCCATCCCCCAGTGGTCACCGGCCACCTCGAAACGGCGGTACGCCTGCTCGGCGTCGACCACCGATGCCTCGGGCATGCCACCGTTCTCCCGGATGGCGGCCCGGGCGAACAGTCCGAGCCCCTGCACGTACGGGTCCGGGTGATCGATCAGTTCGGCCGCGCTCTTCATGCTCTGCTCCGGGTCGGACGTGTCGAACTTCGGCAACGCCGACGCGAGCGCGGTCTGCCGGGCCGACACCTCGGTGGGCCGTTCGGCGAGGACCGTCCGCATCGCGCGGCGGGCAAGCACGGCGAGCCGAAGCTCACCGCTGATGCCGGCGTTGACCCCGACCAGCAGACAGGTACGGGCGAGCCGGTCGGCGTCGGGCAGCGGCCGCCCCGCGGACCGGCCGTGCAGGATCGCGGACCGTCGCCGTCGCTGCGGGTCATCGACGTGCAGCAGGCCCCGCACCCAGCCGAGGACCTCCAGGTGCAGGCCGCGCACCGTCCAGAGGTGGAACAACGCGGCGGCGACGTCGATCGAGGCCGGCTCGTCGTCGGTCACGAGCGACCAGCGCAGGGCCGCGACCAGGTTGTCCTGCTCGGCGGCGCACCGGGCGAACGCCTCGACCTGGGCGGGGCCGACGAACCGGTCGGCGAGCGCCGTCGCCTCCGGCCGGGCCCACCCGACCAGGCCGGCCATGGCCAGCTCCCGGTCGCCGGCCGCGTCGAGGCGGGCCTCCCCGTACTCGCGGACGGTCTCCAGCATCCGGTAGCGGGGCGGGCCGTCCCCCTCGACCAGGGTCAGCAGGGACTGCTCGACGAGCGTGGCCAGACCACGTCGTACGTGCGGGGTCCGCGCGACCGAGGCGGCGAGGTCCGCGGTGAACGCGGCGGGGATGACCGCCACCCGTTGGAGCAGCTCACGGTCGTCGGGCGCGAGCAGTTCGCGGCTCCAGTCGACCATCGCCCACAGGCTCGCGTGCCGCTCCGGCAGGCCGCGCAGCGCGTCGTCGAGCAGCGCGAACCGGTCGGTCAGGCCGGCGAGCACGTCGTCGATCGGCATGCTCCGCAGTCGCGCGGCGGCCAGTTCGAGCGCCAGCGGCAGGTTGTCGAGCCGGTGGCACAGGGCGAGCGCCCGTCCGGTGTCCCAGGTCGGTACCGCGCCGCCGGCTCGTGCCCGGGACTGGATCAGCGCGAGCGCGTCGGCGTCCGGCAGCGCGGTCAGCCGGTGCACCAGTTCGCCGGCCAGACCCAGCGGGGCACGGCTCGTCGCGAGCACCGCGACCTCCGGGGACGTCACCGCGACCAGGTCCGCGACGACGGTGGCCACCGCGTCGAGAACGTGCTCGCAGTTGTCCAGCACCACCAGCCCGTCGAGGTCTGGGGCGACGGCGCGCAGGCGCTCCTCCGGGTTGAGGACCCGCCGTTCCAGGCCCAGGTTGCCGCCGGTCGCCGAGGTGTCCGCGCCGCCAAGCGCCGCGAGCACCGTGGGCAGCACCTCCTCGGGGGACCGCACACCGGCGAGTTCGATCACCCGTACCGCCTGCCCGGCCGCCGCCGCGCGCCTCGCCACCTCGGCGGCGAGGCGGGTCTTGCCGGCCCCGCCGGTCGCCACGATCGTCACCAGCGCCGTCTCGGTGAGCGCGCCGGCGACGGCTTCGACGTCACGCTCCCGGCCGACGAGGGTGGTCAGGGACCGGCGCCACGCGGTGGGCAGCGTGATCCGTGCCGGTTGCCGGGGTGGCGTCGCGACGGCCGGGGCGGTGAGTTCGCCGCGCAGCAGCGCCAGGTGGACGTCTGTGATCACCGGCGACGGGTCGGTGCCGTACCGGTCGGCCAGTTCGCCGCGCAGCCGTTCGATCACCTCCAACGCCTCGGCGTCGCGGCCCTGGGCGGCGAGCACCCGGACGAGCAGCGCGGCCGACGGCTCGTCCGGCGGGGTGCGCGCGACAAGCCGGCGCAGGTCCGCCTCGTCGAACGGCCCCGCGCCGTCGAGCGCCGCCCGCGCACGCAGCGCGGCCACGTCCGCGAGGAGGCGGACGTCCTCGGCCGCGTCGAGCTCCGGGACCTCGGGGAACAACGCCCGCGCCTGGTCGGCCGACCCTCGCGCGGCATGGACGTCCCCGCAGCGGAGGGCGGCGGTCGCCCGGTCGACGAGGACCCGCGCCTCGACCGCGTCGACGGTGACCTCGTCGACCGGCAGCCGGTAGCCCCCCGGCACCGCGCCGACGGGCAGCCCGAGCCGGCGTACCCGGGACACCAGCGCCTGCACCGCGCCGGTCGCGTCGTCCGGCGGCGTGCCGTCCCACACGGCCTCGACGAGCAGCGCGGTGGAGACCGCCCGCCCGCGCGCGTCGACCAGCGCGCGCACCACCGCCGCGAGCCGCTCGCCCCGGACCGGTCGACCGTTGACGGCGAGCGGGCCGAGGATCGTGATCTGCACGGACCCAGCATCCCCCACCCGCACCACGGGGTGGCCGGCAACCCGCGCCTGATCGGCGGGTGTCGACCCGGACGCGGACTTCACCGGCGCGGTCGGCGACCCGGCCGTCGTCGAGGAGGCGTTCGCCGCGTGGCGGAGGGAGATCGCCGCGGCCGACAGGTGGCTCGACGAGGACGACCTGGGGCGTGAGGTGCCGTTCGGTGACGGCTCGGTCAGCGTCCGCGATGTCCTCGTGCATCTGATCGAGGAGTACGCCCGGCACGCCGGCCATGCCGACCTGCTGCGCGAGTGCGTCGACGGCCGTACCGGGCAGTGAGCCGGGTCCGCTGCGGATAAGTCCTTTCACCACAGTTCGACTGGTTGTCAGTTTCTGTCCGGTACGTGCTTCGGTGCCGCCGCGACGATCAGGCCATGACTGTTTCCCCTCCTGGCCTGTCCGGCCTCCGCCGCGCGGGAGCGTTCGCCGCGGCCACGCTCGCCGCGGTGGCGCTCGCCGTCGCTCCGGGTGCCCGCGCCGATGCCGCCGGCGTCACCCTGCCGATCGGTGACAGCGACCTGACGCAGGTCACCACCAGCCGCACCCTCGCCGACGGCGTGACCCTCACCCGCATCGTGCGCGGGACCGACCCGGCACCGGCCGACCAGATCAACACCACCACCCGGGGTCCGTGGGTGGTGAACGTGCTCACCATCGACCCGCGCCGGGCACGCGGGCACCTGAGGGCGACGTACGGCCCGACCCTCGGGCAGGTCGAGAAGACCACCGACCTGGTACGCGACTCCGGCGCCCTGGCCGGCGTCAACGCCTCCTTCTTCACGTTCACCGCCAGCCAGCTCTACCCCGGCGACCCCGTCGGCCTGGGCCTGTACGGCGGGAAGCTGCTCAGTGAGCCCACCGCCGAGCCGGGTGAGGTCAACTTCGTGGTCGACGCCACCACCAACCGGGCGCTGACCGGGAAGCTGACGTGGTCGGGCAGCGTACGGAACCGGCGGACCAACGCCGTCCTGCCGCTGGAGTTCGTCAACCACCCCCCGGTGATCCCCGCCGCCTGCGCCACACTGGTCGACCAGACCCTCTGCGCCGAGCCCGGTGACGTCGTCCAGTTCACCCCCGAGTTCGACGCGGCCACCCCGTCCGGCGCCGGCGTCGAGGTCGTCCTCAACCAGCTCGGCTGCGTGGTGCGCACCGCGACCAGCCGTGGCACCGCGCTCGCCACCGGCCAGACGTCGCTGCAGGCCACCGGCCGCGACGCCGCCACCCTGCTCGCCGTGGCCGGACGGGGATGCCTGGACCGGTCGTCGACGCTGACCGACCAGCGGGGACGCAAGCTGGCGCTGCGGCCCGGGCTGTTCGGCGTGAACGGGCGGTACCCGCTGACGGCCGACGGTCAGATCGTCGTGCCCGACGGCGGCTCCGACAGCTTCTTCGCCCGCAACCCCCGCACCATCGCCGGCACGACCCGGGACGGAAAGATCGTGCTCGCCACCATCGACGGTCGCCAGGTGACCAGCGTCGGCACCACCCTCGACGAGACGGCCGCCGTCGCGCAGGCGCTCGGCATGGACGACGCCGTCAACCTCGACGGCGGCGGCTCCACCGCCATGGCCGCACAGGGCGCACTGGTGAACCAGCCGAGTGGGGCGGAGCGGGCCGTCGGTGACGCGCTCGTCTACGTGCCGGGCCGCTACCACGGCGGTAGCTGACCGTCCGACATCGACACTCGGGGGCGGCCGGCACCGGACGAGGTGCCGGCCGTTCTGTGGCGGCTCACTCAGCGAAAGTCGGCGCGGTCGAGACCATTGTCGTACACGATGTCGCACGTCAGATGCGGCCGATGCTTGGCCCGGTAGCTGATTTCCGAGCGTTCCCACGCATCCCACAGGTCCCGGTCGTAGATGCCCCGCCGCAGGTCTCGACGCCGGGCCCGCTCCCGGGCGACGTCCATCGACGCGTCGACCCAGATCCGGTGGTCGTAGTACGGCCACAGCTCGTCGTGGTACGCGGACACACCCTCCACGATCAGGTGGCGCACGTCGGCGACCGGCACCCGCCTGCCCGGCCTGACCGAGCCGCCGTGCGACGACCGTCTTGCCGGCCCCGCCGAACCCCTCCA
>NZ_WBKR01000070.1 GCF_008868155.1 Micromonospora sp. ALFpr18c
GGGTGGGACTGGTGGTGGTTGGCCAGGACGTCGGCGCCGAAGTCGCTGCTGGGGCGGCGTAGGACGGTGTGGGCGTGGTTGCCGTCGTCGGTGGTGTTGTCGTACTCGATCAGCAGGTTGTCGCCCTGGACCCGGTAGTAGTGGCGCTGCCCGGGACGGGTCGGGCCGGCCCAGGCGAAGTGCAGCTCGCCGCCGTCGAGGCGGCGTGCCTCGCGGGCGGCCAGCTCCGGCGGTAGCCGGTCCAGGTAGAGCGCGACGACCTGGTCGAGCAGTGCCCGTCCGGTCGGCCCCAGCCGGTCCGCCGGCACGCCGAGCGGTTCCAGTGGAGCGTCGACGCGTGCGCGGGTGGCACTGATGATGTCCGCCGGCGCCTCGTCGGCGATGATCGCGGCGGCTCGCCCGGCCGGGCCCAGCGCGTCGAGCAGGGCGCGGGCGAGGTCCTCCTCGACGCCGAGTGGCCGGGAGACCGGGCGGCCCGCGTACCGGACCGCCGCCGGGTTGGCGCCGAAGAAGATCGGCGCGGGGGAGACCTGGTCGTCGACCACGGTCATGGTCACCGACAGGTGGTGTCCCTCCAGTCGCCACGACCAGCGGTCGTCGCGTGCCGGGTCGCCGAACACGGCGATCCAGTAGTCGCCGCTGTGCCGCCCGCGATGCCAGCCCTCGGCGCGGTCCAGGATCTCCTCCAGCGCGATGATCGCCATCGCCTGCGCGTACGCGGAGGGGCTCAGCGCGGTGGCGAGCAGTCGGTGTGCGGCCTTGCGTCCGGCGACGTCCAACTCGGCGAGGCAGACGCCGGGTCGGGGCCGGGGCCGGTACTCCAGCCAGCGTCGGGCGGGCTCGTCGTCGAACGGGCGCACGGCCTGGTCGCGGGCCGCCGGGTCGAGCGCGGCCAGCAGCGCGGTGCCGGCGGTGCGCATCTGCTCGGGCAGGGGATCTTCCACCGACTCTGTATACCGGTCGGTCGGGGCCGGCGTCAGCCGGCGCGCAGCAGCTGCGCCATCTCCGGCAGGTCGAAGAACTGGGCGGTCTCCACCGCGGAGGGGGTGCCGTGCGCCGGGTCGGCCCCGGCGGCGAGCAGTGCGCGGACCGCGTCGGTGCTGCTGCGGAAGACGGCGGCGGCCAGTGCCGTCTGGCCGCGGTCGTTGACCCGGGTGTGATCGGCCCCGCGGTCGAGCAGGGCGGCCACCGTGTCCGGGTGGGCGTGGTACGCGGCCAGGATCAGCAGTGTGTCGCCCTTGTCGTTGGTCAGGTTGACCGGTAGGCCGGCGTCGAGCTGCGCGGCGAGTTCGTCGGTGGAGCCGGAGCGGGCCAGGTCGAACATCCGGTGTGCGAACGCCAGCGTCGCCGCGTCGAGGTCCTCGGTCACCGCTCCAGATTAGGCCCTGCGGTCCTGATACGTTGCTCGGCCGACGCGCGGGGAGAGGGGTCCGATGGGTGAGACGGTGTACGTGGGCAACGCGGGTGTCGACGGTGCCACCAACGCCGGCTGGCTGCTCGGGCACTTCGCGCCGGCGGGGGAGGTCCGGCACAGCACCGACGTGGAGGTGAAGTGGGGCGTGCACCCGCCGGGGCAGGCCCGCTCGCGGTGGGCGACGGGGGAGCGGCGTACCACCCTGCTCGTACTCGTCGAGGGGTGTTTCCGGGTGGAGCTGCCGGACCGGACGGTGCGGTTGGCCGAGCCGGGTGACTACGTGGTGTGGGCTCGTGGGGTGGACCACTCGTGGTACGCGGAGTGCTCGTCGGTGGTGCTGACCGTGCGGTGGCCGTCGGTGCCCGGCTACCGGGCGGACCCGCCGGTGCTGCGCCCGTCCCACTGAATGGAATTACCTACTAAACCTATAGGGTTTGGCGGCTAGAGTACGGAGGCACCCCACCGGACGACCTCGCGAGGACTGCTCATGATCCACCACAGCCCGGAGCGTGACCTGCTCACCGTCGCCGCCCGGTGGGCCGACCCGACGGCCTGGCCGGTGCCGCTGCGCTTCGACGTCGCCGAGCGCTGGTACGCCCGACTCGCCGCCACCGACGACCACGAGGTGTGGGCGCTGAGCTGGCTGCCCGGTCAGGGCACCGACCTGCACGACCACGGCGGCTCCGCCGGGGCGTTCCGGGTCGTCGCCGGTGCCCTCACCGAGGAGACGGTCGCCGGCGGCCGGCTGCGCCCCCGCCTACTGCCCGCCGGCGCCGGTCGCCGCTTCGGCGCCCGCCACGTCCACCAGGTCACCAACCGGGGTACGACGCCAGCGGTCAGCGTGCACGTCTACCGGCCGGCGCTGCGCCGGATGACCCGCTACCACCTCCTCGACGGGCGGCTGCGCGTCGCCGAGGTCGCCGAGGCCGGACGCTCCTGGTGAGCGCCGCCCAGCCACGAACCATCCCCCGCACCGGAAGGAACCGATCATGCAGATGACCGCCGAGCACTGTCCGGCCCCCGTGCCGCCGCCGGGCTCCCGGGGCATCGACGAGATCCTGGCCGCCGCGCGCGCCCGACTCGACCGGCTGGACCCGGAGCGGGCGCACCTGGCGTACCGGACCGGCGCGCTGCTGGTCGACATCCGGCCGGCCGCCCAGCGGGCCGCGCACGGCATGGTGCCGGGCTCGCTCACCATCGAGCGCAACGTGCTGGAGTGGCGCTTCGACCCGCGCTGCCCGGCCCGCCTGCCGGAGGCGGTCGACTACGACGTGCCGGTGGTGATCCTCTGCCAGGAGGGCTACACCTCGTCACTGGCCGCCGCCGCGTTGCAGGACATCGGCCTGCACCGGGCCACCGACGTGGTCGGCGGGTTCGCCGCCTGGCGGATCGCCGGCCTGCCGGCCCTCGGCCCGACCCCGCTGCACCGCGCATCACCCCTCGCGTCCCCGGTCACCGCCGGGTCGGCGCGCCGCTGACCGCCACGCCGCACCGGGCGTGGCGGTCGTACCGCCATCTCAGGAGGCACCATGTCCGTCGTCGCCATCCCCACGCGCCCCCACCACCCGGCGGTCCGCGCCGCCCGCACCCGCACCGGCCCGACGCTGACCATCACCCTCGACCTCGCGGCCGGGCCGCTGAGTCCCCGGTTGGCCCGGCTCGTGCAGCTCCTCGGCGAGCTGGCCGAGTCGGGGGAGGGGCAGCTGCGCGCCGTGGAGGACGCCGTTCCGCTGCCGCGCACGGCCCCGAGCCCCACCGTCGTCACCGAGCCGACCGCCGGCGCCGATGCCGTGCACATCCTGGCCGGCTCGCGGATGGTCCGCCGGGGCGACGAGGTCATCGCGCTGACCCGCATCGAGTACGAGCTGCTGCTGTTCCTGGCGGAGCGACCCCGGCGGGTGTTCACCCGGCTGCAACTGCTCGCCAGCGTCTGGGGCTACGAGCACGCGGTGGCCCGGACGGTGGACGTGCACGTCCGGCGGCTGCGCGCCAAACTGGCCGGCGCCGAGGTGGTCACCACGGTGTACGGGGTCGGTTACCGGCTCGCCGACGAGGCGCGGATCAGGGTGGACCACTCCCGCTGACCTCGGGTCGGGCGGCGGCTCGACGGTGGCGTGACAGGCCCCGGTGAACCGGGCGGGGACCCCCGTAACGGGGCATCTCGGAGGCTCTGCTGTAATCATCTGGCTTCGTACGCAGAGCGAGCACTCGGCTCCGATGTGTTCGTCAATTGTCACATTCATGCAACGCAGCCGCCTCTTGACCCTCGCCCGGGCGCCGGGAAGCATCGATGAAGCGGCGTCCCGGGCCGTGGGGAGATACCCGGACAAGCCCAAGGAGGACCATGTCGGTCAGCCCCGCCTCGTCGCGCGCCGGATGGCATACGTCCCAACCCTCGGTGCCCGGTCGACCCCCGGGCGGCCAGCGTCGTCCGGCGAACACGGCCGCGCCCATGCTCACCGTGACGCTGTCCATCCCCCTGGCCTGTGAGGACACGCTGACGCCGCCGGCGCGTCGGCTGCTCGAGGCGGCCCGCGAGATGTTGGAGCGGGGCGAGGCCGTCATCACCAGTTCGGCGCCGGTCGAGCGCCGCGCTGACGCGGTGCCGGCCAACCGGGCGCCGAGCCGAGCGCTCAGCCCGACCATCCCCGCCCTGCACATCCTCGCCTCGTCCCGTTCGGTGCTGCGCGACGACGAGCCGCTGCCCCTGACCCGCCTGGAGTTCGACCTGCTGCTGCACCTGGTCGCGCATCCCCGGCGGGTGTTCACCCGGCTGCAACTGCTCAACGCCGTCTGGGGTTACGAGCACGCCGGTGTCCGTACCGTGGACGTGCACGTACGCCGGCTGCGCGGCAAGGTCGGTGTGGACGTTCCCCTGGTCACCACCGTCTACGGCGTCGGTTACCGGCTGGCCGACGACGCGCGCGTCACCATCGACCGCACCGGCTGACCGCCGCCACCGCCGCACCCGCCTCGGGGCAGGATGGTCCGGTGCGCATCCGCCCCATTACGCCCGAGTTGCTCGTCACCGAGCTGACCGGCCGCCTCGCCGACGCCGCGGCCGCCGCCGAGCCCGCCCGGCTGCGGGTCGCCGTGGACGGCGCCCCCGCCGCCGGCCCGGACGACCTCGCCGCCGCGCTGGTCAACCCGTTGCGCGCCCGGGGCCGTCCGGTGCTGCACGTCCGCGCCACCGACTTCCTGCGACCCGCGTCGCTGCGCTTCGAACTCGGCCGGACCAACCCGGACGCCTACTACGAGAGCTGGGTGGACGAGGCGGGGCTGCGCCGGGAGGTGCTCGACCCGGCCGGCCCCGGCGGCACCGGCCGGCTGCTCCCGTCGCTGTGGGACGCCGACGCCGACCGGGCCAGCCGCGCCCGCTACGTCGACCTGCCACCCGGCGGCGTCGTCCTCGTCAGTGGCGCGCTGCTGCTCGGCGGTGGCCTGCCCGTCGACGTCACCGTCCACCTGGAGCTGTCGCCGGCCGCGCTGCGCCGCCGCACCGCACCGGCCGACGACTGGACCCTGCCCGCCTTCGACCGGTACGCCGACGAGGTCGTGCCGGCCAGCTTCGCCGACGTGGTCGTACGGGCCGACGACCCCCGCCACCCCGCGCTCGTCCAGGCCGACGAGGACGCCTGAGACCCGCCGGAAACTGGCCGGTTTGGTCGGCTCACCGGACGGGTACTCGCCCGGCTCACAGAGCGTGGGTGACCGCCCGCGTACCGCATGCGACCGTGACCGGGGCGACGCGCCGCCGGCACCCGGTTCACCTTGAGCCACAGGCCCAGGAAAGGCAGGCAGCGATGCTCGTCCACGACACGGTCGGTACGAGCCGTCCCCAGACGGAGATCGACCAGATCCGGCTCTCCCTGCAGGCCCGTTACGACGAGCTGACCGCGGAGTACGAGCAGGCGGTGCTGCAGAGTCAGGTGCTGCGGCTGGTGGAGGTCGGCGACACCGCCGGCGACGACCAGGCCGACAGCGGCACCAAGACCGCCGAACGGGACACCGCGCAGTCTCTCCTACGCACCATCCTCGACCGTCGCGCCCAGTACGAGCACGCACTCGGCCGGCTCGCGGAGGGCACCTACGGCTGGTGCGAGGGCTGCTCGGCGGCGATCCCGGTGGAGCGGTTGGAAATCTTCCCGGCCGCCACCACCTGTGTGACGTGCAAGCAGACCCGCGAGCGGCGGGCCGCCTGAGCGAGGCCAGCGGTTGCCGGTCGGTCGACGACGCGATGGACTCCACCCATGGGTGACATTCTGGTGGGCACCGCGTCCTGGACCGACCGCACACTGCTGGACTCGGGGTGGTATCCGCAGACCGCGGACACCCCGGAGAAGCGGTTGGCCTACTACGCCCGGCAGTTCCCGCTGGTCGAGGTGGACGCCACCTACTACTCCCCGCCCGCCGAGGCGACGGCGCAGCTCTGGGCCGAGCGCACCCCGGCCGGCTTCACCTTCAACATCAAGGCGTTCAGCCTGCTGACCGGGCATCCCACCCGGGTCAGCGCGCTCTACAAGGATCTGCGGCCGGAGACCGACAAGAAGAACGTCTACCCCGACGACCTGCCCGCGCAGTCGTACGAGGAGGTGTGGACGCGCTTCCTGTCCGCGCTGGACCCGCTGGTCGAGGCGGGCAAGCTGGGCGCGGTGCTGTTCCAGTTCCCGCCCTGGTTCACGATCAAGCGGGCCAACAAGCAGTACCTGCTGGAGGTGGCGAAGCGCTGCGCACCGCTGCGGCCGGTGTACGAGTTCCGGCACGCGTCCTGGTTCGACGGCGACAACGCCGCCGAGACGCTGGCCTTCCTGCGCGAGCACAAGCTGCCGTACGTCTGCGTGGACATGCCGCAGGGCCACCGCTCGTCGGTGCCGCCGGTGCTGGCCGCGACCGCGGACCTCGCGGTGGTGCGCTTCCACGGCCACAGCGACAAGTGGACCAGCAAGGACATCCACGAGAAGTTCGGCTACCACTACTCCAAGCGGGAGCTGGCCGACTGGGCGCCGAAGCTGCGCGAACTGGCCGACGACACGGGGCAGACCCACGTGCTCATGAACAATTGTTACCGCGACTACGCGCAGACGAACGCGACGACACTCGCGGGGCTCCTCGTCGACTGACCTCCCGTCGCCGGCTCACCTGATCGGGGTGGGGCCGTCTCACCCGCCGCGCCGGCAGGGTGGACACGGTGCGTGCGGTCGCCCCTGGGCGGCCCACGCCGGAGACGACACGGAGGTGACGGGGATGACGGTTCGAGTGGTGACGGATCGACGGCGTGGCGCCGTCCTGCACGTGGTCGGCGCGGCCGACGACGCCCGCGGCGCGCCGCAGCGCAGCCCGGTGCGGGCTCGACGCGGCCCGGTGGGGCCGCCGCGACGCGACGACGACCGACGGTGGGAGACCACGGAACGGAGGTCGACCGATGGCTGACGCGATGATCTCCGCATTTGAGTCCTCGCTGGACAAGACCAACCTGATCCTCAAGGACATCGAGACCGCCTACGGCTGGCCGAAGGATCGGCGCAACCAGTCGTACGCGGCTCTGCGCACGGTGCTGCACCTGCTGCGCGACCGGTTGCCGGTGGACGAGAGCGTGGAGTTCGCCCAGCAGTTGCCGGTGCTGGTCCGGGGGATCTACTTCGACGGCTGGAACCCGTCGGACGTACCGATCAAGCTCAACCGCGACGACTTCCTCTACGAGGTCCGCCAGGGCTTCCCGTACGACGTCGACGGCGGCCCGGAGCGGGTGACGCAGGTGGTGCTGGACACCCTGCGCCAGCACGTCACCCAGGGTGAGTGGCAGGACGTGAAGGACACCATGCCCAAGGATCTCGCTACGTTCATGCCGTGACGCGGTGACGTCGTGGGCCCGCCCGGGAACACCTCGGGCGGGCTCAGCCGTCCGAGGTGTCAGCCTCGGCGGGGGACGGCACCCGTGACACCGGGCGGCCGGCCCGCCGAGCCAGCGCGGCGAAGGTGACGGCGTCGGTGACGGCCGCGCCGCCGGGGTCGTTGTTGAAATAGACGTACGCCAGCTCGTCCGCGCCGAAGGCGTCGGCCAGCCGCCCCACCCAGGAGCCGAGCGCGGTACGCCCGTAGTGCGGCCAGGGCCGGGCCCGCCCCTCGTGCAGCCGCAGGTAGCCGAAGTCGGTGGTACGCCAGCGCGGGGCGACCGGACGACCCAGCCGGTCCGCCCAGACCAGCGCGGCTCGGCGGCGTTCCAGCACCGCCCGGGTGGCGCCGGTCCACCAGGACGGGTGCCGGGGCTCCACCGCGACCCGCACCTCGGCCGGAAACAGCCGCAGCGTCGCGTCGAGCGCGTCGACGTCCGCCCGCAGGTTGGGTGGGAGCTGCAGCAGCACCGGGCCGAGCCGGTCACCGAGCGCGGTGGCCCGGCCGAGGAACCGGGCCACCGGTTCGGCCGGGTCGCGCAGTCGCTTGATGTGCGTCAGGTAGCGGCTCATCTTCACGGCCACGCAGAAATCCGGCGGCGTCCGTGCCCGCCAGTCGGCGAAGGTGTCCCGCTCCGGCAGCCGGTAGAACGCGTTGTTGACCTCGACGGTGGCGAACCGTTCCGCGAAATGTTCCAACCACAGCCGCTGCGGCGTCGACTCCGGGTAGAAGCGGCCCCGCCAGTCCCGGTACTGCCAGCCGGACGTGCCCACCAGAATCACCCCACCATCCTGGCAGCACCCCCGCCGCAGGTGAACCGCCCGTGTCGCCCCGGTTCGACGTCTACGGTGAGGGTTAGAGAAGATCGCGCGTGGGGTACCACCCGCAGCACGACGGACCCCGGCGTACGGCGGGGCGGCACACCCGAGGGAGTACCGATGGCACTCAACGACGATGACATGCAGACCACGGGCGGCGGCGGCCTGGAGGGCCCGGCCGACGGCGGTGCGACTCCGGGTCACCAGGATGGTGGCGCCGACGGTGGCGCGGAGGGTCCGGCCGACGGTGGCGCGACTCCGGGTCACCAGGATGGTGGCGCCGACGGTGGCGCGGAGGGCCCGGCCGACGGCGGTGCGACTCCGGGTCACCAGGATGGTGGCGCCGACGGTGGCGCGGAGGGTCCGGCCGACGGTGGCGCGACTCCGGGTCACCAGGATGGTGGCGCCGACGGTGGCGCGGAGGGTCCGGCCGACGGTGGCGCGACTCCGGGTCACCAGGATGGTGGCGCCGACGGTGGCGCGGAGGGTCCGGCCGACGGTGGCGCGACCCCCGGCCAGCAGGACGGCGGCGCCGACGGCAGTGCCCGGTAACGGCCCGTCATGACGTACCTCGACCCGCCGGGCGGCCACGGCCGCCCGGCGGTTTCGTCCACCGCCGCGGCGCTGGCCCGCTGTGTCTCGGTCGAGCCGGCCAAGTTCGCCGCCGCGCACTGGGGGCACACCCCATTGCTGTCGCGCGCCGCCGAACTGCCCGACCCGTCCGGCTTCACCGACCTGTTCAGCCCCGCCGACGCCGACGAGTTGCTCAGCCGGCGCGGCCTGCGTACCCCGTTCCTGCGCGTCGCCAAGGACGGCCAGCTCGTGCCGGCGGCCCGCTGGACCGGTGGCGGCGGCGCCGGGGCCGAGATCGGCGACCAGGTGCTCGACGAGCGGGTCCTGGAGCAGTACGCGGCCGGCGCCACGCTGGTGCTGCAGGGGCTGCACCGGATCTGGCCGCCGCTCGTCGACTTCGCCCGCGACCTGGGTCTCGCGCTCAACCAGCCCCTCCAGATCAACGCCTACCTCACGCCGGCGGGCAGTCAGGGCTTTGCCACCCACTACGACACCCACGACGTGTTCGTGCTGCAGGTCGATGGCCGCAAACACTGGCGGATCCACCCGCCGGTGCTGCCCGACCCGCTGGAGAAGCAGCCGTGGGGCGGCCGCGCCGACGAGGTCTCCGCCACCGCGCAGGGCCCCGCCGCACTGGACGTGGTGCTCGCCCCGGGCGACGCGCTCTACCTGCCGCGCGGTTGGCTGCACAGCGCGCAGGCGCAGGACGCCAGTTCCCTGCACCTGACCGTGGGCATCCGCGCGCTCACCCGGTACGCCCTGGTCGAGGAGCTGCTGACGCTGGCCTCCGAGGATCAGCGGCTGCGGGCCAGCCTGCCGTTCGGCACCGACGTCGCCGACCCCGACGCCATCGAACCGGAGCTGACCGAGACGGTGGAGGCCCTACGGGACTGGTTGCTGCGCGCCGACCCGGCGGCCGTCGCCGCGCGGCTGCGCCAGCGTGCCTGGCCGGCCGCCCGACCGGCGCCAATCAGGCCGCTCGCCCAGGCCGACGCGCTCGCCGCACTGGACGCCGACTCCCGGCTCACCCTGCGCCCGGGTCTGCGCTGGCAGCTCGTGCCGCACGGGGCGGACACGGTGGCGCTGCGGCTGTTCGACCGCACCATCACCCTGCCGGCGAGCTGCGAGGCGGCGGCCCGCGCCCTGCTCACCGGCGCGGTCACCCGCGTCGGTGACCTACCCGGCCTGCCCGACGACGCCGACCGGGTGACCCTGGCCCGACGCCTGCTGCGCGAGGCCGTCCTGATCCCGGCCTGAGCTACCCGGCGGTGGCCGCGACCAGCTCGATCCGGAGCGTGTTCGTGATCTCGTCGGTCAGCTCACCCTCCGCGCCGAACGAGATCGTGCCCTGGTCGGTGACGCCGAAGACGAGTTGCACAGTGCCGGCCTTCAGCACCAGCGGGTCGTCGCCCCCGGTGCCGGCGGCGACCACGGCGCGGATCGTGGTGATCGCGTCCACCAGGGTCGCCTCGACCGCGCTGTGGCGCAGCTCGTGCCGCTCCTGGAGATCCTTGGCGACGAGCGTGATGTCGATGGCGTGGGTCTGTCGATGGCGTGGGTCTTCTGGTGGGAGCGGCTGCCGCTCCCCCTGACCTTCCAACCGATCACCGGCACTCGGAGAGCCGCAAGCTTGTCGAAAGAGGCCCCAGCAGACCGTCCACGCCGTCGCGCCATCGCGGCCCGATCACGACGATCAGTGCTGTCGTGCCGGCCAGGCGCTTCCGAATCGCCGCCGAAAGCCCGGGATTGCCGACAAAGGAGCGGCAATTGCTGGTGACACGGTGTTTGCCGAATCGGTCACGCAGCGCACCGGCGATCGAGCGCGCGACGAAGCCCCCGTCGTCCGCGCGGTAGCTGAGAAAGAAGCTGACCATTTCGCGTACGGTATCGAAGTTCCGACCGCGATTCGCTGCGCCCACGGTCGGTTCTTCGACAGTCCCTCGCGCCGTGCCGGGTCAGCGGCCGAGCGTGAGGAGCAGCGCGGTGGTCAGCAGGCCCGCGCCGAGCACCACCGTGATCGGCCGGGGCCCGAGCACCGCGTGCCGGCGGTCGGCCAGCACCCGCGCCGGCACGAGGCCGACAAGCGGCCCGAGCAGCGTCACCACAAGCGCCAGCACCGGCAGCCCGACCGCCAGGTCGCCGCCGTACCCGACGCCCAACGCCCGCGCGCCGGCCCCCAGCGCGTACGCCACCACGGCCCCGGCCACCCCGCAGAGGGCCAGCAGCGGGTTGACCGAACCCGGCAACTCACCCGGCTGCCCGGCCCGGTCGAGCAGGTCCCGGGCCCGGGTCAGCAGCAGCACCGCGTCGGTGCCCCCGCCGCCGTTGACGGGTGCGGGTGGGCCGCCGAGGCGACGGGCGCCGAGGCGCGTCCGCACCTGCTGCCACAGGTGCGCCACCTCGGCGTCAACCCGTTCCTGCTGCTCGCGTGCCTCGACCAGCTCCTCCTCGGCGTGCCGCACCTGCTCGGTGGCCTCCGCGACGGCCCGCTCGGCGGCGGCGCACTGCCGCTCGTACCAGGTGTGCGCCTCGGCCCGCTGCTCCCGCACGCGTGCGGTGATGTCGGCCAGCCGCCGCAACTGCGCCGCGTACGTCTGGCTGGCCACTGGTTCGTTCATCGGGACGGTCCATACGGGATGATGACCTGTCCGGTGCGGTGGACCGCCCGGTCGAAGAAGAGCCCCCGCCAGGGGCGCGGATACCAGTCTGGGCCGCCGGTGCCCGGGTACAGCGAGGCACCCAGCTCGCCCCCGTGTGCGTCAAGCGCCACCCAGGCACCGATCTGGTCGGTGCGGGCGGCCGGCCCACCGAGGTCGGCGCGCATCCGGGCCACGCCCCGCCACCAGGCCAGCACGTGGGTGCGCCGTTCCGGCCCGTCGTGCAGGATCCGGCGGAGCTGCTCCAGGCCGGTACGCCGACCCGCGCGGGCGGCCAGCGCGCCGGCCGCCGCGTCGACCGCGAACAGCAGCAGATAGTGCGGGCTGCCCGGCCCGGTCAGCCCGTCGGCGGTCTCGGCCATCAGCTCGCCAACGGTCTCCTCGTCGTACCAGGCGGCGTCGTCGGCAAGGTCGTCGTAGAGGGCACGGGCCATCGGGTCGGCGTCCGCGTCGAGGCAGGCGATGGAGAACCGGGCGGTGCCCGGCGGGTGCTGGCGGGCCAGCGACCGGGCCGCCGCGTCCAGCACCGCGCACGCCTCGTCCACCCTGGTGCCCAGCACCGCGAGGTTGCGCCCGGGGGCGCGGGGAAGCCGCAGCGCCGCCGATCGGGACTGCACGTCGATGATCTCGCCGAGCAGCGCCACCGGGTTACGCGGCGTGGCCTGGTCGGCGGGCACGGCGAGCGCCCGGAAGTCCGGCGCGTCCGCCAGCCGGGGGATGGCGTCGCCGTCGAAGAGCCGAGCCGGTGCCGCGTCGGGTGGGCGCATCCGCCACAGCCGGTGCTGCAACCCGCTCCACGTCTCCCAGTCGCTCGCCGACGGGATCCGGGCGACCTCGTTGCCCTCCACCATTCCCGACTCGGCGTTGACCACCGCGTGCCAGCGGGGCAACGACTGCGCCGCGTCGTTGCGCTCGGCGAGGATCCGCAGCGCCTTGGGCAGGGCGATGCGCAGGGTGAACTGGGCGACAAGCGCGGGACGGCCCCACAGCGCCTCGATGCCCCGGACGTCCTGCGAGGCGAGCACCAGGTGGATGCCCTGCGACCGGCCGCGTCGGGCCAGGTCCTCCAGCAGGTCGGCCGCCTCCCGGGCGACCACGTCCCGGCCGGCCAGCAGCATCTGGAACTCGTCGACCACCGCGACGATCCGTGGCCAGTGCCCGGTCGGGTCGACGGCCCGCAGCTCGGCGAGCTTTGTCACCTCGTGCTTCTTGGCCGCGTCGGCACGCCGGCGCAGCTCCTCGGCGAGGAACCGCAGCAGCGCCAACCCGAACTCCCGGTCGGTGTTGACGTTGATGCCGACCAGCCGCATGTGCGGCAACCAGCTCGGGTCGCGCCGGCCCTGCGCGAACCGCGCGAAGGACACCCCCTCCTTGAAGTCGAGCAGGTAGAACTCCAGCTCGGCGGGGGAGTAGCGGGCGGCGAGGGCACCGATCCACGCGAAGATCAGGTTGGTCTTGCCGGTGCCGGACGGCCCGCCGATAAGCGCGTGCGGCGGGTAGTCACCCAACGTCAGCCGCACCGGCCGGCCCTGCGGCCCCTCACCGATCGGCGCGGTCAACCCGTCCGCGGAGTCCTCCCGCCACATCAGCTCGGGCGGGGGCAGCAGGTCGGCGAACGGGGTCGGTGGTGGGCCCGCGTTCACCCGGGCGGCGATCTCCCGGCAGGTCTCGGTGACAAGCGTCGCCGGTGGCGGCGGGTCCAGCCGGATCGGCAGACCGGCCGACCCGCCGATCCGCGCTCCGGACGCCCCGGCCACCACCCGGGTCACCGTCGGATCGTCCGGCAACGGCACACCGTGCACCACCAGGTGCACCCCGCACGCCGGGCCGGCGCGAACGATCCGGTCCAACTGGCCGCGCTCGTGCCGGTTCAGCTCGTCACCGCCGAGCAGCACCGCCACCCGCCACGGTTCGGGTCGCCGGCCGGTCGCCGCGGCGAGTTCGCGGAGCGACGCGTACTCGCCGGCGAGCACCGTCTCGTTGATCCGGCGGATCTGTTCCACCAGGTCGTCGAGCAGGGGACCCAGCCCGCCCGGGCCCACGAAGGTGAGCAGCCCGGCCGTGCCCAGGGGCGCGAACCCGGCCAGGCCACCGCCGAGCTGCTCCGGGTCGTACCCGACCAGCCGTACCGTCCCGGGGTCGGCGCGGCCGACGGCCCGCAGCAGCAACGCGGACACCACCGCGTCGCAGCCGGCCCGATCGTCGCCGGTGAGGTGGACGTGCCCGGCGTCGAGGAGCGGCACCAGCGCGGGCACCGGGTCGACGTCGTCGATGCGGACCGTGCCGACCCGCAGCGCGCCGGGTGGCTCCGCCCGTCGGGTCGGCGTCGGCGCCCATCCCGCCCAGTCGGCCCCCGCACACCCGGGCGCCTCCGCACGGGCCGCCTCGGCGGCGCGCTGGGCCAGCTCGGTGATCCGCGCAGAATACCGGGCGTCGATCTCGGCGATGCGGCGATCCCGCTGGGCGCCCACCCGCTCCGGCACGGCTGCCGCCGCCCGCTGGACCCGGGCCAGCCGCTCCCGCCCGGCGGACAGCTCGGCCTGCGCGGCGGACAGGCGGGTACGGGTGGCGCCCAACGCCTCGGCGAGGGTCTCCCGGACCCGCCTGGCGAGTTGGCCACGCCGGTCAGCCATCGGAGCCCCGACGCGTCGACGCGTCCCGCCAGGGGCTGACCGAGCGCGGCGGCAGCCCGCCGGAGCGTTGCCCGCCGGCGTCCCCCGGCCGCCGCGCGGCGGCACCGGGACGGGAAACCGCGCCGGCTGCCTGGCCCGTACCGGTTTGCCGGTCCGCGCTGGTTTGCCGGCCCGTGTCCGCTTCTCGACCCGCGCCGCCCGCCGGCAGATCCCGGCCGAGGCGGGCGAGCAGCAGCCCGGTCGCCACACCGGCGGTCACCGCCGAGTCGGCGGCGTGTGGCGGCTCTCCCGAGCCACGCGGTGGAGGCATCCGGCACACCCGGGTCAGCAGCGTCTCCAGCACCGGCGGCGGCAACCCGGGCAGCAGGTCGCGTACCCGCCCGTCCAGCTCGCCGCGCAGCCGGCCGAGGTCGGCGGCGCGGGGCGGGTGCCCCAGCAGCTCGCCGGCCAGCTCGCGCAGCAGCGGCGGCGCCAGCGCGGCCATCCCCAACCCCACGTCGGCCGGGGCGCGGCGCAGCTCGGCGCGCAGCCGGTCCCGGTCACCGGAGCGGACGCCACCCACCACCCGGCGCAGCAGTTCCTGGGAGTCGTTCAGGCGCTCGTCGGGTGTGTCGTCGGCGCCCTCGCGCCCGCCGGTCAGCTCGGCCACCCGCACCGACCACCAGCGGCGCATCCGGACCTGCTCGGCCGGCTCCGGCGCCACGGTGGTCGGCCCGGCCTCCGGCGGCGTGTCGTGCCGGGGAGCGCGTTGTTCCGGGCGGGGTGGTGGGGCGCCATCGGCGGCCAGGCCGATCGCGGCCAGGTACGCCGACAGCTGCTCCTGCGCCACCCGCAGCGCGTAGCCGGCGCTCTCGGCGTGCTCCGTGGCGGCGGACAGCTCCGGCACCCCCATCGGGTTGGACGACTCCTGGCGCACCCAGCGCAGCCGCTCCGCGGCCAGGCCGAACTTTTCCAGCGCCTGCCCGAGCAGCGCCACCGGGAACTCCTCGCTGGCGGCGCGGACCTGCCCACCGACATCCTCGATGATGGACACGGCGGCCTACAGGGTCGCGACGTAGAGCTGCGCCTGCTCCACCGCGACGAGTGTCGCGGCGAGGCACTCCTCCAGCTCCTGGCTGGCCTGGGTCAGGGACGCCTGGGCCGTCTCGACGGTCTCGTGTCCGCTGCCCTCCAGCGCGCCGGCCAGGGTCTGCTGCGCCTCGGCCAACTTTTCACCGGCGGCCTGCACGGCTGTCTGCCCGTCGGAGATCTGTTGGAGGGCGACATCGATGGCAGCCTTCAGCTCGGCGACGCTCGCCACGGCGGAACCTCCTGGGGGCGGGGAGATCTCCATTAGAGCTTATCGGCGGCAGCGAAAGAACATCCGCCCTGTCGGTGTTCCTGCCCGCCTGTCCGGAAGGCACCCGGAAGTGTCGGGAGTCCGTTCTGTGGGAGTCCCAGTGCGAGAACTTCTCAATTCTCGCGGAGCCAGCGAGGCCCGTACACCTCGGCGCCCAGGGCGGTGACCCGCTCGCGCAACTCCCGGTCGGCCGTGACCACCAGCCGGCGGCGCTGCGGAGCGCCCGCGACCAGGTCGACCACGCTGTCGTCGCCGGAGCCGGGAGCCGAGACCACCCGGACGCCGTCGGTGCCGGGCACGTCCCGCGCGGCGCCCTCGACCACCAGCACCACCTCGACGGGAGCGGGCAGCCGGGCCGGCAGCCCGATCGTCGCCACCGGGGCGAGGGAGTCTCGCAGCCGCGCGGCGGCTCCGGCCCGGTCCCGCCACCACCCGTTCGGGCGGGAGCCCACCACGTTGGCGCCGTCCACGATCAGCAGCGGGGTCTCATCCATGCCACCAGCCTGCCACCACCGGGCGGCGCGGGCCCGACGCCACACCCGGAACCACCCGAGGGCAATCGTGCGGCGTTTGTCGGGGCGCGCGCCGGGTAGCCCCTGCCGACCGTGCCGCACCCAACTGCGGAGGACAGACATGATGGGACCCGGTGACCTCGGCTCCGACCCGTGGGACGAATTCCTGGCCCGGTACTTCGGCCGGGGTGAGGGAGGACGCCGACCGCCGCACCGGGTCGACATCACCCGCCTGATGACGGCCGACGCGCGGGAGATGCTGGCCGACGCGGCCCGGCGGGCGGCGCAACGGCACAGCAGCGACCTCGACACCGACCACCTGCTGTGGGCGGCGCTGCAACGCGAACCCCTGCGTGACCTGGTCCGCCGTGCCGGCGCCGACCCGGACACCCTGCTCAACGCGCTGGGCGGCAAGGGTGACGGCGCGCCGCGCGGTGAGGTGCCGCCCAACCTGTCGCTGACGCCGGCGGCCAAGCGGGCTCTGCTCGACGCCCACCAGCTGTCCCGGGCGATGGGTGCCAACTACATCGGCCCCGAGCACATCCTCATGGCGCTGCCGCTCAACCCGGAGTCGCCCGCCGGGCGGATGCTGGCCGCCGGCCGGATCCAACCCGAGTCGTTGCAGGCCGCCAACGCCGAGCGCGGGCCGATGACCGGGCCGAAGCCCGACCGCGGCACCCCCACGCTCGACCAGTACGGCCAGGACCTCACCGACCTGGCCCGCAACGACCAGATCGACCCGGTGATCGGCCGCGCCGACGAGATCGAGCAGGCCGTGGAGATCCTGTCCCGGCGGACCAAGAACAACCCGGTGCTGATCGGCGAGGCCGGCGTCGGCAAGACCGCGATCGTCGAGGGCCTCGCCGAGCGGATCTGCGACGGGGACGTGCCGCAGACCCTGCTCGGCAAGCGGGTCGTCCAACTGGACCTGGCCGGCCTGGTCGCCGGCACCCGCTACCGGGGTGACTTCGAGGAGCGGCTCAAGAAGGTCATCGACGAGATCCGCGCGCACCGGGACGAGCTGATCATCTTCATGGACGAGATTCACACCCTGGTCGGGGCGGGCGGTGCCGGCAGCGAGGGCGGGATGGACGCGTCCAACATGCTCAAACCGGCCCTCGCCCGCGGTGAGCTGCGCGTCATCGGCGCGACCACGCTCGACGAGTACCGCAAGAGCATCGAGAAGGACGCCGCGTTGGCCCGGCGCTTCCAGCCGGTGCTGGTGCCCGAGCCGAGCATCGACGACACCATCGCGATCCTGCGCGGGCTGCGCGACCGCTACGAGGCCCACCACCAGGTGCGCTTCACCGACGAGGCGCTGGTCGCCGCCGCCGAGCTGTCCGACCGGTACGTCACCGACCGGTTCCTGCCGGACAAGGCCATCGACCTCATCGACCAGGCCGGCGCCCGGGTGCGGCTGCGCACCCGTACCCCGGCGTCCGACGTGCGGGAGCTGGAACAGGAACTCGACGACGTACGCCGGGACAAGGAACAGGCCGTCACCGACGAGCAGTACGAGCGCGCCTCGGCGTTGCGCGACCGGATCTCCGAGCTGGAGGAGGAGATGCGCCGCGCCAACGGCGACGACGGCACCAGCTCCCAGGTGCCCGAGGTGGGTCCACAGGAGATCGCCGAGGTGGTCTCCCGGGCCACCGGCATCCCGGTCAGCCAGCTCACCGAGGAGGAACGCGACCGGCTGCTGCGTCTGGAGGGCCACCTGCACGAGAAGGTCGTCGGTCAGGACGACGCGGTCAGCGCGGTCGCCGAGGCCGTCCGCCGCTCCCGCGCCGGGCTGGCCGACCCGGAGCGCCCGATGGGCAGCTTCCTGTTCCTCGGCCCGACCGGCGTCGGCAAGACCGAGCTGGCCCGCGCCCTAGCCGAGGCGCTGTTCGGCGAGGCCGACCGGATGGTGCGCGTCGACATGAGCGAGTTCCAGGAACGGCACACCGTCAGCCGGCTGGTCGGTGCCCCACCCGGGTACGTCGGCTACGAGGAGGCCGGCCAGCTCACCGAGGCGGTGCGCCGCCGCCCGTACGCGGTGGTGCTGCTCGACGAGATCGAGAAGGCCCACCCGGACGTGTTCAACATCCTGCTCCAGGTGCTCGACGACGGGCGGTTGACCGACAGCCAGGGCCGCACGGTGAACTTCAAGAACACCGTACTGATCATGACGAGCAACCTCGGCTCCGAGCTGATCACCGGTACCCAACGGGCCGTCGGGTTCGGCACCGGGGAGCCGGGCAGCGAGCAGGAGAACGACGAGCTCCGCGAACGGCTGATGCGTCGCCTGCAGGAGAACTTCCGCCCGGAGTTCCTCAACCGCATCGACGAGGTGATCATCTTCCGCCGGCTGGAGGCCGAGCAGCTGCGCGACATCACCGCGCTGCTGCTGGAGGAGACCCGCCGTCGGCTGCACGCCCAGGACATCCAGGTGGAGTTCACCACCGCCGGCGTCGACTGGCTCGCCGAGCACGGCTACCAGCCGGAGTTCGGTGCCCGTCCGCTGCGCCGGGTGATCCAACGCGAGGTGGACAACCACCTGTCCCGGATGCTGCTGGAGTCGGCGATCTCACCCGGACAGAAGGTCACCGTGGACGCCCGCGACGGGCAGCTCACCTTCGACGTCACCGCGGGCGAGCGGGGGTACACCGCCGCCACGACAACACACCCGCGATGAGCGGGGCGGCGCGGCGAGGCGAGCACGAGGAGCCGCACCAACCCGCGGACTCCGAGCAGACCCGGGACGAGGACGACCATCCCGACCCGATCGTGGCGTCGCCCACCGCGAACCCCCGCCGTACGCGGGTGCCACCCGAGGGCCTGCACCCGAAGACCGACCAGGACGACCCGGAGACGTCCGGACACCGCCCGCGAGAGGAGACCTGATGGTACGCGAAGCTCGGCTCGACCCCGAGGTGGAAGTGCTCTGGGAGGACTTCCACGCCGAGGTCAACGTCCCGTCGGAGCAGCTGCGCACCTGGCTGCTCACCCGGGGGTCCGGCGAGGACTCGTTCGGGTCCAACCCGAACCTCGACCTGCCCCAACCGGGCCGGGAGATCCTCAAGGTGCTCAACAAGCGCAAGGTCGACCTCACCGGCGAGGACATCGAGGTGATGCGGGAGGCGGTCGAGCGGATCCGCGAGCTGATGGACGCCAAACCGAAGCGCGGCAACGCCGACGACAGCTGGCGGCACTCGCTGCTCGACCTGGGCCACGACCCGCTCGTCGAACGCTGAACGGTGCCACACCCGACGGTGCCGCCCCGGCTCGGGGCGGCACCGTCGCGGTCCCGCTACTGGCCCTGGTCGGGTTCCATGCTGGCGATGGTCAGCCCCGCCGCGTCGGCCGCGGCGTCCCGGTCGCCGCGGGTCTGGTCCTCGCGGCTGAGCAGGTTGGCGTACTCGGTGACGTCGGCCGGGTCGGGCACCTCCGGCAGGCGGCGCAGGAACGCCTCCACCTCGCGGGTGGCGGCGGTGTGCGCGGCGGCCGCCTGGCGCAGCAGTTCCCGGTCGTCGGCGGGCGGGTAGAGGTCGGTCATGTCCGCCTGATACCCCGCCAACGCCGGTTCGCACCGCCACCGGCGGGTCATCACCCGGCCGGGTGGGCTCACACCCCGCTGGGCTGCCGCACACCGAACCCCGGATTGCGCAGCAGCCAGTCCAGGTAGGTGGGGTGCGGCGCCAGCGAGTCGGTGTACGCCGCCTTGGCCGTCTCCAACACCAGCTGCGCGCCCCGCGCGGCGGGAGAGTCCGGATGCCAGCCCAGCAGCAGCCGCCAGCGCAGCGGAATCCCCGCCAACCGGCGGGTGACCAGCCCTGCCACCGGCCGGAACGTCGCCTGGCACAACGCCACCGCCACGCCGGCGTCGACCAGGTCGACGCAGCCGCGGATGTCGGTCTCGTACATCTTGCGGGGAGTGAAACCGGCGCGGGCGCAGGCGGCGGCGAAGCAGTCGCCGAAACAGCCGTCACCGGGCGCCGCCACCCACTGCTCGTGGCGCAGGTCCGCCAGCCGCACCTCGGCGCGCCCCGCGAGAGGGTGGGTCTCCGGCAGCAACACCAGCACCGGATCGATGGCCACCTCCCGCCAGCTCAACCCGAACCCGGCCGACGGGCTGGCGTCGCCACACACGCCGGCGAGCACGAAGTCCAGCCGGCCGCCCGCCACCAACTGCGCCAACTCGTCCACCGACCACGAGGCGTACGTGGTGATCTGGGCCGGCGGGTGTTCGGTGGCCAACCGATGCACCAGCCGACCCAGGATCGGGCTGTTCACCCCGCCGAACCGGTAGCACGGCGGCGCGTCACCGGAACCGGCCAGCCGGGCCGCCTCGTCCTGCAGCCCCTTCATCGCCGGCAGCAACACCCGGGCCCGGGCCAGCACCAACTCACCCAGCGCGGTCGGGCGTGCGCCGCGCCGGTCCCGGTCGAACAGCGGTCCGCCCAGTGTCCGTTCGATCCGCTGAAGCTGAGCGGTGAGCGCCGGCTGAGCCAGGCCGAGCGCCGACGCCGCCTTGGTCACGCTCCCCGTCTCCGCGATCGCGCAGACCACCCGCAGGTGACGCAACTCCAGGTTCATACGGTGACGGTAGGACCACGCCGCAGCGTGCGGAAGAGCCTGAAGGTATTGGTGAGATTGAATGCACAGCGGTTCGTCGCCGGTCAGCCGCGCGGCGGCTCCGGCAGGTCCGTCAGGTACGTCGGCCGCCGCGTCACCGCGTCGCGGACCTTGTCCACCACACCCACCGCCGGCTCGACGATCCGGTTCCACGGCGGGGTCGCCGGGGTGCCCGGATGCGGCCGGGTCGGCGCCGCCTCCTCAGCGATCTCCAGCCGGTTGCCCAGCCGGATCAGCTCCTCCTCGGTGGCCACCGCGCGCAGCTCGGCGACCAGCGCGCCGACCCCCTCCACGTGCCGGCGCACCCGCGCCGCGACCTCGGTCAACGCCTCCTCCGCCAACCCCTTCAGGACGTTCAGCAGCGCGGCGTCGGCGCTGATCTCGGCGTCCACCCGCTCGTCGGCGTTCGGCAGCGCGGCCCGCGCCGCCGGCAGCAGGTACTGCTCCTCCGCCGACAGGTGCCGCGACAGCGCGGCGGTGAGCACCGCCAGGCCCTCCTGCGGTGTGGTGTCCGGGCCGGTCAGCTGATCCAGCAGCGCCAGCAACTGCTGGTGCTCCCGGTCCACGATGTCGGCGATGCTGCGGCCACCGGGGCGGAAACCCTCATCGGGCGTGGGCGCGGGCGGCAGCGGCGGCAGGGGAACGGCGGACATGGTGCCCTCCTCGACTGGCGGGCGGAAGCTCCGGCAGGGGATGTGCGGTCGTGAGCGGCGATACCCGGACCCGCTCGCGGTGAAACCGGGCCCGTCGATGCGTCGCCCGCGCAGGCCGGTGCGCTGCCCGGCCGGCCCCCTCGGGCTGGTATGAAGAGGCGATGACGAGCGAACCCACCGCCGAGGTCGTGGACCTCTGCCGCGACCTGCTGCGTATCGACACCACCAACACGGGGGACAACGACACCAGCGTCGGCGAGCGCCGCGCCGCCGAGTACGTGGCGGAGAAGCTCGCCGAGGTGGGCGTCGAAGCCGTCCTGCACGAATCCGCCCCGGGCCGGGCGAACGTCGTGGCCCGCATCCCCGGCACCGACCCGAGCCGGGGCGCGCTGCTGGTGCACGGCCACCTGGACGTGGTGCCCGCCGACGCCGACGAGTGGTCGGTGCACCCGTTCTCCGGCGAACTGCGCGACGGCTACCTGTGGGGCCGGGGCGCCATCGACATGAAGGACTTCGACGCCATGGTGCTCGCCGTCGTGCGGCACTGGCAGCGCACCGGCGTGCGACCCCCGCGCGACATCGTGCTCGCGTACACCGCCGACGAGGAGGCGGGCAGCGACTACGGCGCGCGGTTCCTGGTGGACAACCACCGGGACCTCTTCGACGGCTGCACCGAGGCGATCGGTGAGGTCGGCGGCTTCTCCTACTCGGTCAGCGACAGCCAGCGGCTCTACCTCATCGAAACCGCCGAGAAGGGCATCGACTGGCTGCGGCTGCACGCCAAGGGCCGCCCCGGGCACGGCTCGATGATGCACGACGACAACGCCGTCACGGCGCTCGCCGAGGCCGTCGCCCGGATCGGCCGGCACCGCTTCCCGGTCGTGGTCACCGACACCGTGCGGGCCTTCCTGACCGAGGTCTCCGACCTGCTCGGCATCGAACTGGACCCGGACGACCCGGAAACCGCCATCGCCAAGCTCGGCCCCATCGCCAACATCATCGGCGCGACCATCCGCAACACCGCCAACCCGACCCGGTTGAGCGCCGGCTACAAGGACAACGTCATCCCCGGCCGGGCCACCGCCACCATCGACTGCCGCAGCCTGCCCGGCCAGTCCGAGCTGCTGGAACGGCAGCTGCGCGAGCTGGTCGGCCCGGACATCGCCATCGAGTACGTCCAGCGGCAGCCGGCCCTGGAGACCACCTTCGACGGCGACCTGGTCGAGGCCATGTCGGCGGCGCTGCGCGCCGAGGACCCGGGCGCCCGGCCCGTACCGTACATGCTCTCCGGCGGCACCGACGCCAAGGCGTTCTCCCAGCTCGGCATCCGCTGCTTCGGGTTCGCCCCGCTGCAACTGCCCGCCGATCTGAACTTCTCCGCGTTGTTCCATGGCATCGACGAGCGCGTTCCGGTCGACGGACTACAGTTCGGCGTGCGGGTTCTCGACCGGTTCCTCCGCACCTGCTAGCCGTTTCCCCCATCGTGAAGGGACTGCCCACATGACCGACCAGCACGGTGAGCTGGACGCCGCTCTCGAGCGGGTGATCGAAGCGGCCCGCCACCACCTGGCCGCCGTACGCGCCGCGCAGGGCCGCGTCGACGACGACGACGTCTGGCAGGCGTACGTCGCGTTGAACAACGCGTCCTACGCGTACGACGAGCGTCTGCTCGACGCCTTCGGCGAGGTGACGCCGTGGGACGTCGACTCGATCGACCCGGACGAGGCCGACGAGCGATTCGGCGGCCCCGAGGGTTCCGAGGCCAGTGACCCGCACCCCCGCGTGATCTCGGTACGCCAACGCCGCGACTACCGGGTGCCGAGTGTCTCCGCGCTGCTGCGTGTCGCCGAGGCGGCCCGCCGCGAGGGCACCCCGGAGGACGACGAGCCGGCACCCGTGGAGGGTGTCGGCGAGGCGGTGCTGGAGCTGCTGCAGAGCGGCGACGGCTCACTCGGCGCGCTGGACGTCCCCGAGCTGGAGCCCCTCGACGGGGTGGTCATGGTCAGCGAGGTGGGCACTCCCGTCGACCTGGAGTCGTTCGACGACGACGACGCCGTCGGCCCGTTCCAACCGGCGGCCGACGACCGGCTGGTTGGCCGCCTCGACGAGCACCCGTTCCTGGAGCTCGACGACGACCACGACCACGCCGGCCACCAGCACTAGGCCGTACGACGCCCGGCCCTCAGTACGACAGGCCCGGCTGCGGCTGGTTGACCCGCCGACGGCGCAGCACCACCTGCCGCGTACCGTCCCGGTACAGCCGCACCCGGGCCAACTCCCATCCGGAGAACTCCGCCTGGATCGCCAACTGCGCCGCGGCGGTCAACCGGTCGACGTTCGGCGGCAGCCGCAGCGGCGCGTACTCGTAGTCCATGCCACCCATGCTGCCCAGCCCAGCGGCCGTCCGCCACCCCCTCCGGGGTGACCAACGCCGCTGCCGTGGCGGTTCGTGCCTCCCTGTGCGCGCCCGCGTGGTCCCTCCCGACCGGATCGACCAGAATGCCGTCGGACAGCCGGCCGTGGGTCACCCTGCGGGTCGCTGACGGCGTCGAGGAGGTAGCGCGCGACGGCGGTGACCCGTCGGTGGCCCTGGCCTCCGTCGCCGTGACCCGTCGGTGGCCCCGGCCTGGTCGACGGGTCAGCCGTCGCGCTCGGGGTAGCCGACCGGCACCGCGGAGACGTCGTCCAACGCGGTGGTGATCTCCTCGGGCAGGGTGATCCGCTCCACCTGCAGCGCGCCGAGCAGCTGCCCCACCGTCCGGGCGCCGAGGATCGGCGCCGTCACCCCCGGCCGGTCCCGGATCCACGCCAGCGCCACCTCCAACGGCGACACGCCCAGCCCGCCGGCCGCGGTCGCCACCGCCTCCACGATGCTGGAGCAGCGCGGCTCCAGGTATGTCGCCACGAACCGCTCAAAGTGCGGCGAGGCGGCCCGCGAGTCCGCCGGACGGCCGTGCCGGTACTTTCCGGTGAGCACCCCCCGGCCCAGCGGCGACCAGGGCAGCACGCCCAGGCCGAGCGCGTCGCACGCGGGCAGCACCTCCCGCTCCACCCCCCGCTCCAGCAACGAGTACTCGACCTGGGACGCGACCACCGGTGCCCGACCCGGCCAGGCCGTCTGCCAGGCGGCGGCCCGCGCGGTCTGCCAACCGGAGAAGTTCGACACCCCCACATAGCGGACCTTGCCGCTGGCCACCGCGTGGTCCAGAGCGGCCAGCGTCTCCTCAAGGGGGGTGTCCGGGTCGTACCCGTGCACCTGGAACAGGTCGACGTGGTCCGTGCCGAGCCGCCGCAGCGACGCGTCCAGCGTCCGTAGCAGGTGCCCACGGGAGCCGTCCCGGCGCCGGCCGCTGCCCGGGCGCAACCCCGCCTTGGTGGCGATCAACAACTCGTCGCGGGGGACGAGGGTGCCCAGCAGCGAGCCGATCACCGACTCGGCGTCACCGTCGCCGTACACGTCGGCGGTGTCGATCAGGTTGCCGCCCGCGTCCAGGTAACTCTTCAGCTGGGCGGCCGCGTCGTCGGCGTCGGTGTCCCGACCCCAGGTCATGGTGCCGAGTGCGAGCCGGGAAACCGCCAGCCCGCTTCGGCCGAGCGGTCGCTGTTGCATGGGTGAACCTTATTTCGAACCTGCCGCCACGGATATCCTCGCTCCCGTATCTCTGCCGGTTCTGCCGGTTCCGCCGCCGTGGACTGCCCCGATGGAGGGGGGATCATTGGAGGAGAGCCGGTGATCGAGTCCGTTGTCGGCATTGCGTAACCTGATGCGACCTGTGCCACGGATGGGGGAGGACCAGTGCGACTCGGGCTCAGCCTCGGATACCAGACGGCGTGGAGCACGCCGGCCGACCACCTGGCGCTGGCCCAGGAGGCCGACCGGCTCGGCTACTCGGTGGTGTGGGCGGCGGAGGCCTACGGCTCCGACTCGCCGAGCATGCTCGCCTGGATGGCCGGCCAGACCGAACGGATCGACGTCGGCGCCGCGGTGATGCAGATCCCCGCCCGTACGCCGGCCGCCACCGCGATGACCGCGGCCACCATCGACGCGCTTTCCGGCGGCCGGTTCCGGCTCGGCCTGGGCGTCTCCGGCCCGCAGGTCTCCGAGGGCTGGCACGGGGTGCGCTTCGCCAAGCCCCTCGGCCGGACCCGTGAGTTCGTCGACATCGTCAAGCTCGCCATCGCCCGCAAGGAGGTCGCGTACGACGGCGAGCACTACACGCTGCCGCTGCCGGACGGCCCCGGCAAGGCCCTGCGCCTGGGCTTCCACCCACCCCGCGAACACATACCGATCTACCTGGCCGCGGTCGGCCCGAAGAACCTGGAACTGGCCGGCGAGATCGCCGACGGCTGGCTCGCCGTGTTCTACGCCCCGGAGTTCGCCGACGAGCAGCTCGCCTCCGTCGCCGCCGGACGCGCCAAGGTCGGCAAGGAACTGGCCGGCTTCGACGTGGTGCCGTCCGTGCCCGTGGTGATCGGCGACGACGTGGCGTCCTGCGCCGAACTGGTGCGCTGGTACGCCGCCCTCTACGTGGGCGGGATGGGCAGCCGGCAGCAGAACTTCTACAACCAGCTCGCCACCCGGATGGGCTACGGCGACGCCGCCCGCGAGGTGCAGGACCTGTACCTGGCCAAGCGGCAGCGTGATGCCGCCGCCGCCGTACCGATGGAGTTCATCGACCGCACCTCGCTGCTCGGCCCAAAGGAGCGCATCGCCGAGCGGATGCGGGAGTACGCCGCCGCCGGAGTCACCACGCTGTCGGTCACGCTGTTCGTGGCCGACCGGGACAGCGGCGTGCAGACCCTGCGTACCGTCGCCGAGGCTCTCGAGCTCTCGGGAGTCGGCGAGTGACCTGGGTCGAGGCCATCGTCCTGGGCATCGTCCAGGGACTGACCGAGTTCCTTCCGGTCAGCTCGTCGGGGCATCTGCGGATCACCTCGGCGATCTTCTTCGACCGCGACGCCGGCGCGTCGTTCACCGCGGTCACCCAGCTCGGCACCGAGGCGGCGGTGCTGATCTACTTCGCCAAGGACATCTGGCGGATCACCCGTACCTGGCTGGTCGGGCTGCGCGACCGCTCGGTGCGCTCCAGCCTCGACTACCGGATGGGCTGGTACGTCATCGTCGGCTCGATCCCGATCGGGCTGTTCGGGTTCCTCTTCAAGGACCAGATCAAGACCGCCGGACGCAACCTGTGGGTCGTGGCGACCACGCTGATTGTGTTCGCGTTCGTGCTGGCGTTCGCCGAGTACTGGGGGCGGCAGACCCGCACCCTGGAGAACTTCCGGATGAAGGACGGCGTGGTGATGGGCTTCGCCCAGGCCATGGCGCTGGTTCCCGGCGTGTCCCGCTCCGGCGGAACGCTCACCGCCGGCCTGCTGCTCAACCTGACCCGGGAGGCGGCGGCGCGGTACTCGTTCCTGCTGGCCATCCCGGCCGTGGTCATGTCCGGCGTATTCAGCCTCGGCGACGTCTTCGAACCGTCGGCCCCCGGCACATCCGTGCCCTCCGTGGCCCAGATGATCGTGGCGACGGTGATCGCCTTCGGCATCGGGTACGCGGCCATCGCCTGGCTGCTGCGCTACGTCGCCCACCACACCCTGTACGTCTTCGTCCTGTACCGGGTCGCGCTGGGCACCCTGGTCCTCGCCCTCCTGCTGACCGGCGCGATCGACGCCACCTGATCACCACCCGTCAACGGCGGTTCATTCCCCTGGCCCCGGCTCGGCGCAGGTGGGGGTTTCGTCGCCTGCTGACGGGACCTGTCCACGATTCACGTCTGGGTACGACGAAGGCCGGCACCCTGTGCGGGTGCCGGCCTTCGGTGTTGTTCTGCGGGTCAGCTGTTCCAGTGCTGGTTGACCAGGTCGGTGGCCTGCTGTTCCCACTGGGCGTAGGCGTCCGGGTAGGCCGACACCTGCACGGTCTGCGCGGCGTCGGTCAGCGCCATGTCCTGCCAACCGTCGACCTGCGTGAGGCCCTTGAGGAACGCGGTGGTGGAGTAGGCCGGGTCGGTGATCTGTTCCGGCGTGCCCCAACCGGAGCTCGGGCGCTGCTGGAACAGGCCCAACGAGTCGTGGTCGTTGGCGTCACCCAGGTGACCCAGGTTCTCCAGCTTCGACTCCTGCAGGCTCGTCGCGATCGAGATGATCGCGGCGCGTTCGGGCAGGCCGGCCTTCTTCGTCGCGGCGATGATCGCCTTGACGTTCGCGGTCTGCTCACCGTTCAGGTCGATGTGCGACTGCTCGCCCTGCGGCTTCGGCGCACCCGTCTGCACCGCCACCGCGACGGGCTTGGCGTCGACCGGGTTGGCGTGGGCGGCGATCGGACCGGCGAACACACCACCGGCGAACGCGAGACCAGCAACGGACAGCACACTCTTACGGAAGATCGTGGTCATGGGGGTAGCTCCTTCGGGGGTAGGAACACCCACACCGCCAAGGGGGAAAACGGCGGGCAGGGTGTGAGCACCTCGTCCGGCGCTGCACAAACACACGGGGGAAAGTTTGGGGGCCTGCGAGCCCGGGGGCTCGCGGCGCCGATGTCGGCGGCCTACCAAGCGCGGGGGCTCGGTGCGCCGGGACCGGGTGTAACGACCGGCGGGCCGGGGTCATTCCGGGGGTGGCCCATCCATCGGCGCCCGCATCACGGCGGCGCCTGGTCGCTGGCCGGGTCTGCAACGACCGGACCGGGCCGGGCATTCCCACCCCGCACCGGGGTCGAGCCGGCGGCGGTGGTCCTGCGATCGTCAGGGTATGTAACGACCCCCAGCCAGCCACCATTCCACCGCCCGAGTGCGGCCGGTCACAGCCCACAACCCCCACCACCGGACAAACCACCCACCCCGACGCGACCGGCCACGACCCCACATCGGGCAATCACCGGGTGATCCACTC
>NZ_WBKR01000071.1 GCF_008868155.1 Micromonospora sp. ALFpr18c
GTACTTGCCGGCCCAGCCGACCAACTCGGTCCAGTCGTCCCCGGCGGCCCCGTTGCGGGACAACCCGGTGTCCGCCTTGAGCTGCACCACCGCCGGTACGCCGAGCAGGCGGGCGGCGTCGGCGATCGCGTGCAGGTGCGTCGTCGTGGACACGCCGACGTCGACGCCGGCGTTGATCAAGGCGCCGAAGTCGTCGGTCGGGCGGTGCAGCCAACTCAGCGTGGGCGCGGTCACGCCCGCGTCGCGCAGGGCCAACGCCTCGGCCGTCGAGGTCACCCCCAGCCAGCGGGCGCCGGCCCGCAGCGCCGCGTAAGCCACCTGCACCGCGCCGTGGCCGAACCCGTCGGCCTTCACCACGGCCATCAGGTCGGTGCCGGTGACCGACGCGATCGTCCGCACGTTGCCGGCGATGGCCCCGTGGTCGACCGTCGCCTCGGCCAGCGTGCTCATCCGGCCGCTCCCGCCCGGCGGGCGTGGGGCAGCGCGAACAGCCAGCGTGCGCGCACCGCCAGCAGCGCGCGGTGGATGCCCAGGCTCAGCCCGATCACCAGCCCGGTCAGCAGGATCGGGTAACCGAGGACGAGCAGGTCCTGGGCGGGCCGTTCCAGCCCGGAGACCGGTACGACCAGCACCTGGTGCAGCAGGGCCAGCTGGGCGCCGAGCACCGCCATCGTGGTGAGCGCGAGAACGTAGCCGCTCGAGGTCAGCAGGAGACGGCGTCGGCTGGCGGTGTCCGCCCACCGGTGCACCTGCGGTCGCAGGTACAGGCCGGCGAGGAAGAAGACCAGGTTCTGGTAGACGCCGGCGCGGTTGCCCGGCGTGTCGAGCAGGCCGGCGGCGGCGACCGCGGACAGCGCCGCGGCGGGCACGAGGACCAGCGCCCGGGGCACCCGGAGGGTCGCCTTGGCGATCGTGAAGTACAGCGCCAGGGCGTACAGGTACCAGAGGTTGGACGGGGTGACAGTCAACTGCTCCAGCAGGCCGGCGGGCGAGGTGGCGCGGTCGGTCGGCAGATCCGGGGCGGCGGCGAGGATCGCGGTGTGGATCAGCAGCCAGACGATGTACAGGTAGAGGAACCCGGCGATGCGGCTGCGTGCGACGACCCGCCACGGCCGCTGGGCGGCGTTCGCCGCGAAGACGCCGGAGATGGTGAAGAACAGCGGCATCCGCAGCGGCAGGAACTGCTCGCCGAGCGTTCCCCACAGGCCCGGCACCGGCACGCCGACGTGCCAGTCGATCTGCAGGTAGTCCTTGACGACGACGTGCCACCCGACGACGAGGATGACGCAGACGCCCTTCGCGGCGTCGGCCCACTCCGCCCGGTGCGACCGACCCGCGGCGGCGTCGGCGGTCCCGCTCGGTTGCCGGTGGCCGGGCCGGACGCGCGGCGCGACGGCGGCGGGCCGGGGTGCGGTGGGAGACAGCTGTCGGGTCACGCAGCCGAAGGTGCCAGCCGGATATCCGCGCGTGATCCACGAATTGTCATGAACCGGTAATGGAGTCGGCCGCCGTGGCGATGCTGATCACCATCCGCGCGGGTCCACTAGGCTCGACCCGGAGGTGCCGAACATGAAGCTCGGGTTGCACTACTGGAACTACTCCGTCCCGGCGCAGCCGGCGGCGATCGCACCGACCCTGGCGGAGACCGCCACCATCGCCGAGCAGGCCGGCGTCGCGTCGTTCACGGTGATGGACCACTTCTTCCAGATGGATGCGGTGTTCGCGGCCGAGGAGCCGATGCTGGAGGCGTACACCACGCTGGGCTACGTGGCCGCGAGGACGCAGCGGATGACGCTGGGTGTGCTGGTCACCGGCGTGATGTACCGGTATCCGGGGTTGCTCGCCAAGACCGTGACGACCCTCGACGTGCTGTCCGGCGGCCGGGCCCGCCTCGGTATCGGCGCATCCTGGTACGAGCGGGAACAGCTCGGGCTGGGCGTGCCCGTGGTGCCGGTGGCCGAGCGGTTCGAGCGGCTGGAGGAGACGCTGCGCATCTGCCGGCAGATGTGGAGTGACGACGACGGTCCGTTCAACGGACGGCACTACCAGCTCGCCGAGACCATCAACTCGCCGCAGCCGCTGAGCCGCCCGCACCCGCCCATCATGATCGGGGGTGGCGGCGAGAAGAAGACCCTGCTGCTGGTGGCCCGGTACGCCGACGCCTGCAACCTGTTCGGTAGGGACCAGGGCGCCGACGGGGTGGCGCACAAGTTGGACGTGCTGCGCGGGCACTGCGCCGCCGAGGGCCGCGACTACGACAGCATCGAGAAGACGGTGCTGGCCGCCCGGCCGCCACTGGAGGATCTGGACGGGTTCCTCGCCGAGGTGTCCGACTACGCCGCGCTCGGTGTCAGCGAGGTGCAGGTCACGCCGGATCGGGATCCGGTGGAGTTCGCCCAGCGGCTCGGTGCCGAGGTGCTGCCCCGGTTGGCCGACATCGGCTGACACCACCGGGCGCCCGGGCCGTCCATCGTGAACGGCCGGCCAATTCCCGGTGGAATTGCTGGTGTGTACCACCGTTTCCGCCGGCGATGGTGAGGGTCACACAAAGTGTTGCGGTGCCCGCCGGGAATTGTTTTCCCGGCGGGCCGGGTGCCGCAGATGTCACCACTTCTTGTTACCGATCGGTATGAAGTCTTGGAGTTGCTCGGCCAGGGTGGAATGGGTCGGGTGTGGAAAGCCCGCGACCGAATGCTTCAGTGCGACGTCGCCATCAAGGAAATCGTTCCACCGCCCGGGCTGACCGACGAGGCTCGGCAGGAATTGCGGATCCGCTCGCTTCGGGAGGCGCGGGCGATCGCGCGACTCGACCACGTCAACGTCGTGCGGGTCTTCGACGTGTTGCTGGGCGCCGATGGCGACCCGCAGATCGTGATGGAGTACGTGCGGCGATGCACGCCCGCCAGCGCACCTTCACGACGGCGAAGCGGAAGGGCTGCGCCATCGTCTGGTCGACGCCCGAGGCCGCCTGGGACGCGGACGCGTTCCAGGACATCACCTCCGGCTTCCGGCCGGCGTCGGCGGCGGGCGGGGCCACCCCGTCCGCCAGGCCCGACCCCAGCGTCTCGCCCACGCCGGGCGCTCCACCCGTGCGGTCCGCTCGCGGCTCGTCGGGATGGCGAGCAACCGGTGCCTGGACATCACGGCACCGGACTCACCGGACCCCGTCCGGCCGCGACTCTTCGACTGCCGGGACGACCGCGCCCGCAACCAGCTCTGGACGATGCGGCCGGACGGCAGCGTGCAGTTGGGCGGCCGCTGTCTGGACGTTGCTCGGTGCGTCCAGCGACGCCGGAGCGGCGATCCAGCTCACCACCTGCAACACGACCCCCGCGCAGCGGTTCACCCTGAGCGAGGGTCGGCAACTGGTCAACGCGCACAGCGGACTGTGCCTGGGCACGGTCGGCCAGAGCACCGCGAACGGCGCGTAGCTCGAACAGCGCGGCTGCACCCCCGGCACGTCTCATCTGCGGTGGACGCGGCGCTGACAGCGGGCGAGGGCTGACCTCCACCAGTGGTGGAGGTCAGCCCTCGCCAACGGTCGACGGGGTCAGGCCACCGAGGCGGGGAACCGTTCCCACACCCGGTGCGCGGCCATCAGCTCCCGCACCGCCGTCAGGGTCTCGGCGCCGGAATCCGCCGTGACGATGCCGGGCGTGCCGACCACTCCGGCCTGCTCCAGCACGGTGACGCCGCCGCCCCAGGCGCCGATCGCCTTGACGTGGCGCCAGCACTCCTCGACGAGGAGCAGCACGCGCGGATCCACGGTCGACGGGCCCGGGCGGCCCGCCTTGGCGTCCCGGGCCGGCATCGCGTCCGGCGCGGGCGCCGGCGCCCCGGCCAGCAGGAGCGCGTCGAACTCGACCGACCGTCCGGTGGCGAAGGTGCGCTGCACCGGCAGGTCACCGACCATGCCGCCGTGCGGGGCGATCAGCAGCGGCACCATGCCGGCCTCGAACACGGCCCGGCGGACGTGGTCGACCCCGTCCAGGTCACCGTCGGGGTCGACGACGATGCCGACGGTACGGCCGTCGGTGGGCCACTCCTGACCGACCTGCGACAGCGCGGGGCTGGGCGTGACGTCGGCGAGCGGCACGGTCGGCTGCGGCGCGGGCAGACCCAGGCCGGTGGCGACCTGCGCGCACAGCACCGGGTCGATGTTGGCGAGGCTCTGCAGCTGGCGTTCCTTGATCGCCTGGTGGTAACACTTGCCCAGCTCGAAGGTGTAGGCACGGATGATGTGCTCCTGCTCGACCGGCGACATGCTCAGCCAGAACAGGCGGACCTGGCTGTAGTGGTCGTCGAAGGAGGCCGGGTTGGCACGGACCTTGGGCGCCTGCGCCACCGTCACCGGCACGTCGAGGAACGCGTCCTCGGCGTCGCCGGCGGGCAGCGGGTTGCCACCGTCGAGCGAGTTCGGCCGGTACGGTGCCACGCCCGCGTGCACGGCCTGCTGGTGGAAGCCGTCGCGCAGCATGTCGTTCACCGCCGCGTGCGGGCGGTTGATCGGGATCTGCGAGAAGTTGGGGCCGCCCAGCCGGGTGAGCTGCGTGTCGACGTACGAGAAGAGCCGGCCCTGCAGCAGCGGGTCGTTCGTGACGTCGATGCCCGGCGGCAGGTGGCCCAGGTGGAAGGCGACCTGCTCGGTCTCGGCGAAGAAGTTCGTCGGCGTGCGGTTGAGGACGAGCCGTCCGATCGGCTGGACCTCCGCCAACTCCTCCGGCACGATCTTCGTCGGGTCCAGCAGGTCGATGCCGGCGAAGGTCTCCTCGGGGGTGTCGGGGAAGACCTGGATGCCCAGCTCCCACTCCGGGAACGCGCCGGCCTCGATCGCGTCGTAGAGGTCGCGTCGGTGGAAGTCCGGGTCCATGCCGCTGAGCATCTGCGCCTCCTCCCAGGTCAGGGAGTGCACGCCGAGCTTCGGCTTCCAGTGGAACTTGGCCAGCGCCGTCTCCCCGGCCTCGTTGACGAGGCGGAAGGTGTGCACGCCGAAGCCCTCCATCGTCCGGTACGAGCGCGGGATGCCCCGGTCGGACATGTTCCAGATGGTGTGGTGCTGCGCCTCGGTGTGCAGGGAGACGAAGTCCCAGAAGGTGTCGTGGGCGCTCTGCGCCTGGGGGATCTCGCGGTCGGGGTGCGGCTTGCCGGCGTGGATGATGTCGGGGAACTTGATCGCATCCTGGATGAAGAAGACCGGCATGTTGTTGCCGACCAGGTCGAAGGTGCCCTCGTCGGTGTAGAACTTCGTCGCGAAGCCACGGGTGTCGCGGACCGTGTCGGCCGACCCGCGCGAGCCGAGGACGGTGGAGAACCGTACGAAGACCTCCGTCTCCCGGCCCTTCTTCAGGAAGCCGGCCCGGGTGACCGCCTCGGCGGTGCCGTAGGCGGTGAACACGCCGTGCGCGCCGGCGCCGCGCGCGTGCACCACGCGCTCCGGAATGCGCTCGTGGTCGAAGTGCGTGATCTTCTCGCGTAGGTGGTGGTCCTGGAGCAGGACCGGGCCGCGGGGTCCGGCCTTGAGCGAGTGGTCGGTGTCGCGCAGTCGCGCCCCGTTGGCGGTGGTCAGGTAGGCGCCCTGCTGGCCGTTCGCGGTCGCCGGCGCGCCGGTCTCGGCACCGGTGGGCGTACGGGTCTGCGGTGCGCCCTGTTCCGGCTTGGGCGGCAGCGGGTCGTGCGGGGTTGTCGGCTCCTCGATCGTCGGGGGCGCGCTGCCGGGCGCGCCCGGGACGTCCGGCGTGAGGGCGTCGGCGAACTTGTCTGAGGCTGTCTTCACGGCGTTCTTGACCGCCTCGGCGGGCTTGCTGGAATCCACTGGACGTACCCCTCCATGGAGCGCTTACGAGCAGGCGAGAGCCCTGCTACCCCTGGTCAGAGGGTCAAAACACAATCGATGCCGCAGGACTGGTGATTTCACCGATGCGTGGCCCGGCGGCGCGGTCAAAACTGACGCACGTCGATATCCCTCGACTCTAGGGAGTGCCCGACGTGTCGTCACCAACCACCACCCGTCCCCGTTCCATGGCCGCCCGGCTCGGGCTGGCCGCCGTACTGGTCGCCGGAGCCGTCCTGGCCGGTCCGTCCGGCGTCGCGCAGGCCGCCGGCCCGTACGAGCGTGGTCCCGCCCCGACCACCGCGATCCTGGAGGCCAGTCGCGGTCCCTTCGCCACCGCCTCGCAGAGTGTCTCGTCGCTCAGCGTCACCGGCTTCGGCGGCGGCGTCATCTACTACCCGACCAGCACCAGCGAGGGCACCTTCGGCGCCATCGCCATCTCGCCCGGCTATACCGCCGCCTGGTCGAGCATCAGCTGGCTCGGACCGCGGATCGCCTCGCACGGTTTCGTGGTGATCGGCATCGAGACCAACACCCGGTTGGACCAGCCGGACAGCCGGGGCCGGCAGCTGCTCGCCGCGCTGGACTACCTCACCGAGCGCAGTTCGGTGCGCAGCCGGATCGACAGCAGTCGGCTCGCCGTGGCCGGCCACTCGATGGGTGGCGGGGGCAGCCTGGAGGCGGCCTCGGCTCGACCGTCGTTGCAGGCGGCGGTGCCGTTGGCGCCGTGGAACCTGGACAAGAGCTGGTCCGAGGTGCGGGTGCCGACACTGATCATCGGTGGCGAGAGCGACACCGTCGCTCCGGTCGCGTCGCATTCGGTGCCGTTCTACACCAGCATCCCGTCCTCCTCCGAGAAGGCGTACCTGGAGCTGAACGGCGCGAGCCACTTCTTCCCGCAGACGGTGAACACGCCGACCGCGCGGCAGATGGTGGCCTGGCTGAAGCGCTTCGTCGACGACGACACCCGCTACGAGCAGTTCCTCTGCCCCGGGCCGAGTGGCTCGCAGATCGAGGAGTACCGCAACACCTGCCCCAGCGCCTGAGCGGGGATCCGGGGCGGTCGCCGACGGCGGCCGCCCCGTCCGCGTCGGATCATCGAAGGTCTTGACGCCGTACCCGAGAAACGTACACTGCGAGTGTAAATAACACCCGCCACGGCAGAGGGATGGGTGATGGAGCGCGGCCTCGAACTGCACCACATCGGCGTCCGTTTCGGCGGCCTCACCGCCCTCGACGACGTCTCCCTGCGGGTGCCACCCAACCGGGTGGTGGGCGTGATCGGGCCCAACGGCGCCGGCAAGACCACGCTGTTCAACGTGATCTGCGGATTCGTCGCACCGCACACGGGTTCGCTCACCCTCGACGGCCGGCCGCTGCGGCCACGGCCGCACCAGCTGACCCGGCTCGGCATCGCCCGGACCCTGCAGGGGACCGGGCTCTTCGCCGGGCTCACCGTGCTGGAGAACGTGCTGACCGGCGCCTCACACACCGCGCGGGCCGGCTTCGCCACGGCGCTGTTCGGCCTGCCCGCCAGTGACCGCGACGAACGGCGGCTGCGCCGGCAGGCCCTGGACATCCTCGACGATCTCGGCATCGCCCAGCACGCCGAGGCCGCGCCGGGCACGCTGCCCTTCGCCGTACGCCAGCGGGTCGCCCTGGCCCGCGCGCTCGCCGCGCGGCCCCGGCTGCTGCTGCTCGACGAGCCTGCCGGTGGCCTCGGCGGCGACGACATCGACGAGCTGGCCGAGCTGGTCCGCGAGTTGCCCCGTCGGGACACCGATCCCTGCGCGGTGCTGCTGGTCGAGCACCACATGGACCTGGTGATGGCCGTCTGCGACGACCTCGTCGTGCTCGACTTCGGTCGGGTGATCGCCGCCGGCACGCCGGAGGAGATCCGCGACGACCCGGCGGTCACCGACGCCTATCTCGGCGCCACGCTCGAGGAAGCCTCATGAGCGCACCGGACCTGCTCGTGGTGCGTGGTCTGGTGGCCGGCTACGGGGCCGCGCCCGTGCTGCGGGCCGTCGACCTCACCGTCGCGGCGGGCACGATCGCCGCCGTCGTCGGTGCCAACGGCGCGGGCAAGACCACCCTGCTGCGGGCGCTGTCCGGCATGATCCGCCCGGCCGCCGGCCAGGTCGTCCTCGCCGGGGAGGACCTGCGCGGTACGCCGGTGGAGCAGCTCGTCCGGCGGGGCATGGCGCACGTGCCGGAGGGGCGGGGCGTGATCAGCGAGCTGACCGTCGACGAGAACCTGCGCCTCGGCGGGTTGTGGCGGCGTGACCGGGCCGACGCGGGCCGCGCCCTCGACGAGGTCTACGAGCTGTTCGAGCCGCTCGCCCGCCGCCGCCGGCACCTCGGTCACCAGCTCTCCGGCGGCGAGCGGCAGATGCTCGCGCTGGGTCGGGCCCTGGTCGGTCGGCCCCGACTGCTGCTGCTCGACGAGCCGTCGCTCGGCCTGGCGCCCCGGGTGGTCGCCCGGACGATGGCCCTGCTGCGCCAGTTGCGCGACCGGACCGGCCTGACCGTGCTGCTGGTCGAACAGAACGTGCGCAGCGCGCTCGCCGTCGCCGACCAGGGCGTCGTGATGTCCCTCGGCCAGGTCGTGATCGCCGCACCGGCCGCCAGGCTGCGCGACGACGTCGACCTGCGCCACGCGTACCTCGGTTTCTGACCACCACCTCGTCCCCCGGAGGGAGGACTGTTGGACCGCTTCGTCTTCCTCACCGTCGACGGCCTGTCCCGGGGCGCGGTGTACGCCGCGTTCGCGCTGGCCCTGGTGCTCATCTGGCGGGCGGCGCGGGTCGTCAACTTCGCCCAGGGGGCGATGGCCGTCGCCGCCGCGTACGTCGCCTACTCGGTGTCCGCGGCGACCGGCTCGTACTGGTTGGGCTTCGGCGTGGCGATCGTCGCCGGGCTGCTGCTGGGCGCGGTGGTGGACCGCGTCGTGATGCGCCACGTCGACCACGCCTCGCCACTCAACCCGGTGATCGTCGCGCTCGGGCTGGTGCTGCTGATCCAGGCCGTCCTGGGCATGGTGTACGGCAACGAGTTCCGTCCCGCCGAGGCACCGTTCGGCAGATCCGCCCTCACCGTGGGCGGCGTCGCGGTGCTGTCGCCGTACGACCTGTTCGTCTTCGCCACGATCGGTGTGGTGGTCAGCGGCCTGGCCTGGATGTTCGCCCGTACCCCGGTCGGCCTGCGGATGCGCGCGGCGGCCTTCGCGCCCGAGGTGTCCCGTCTGCTCGGGGTCAACGTCGGTGGGATGTTGACGCTCGGCTGGGCGCTCGCCTCCGGTGTCGGCGCGCTGGCCGCCATGCTGGTCATCCCGACCGAGCTGGGGCTGCATCCGCACGCCATGGACCTGGTCTTCGTCTCGGCGTTCACCGCGGCGGTGGTCGGCGGGCTGGACAGCCCACCAGGGGCGGTGGTCGGCGGTCTGGTGGTGGGCCTGCTGCTCTCGTACGTCAGCGGCTACGCCGGCAGCGACCTCACCCCCCTGGCGGTGCTGGTCCTGCTGCTGGCGGTGCTGCTGGTCCGGCCCGGCGGGCTGTTCGCCCCGGTCGCGGCGAGGCGGGTGTGAGCGCCACCGGGGCGGTCCTGCCGCCGAAGAACCGGCCGGCCGCCACGGGTGACCGACCGGTCGACCGGCGACGCGGCTCCACCCTGCTGCGTCACCTCGCCGTCGTGCTCGTCGTCGGGCTGCTGCTGGTGGCGGTCAGCTACACCGTCGAGCCGTTCCGCAACTTCCAGCTGGCCACGGTGGCCGCCTACCTCTGCGCGACCGCCGGGTTGACCGTCCTCACCGGGCTCAACGGCCAGCTCTCGCTCGGGCACGGCGCGTTGATGGCCACCGGGGCGTACACGGTGGCGCTGTGCCAGAACGCCTTCGCCGACCGGGGGATGACCGGCGGCTGGCTCCTGCCGCTCTCGCTCGGCGCGGCGATCGTCAGCACGGTCGCGGTCGGTGCGGTGGTCGGTGTGGCGGCGGCTCGACTGCGCGGCCCCTACCTGGCCGGGGTCACCCTCGCCGTGGCCGTGGTCGTGCCGGCGCTGGCCGTCACCTTCGACGGCGTGTTCAACGGTGAGCAGGGGCTGTCGGTGCCGGTGGAGCCACCGCCGCTGGCGCTCGGCCCGTACTTCCCCTATGAGCGCTGGCAGCTCTGGGTCACCGGCGCGGCCACCCTGCTCGCGATGCTGCTGCTGGCGAACCTGATCCGCAGCCGGTACGGGCGCACGTTCCGGGCGGTCCGCGACGACGAGGTGGCGGCGCGCCTCGCCGGCATCCACGTGGCCCGCACCCAGGTCCTCGCGTTCGTGGTCAGCGCCGCCACCGCCGGGCTCGGCGGCGCGCTGCTGGCGGTGCTCGCGCAGAGCGTCTCGCCCGGCGCGTTCTCGCTGACCCTGTCGCTGTTCCTGCTGATGGCCGTGGTGATCGGTGGGTTGGGTCGGCTCACCGGGGCGTTGTGGGGGGCCGTGCTGCTCGTGGCCCTGCCCGATCTCACCCACTCGCTCACCGAGCTGCTCACCCTCTCGCCCGCGGTGGCGCAGCGGCTGGAGGGCAACCTCCCGCTGGCGATCTTCGGACTCACCCTGATCGTCGTCATGATCGCCGCCCCCGGCGGTGTGCAGGGTCTGCTGTCGCGTCTCGGCCGGGCGCTGTCGGCCCGATGGTCGGCCCGGCGTTCCTGAGCTGTCCTCGGTCCGGCCTCGGCCGGGCGCCCCACCACCACACCGTTCCCGACAGTCATCACCGAGAAAGGTCGGTGTTCTCCATGCACCGTACGGCACAACGCGGTCTCGCGATCGTCAGCACCATCGCCCTGTTGGTCGCCGCCGCCGGCTGTGGCGGCGACGACGGCCCCGGCTCCGGCGGGGCGTCGGTGCCGGGCGTCACCGACACCGAGATCGTCGTCGGCACCCACATGCCCCTGACCGGTCCGGCCTCGGCCGGCTACTCCAAGATCGCCCCGGCGACGAAGGCGTACTTCGACTACGTCAACGCGGCCGGCGGCGTGCACGGTCGGAAGATCACCTACAAGGTCATGGACGACGGCTACAACCCGGCGAACACCCAGCAGGTGGTCCGCCAGCTCGTCCTGCAGGACAAGGTCTTCGCCATCCTCAACGGCCTCGGTACGCCGACGCACACCGGAGTGCTCGACTTCCTCAAGAGCAACCGGGTGCCGGATCTCTTCGTCGCCTCCGGCAGCCGCAGCTGGGACCAGCCGGACAAGTATCCGGGCACGTTCGGGTTCAACCCGGACTACACGGTCGAGGGCAAGATCCTCGCCAACTACGCGAAGGCGAACCTGGCCGGGCAGAAGGTCTGCTTCCTCGGCCAGGACGACGACTTCGGCCGCGACAGCCTGGCCGGCGTGGAGAAGGTGCTCGGTGCCGGGGCGGTGGCGGTCAAGCAGACGTACGTCACCAGCAACACCAACGTGGCGCCGCAGATCGGCGCGTTCAAGGCGGCCGGTTGCCAGGTCGTGGTGCTCGCCACCGTGCCAGGCTTCACCGCGCTCTCCATCGGCACCGCGGCGCGGTTGGGTTTCAAACCGCAGTGGCTGGTCTCCAACGTCGGTGCCGACCACCCGACCCTCGCCAAGCAGCTCGGCGCCGCCGCTGCGCTGTTGGAGGGCATGGTCGGCACCAACTACCTGCCGATGCAGAACGACACGGCGAACCCGTGGATCCAGCTCTTCACGAAGGTCAACAAGACGCACAACGGGGACGCGCCGTTCGACGGCAACACCGTCTACGGCATGTCGGTCGGCTACCTGTTCGTGCAGGCGCTGCTCGCCGCGGGTAAGGATCTCACCCGGGAGAATATGCTCGAGGCCGTGCAGAAGGGCGGCTTCCAGGGCCCCGGGCTGGTGCCGCTGCGTTTCTCTGCCACCGACCACTCCGGCTACGGCGGCCAGCGGCTGAGCCGGGTGAGCGGGGGAGTGCAGAGCTACTTCGGGCCGGCGTACGAGACCGACGAGGCGGACGGGCCGGTCAACGAGTACACCGCCGCACCGGTGGCGCCACCCGCGAACGGGGTGCCGACCGTCTCCTGACGACCCGTAGCACCGGCAGTCGACCGGGTGTGGCCGCGCGTGACCACACCCGGTCGTCCTGCTGCGCCCGTCCCGGCGCAGAGGTGGGACGGTCGTTGACCGAGAGAGATCAGCCCTCCTACTATCCGCACCATGACTGCAAATACACGTCGGATCGTCACCGTCACCGGCCAGCACCGGCTGATCATCGACTGTCTAGACTCGGCGATGCGTCGGGGGGCGCCGTGGCGGTGAGGGGGCGGAGGCGGATGGAGACGGTCGAGGTGCCGGGCCGCGTCGACGGGCGGACCGCCCGCGCCGAGCGCACCCGTGCGGCCATCGTCGAGGCGCACCTCGCCCTCATCTCCGAGGGTGACCTGCGTCCGACCGGGGAGCGCATCGCCGAACGGGCCGGCATCTCGCTGCGGACGCTCTGGACCAACTTCAAGGACATGGAGACCCTGTTCGAGGCCAGCGGTGCCGAGGTGCTCCGCCAGCAGGACGCCGCCTACCGGCCGATCGCGCCCGGGTTGCCGCTGGTGAAGCGTGTCGACGCGTACTGCCGGCAGCGGGCCCGGCTGCTCCAGCTCATCGCGCCGTCGGCGCGGGCCGCCCAGATGCGGGAGCCGGTGTCGGACCAGCTGCACCGCAACCGCCTCAAGCACATCGACCGGGTCCGCGAGGAGGTCGAGCAGCTCTTCGCCGCCGAGCTGGCGCGCGCCGGACGGGGGCGCGACCAGCTGCTCAACGCGCTGGTGGTGGCGAGCACATGGTCGTCCTGGTCGATGCTGCGCGACGGCCTCGGGCTGGGCGTGGACCCGGCCCGCGCGGTGATGGCGCGTACGGTCGGCGCCCTGCTGGCCGAGGTGTCGGCCGACTGATCCCGGCGTCGCCCCCTCTTTCCATCCGGTTACCGGTGGGTCACACTGGGACGCATGGTTACTGCATCAAGAGTGCAATTAACCGTGCTGCATGGCCGGGACGACGAGTGCCGGGCCATTCGGGGCCTGCTCGACGGCATCACCGACGGCGGCGGATCCCTGCTGCTGCACGGTGAGCCCGGATCGGGTCGTACCGCCCTGGTCGGCCACGCCCACCGGCACGTCGAGGGCCACACCACCACCGTGCTCGCCGGCACCGGGCTCGCCGAGGAGGCCGGGTTGCCGTACGCCGGCCTGCAACGCCTGCTCGATCCGCTGCTCGACCGGACCGCCGCCCTGCCGAAGGAGCACCGCCACCTGCTGCGGCGGGCGCTGGGCGGGCAGGACTGCCCGAGCGATCGTCAACTCGCGCTCTCGATGGCGGTGCTCGGCCTGCTCGCCGCCGCGGCCCGGGACCGTCCGCTGCTGGTGACGATGGATGACGTCGACCGAGGAGACCCGCAGACCGGGCGGGTGCTGGCCTTCGTGGCCCGCCGCCTGCGGCGGGTGCCGGTCGTCGTCCTGCTCACCGCCGACCTCACCGCCAGCATCGACGGGATAGCGGCGCACCGACTGCGACCGCTGACCGGGCAGGAGAGCGCCGCCGTCCTCACCGACCGGCTCCGGCTGCGCCGCGAACGACAGGGCGGTGTCGTCGACCACGACCGGCTGCCCGAGCGGCCCGCCCCGCCGGCGGTCGCCGCCCTCGGCGTGGTCGGCGGCGGTAACCCGCAGGCCCTGGTGGACCTCGCCGACGTGCTCACCCCGGGCCAGTGGCGGGCCGAGGAGCCGCTGCCCACCGCGCCACCGACCGACGGCGCGCTGGCCCGCTCCTACCGGGCCCGGCTGGACCGGCTGTCGCCGTCCACCCGCCGGCTGCTGCTGCTCGCCGCATTGGACGAGGAGTACGGGCCGGCCGCCCCGACCCGGGCCGTGCGCGCCGCCGTGGAGGGGCTCGCGCCGGCGGAGGTCGGCGGCCTGGTCCGCGTCGAGCCGGGCGGCGTCACGTTCCACCAGCCGTTGGTCCGCGCCCTGGTCGTGGCCGGTGCGCCGCTCGCGCAGCGTCGGGCGGCGCACCGGTTGCTCGCCGGCGCACTCGATCCGCACGGGCAGCGCCTGCGCCGGGCGATGCACCTCGCCGCCGCGGCGGCGGGTGCCGACCCGGCCCTCGCCACCGAGCTGGAAGAGGCCGCGACCGCCGCGACGGGCGACTGGTCCACCGCCTCGGCCGCGCTCTGCCGGGCCGCCGAGCTCAGCGACGACCCGGGGCGCACGGCTGCCCGCCTGCTGTCCGCCGCCCACTACGCCTGGGCCGCCGGCCAACCCGGTCAGGCCCGCCTGCTGCTCGACCGCCTCCGCGGCGTCGGAGGTGCGGTGGCCGTCGAGGGGCGTGCGGCTCTGCTGCGCGGCGAGCTGGAACTGCGCTGCGACGCCGCCGCGGACGCCTCGGCCACCCTGCTCGCCGCCGCCGACGGGCTGGCCGGCACCGATCGCTTCCTGGCGCTGACCGGGCTCGTACGCGCGGGCGAGGCCGTCTGCTTCGGCGGCGACCAGTACCGGTACGCCGAGGTCGGCCGCCGGGCGGCGGCGCTGCGGCGTCCGGACGACCCGCCCGCCATGGAGCTGATGAGCTGTCTGGTCGCCGGTGTGGCGGCGACGCTGCGCGGCGACCACGAGCGGGCCGGCCCGGCACTGCGTCGGACGGTCGTGCTCGGCGGCCGGTTGACCGGCCCGTCGTTGACCCCCACCGCGCTCGCCTGTGCGGCGGCCGCCGGTCTGGTGGTCGCGGTCGACGGTGCCGCGCACCGGCTCGCCGAGCGCGCCGTCGCCCTGGCGCGGGAGCGGGGCGAACTGTCCATGCTGTCCCGGGCGCTGGAGTTGCGAGCGGTCGCCGAGTACTGGCTGGGACGGCACGAGACGGCGGCGGAGACCTCCCGCGAGGGGCTGCGGGTCGCGCGCGCCACCGGTCAGACCAACTGCGCCAACGTCCACCTGGGCATGCTCGCCGTGCTGGCCGCCGTGCGGGCCGACCGGGACACCAGTCTGCGACGGATCCGGGAGATCGGTGAGGCGCCGACACCGGGCAGCCGTCCGCACGCGCTCGCCGGGTGGGCGCTGGCGGTCCTCGACCTGGTCGACGGCCGGCACGCCGAGGCCGCGGCACGGCTGGCGTCGCTGGCCCGGCTGGGCACCGGCCGAGGCCAGGTGCTGGTGCAGGTGATGGCAACCCCGTACCTGGTCGAGGCGGCCGCCCATCTGGCCCACCGCCCGGCGGCGACGGCCGCACTCGCCGTGTTCGACAGGTGGGCCAGCAGCACCGCGAGCCCGTTGCGGCGGGCGCTGTCCGCCCGGTGTCACGCGTTGCTCGCACCCCGGGGCAGTGCCGAGGTCGAGCGGCAGTTTCTGACCGCGCTGCGGCTGCACCCGGCCGAGGCTGGCGCGTTCGAACGGGCGCGTACCGAGCTGCTCTTCGGCCAGGAGCTGCGCCGCAGCCGACGCCCCCGCGACGCCCGCGGGCACCTGCACCGCGCCCGCGAGACGTTCACCCTGCTCGGGGTGGGATGTTGGGGCGAGCAGGCCACGGCGGAGCTGCGCGCCGCCGGGGAGTCCGTCGGCCCGCCGGATCTGCCGGCGGCGCGGCTGCTGACCGGCCAGCAACTGCGGATCGCCCAACTGGTCGCCCAGGGGGCCACCAATCGGGAGATCGCGGCGCGGATGTTCCTGTCCACCCGTACGGTCGACCACCACCTGCGCAACGTGTTCCACCGGCTGGGCATCCGCTCCCGTACCGAGCTGGCCCGCGCGTTCGCGGACGAGCCGCACGCGGGCCGACGCCGGTGACGCCCGCTCGGACACCGTCCGGTCTGGACGACCTAAACTATCACCGCTAGTTTATGCGTCATGGAGCTCACCCTCTCCGCCGAACAGGCGGCGGTCCGGCAGCTCGCCGCCGAGTTCGCCGACCGGGAGCTGGTCCCGCACGCCGCCGAGTGGGACCGGCGCGAGTCGGTCGACCCGGCCATCGTCGGCAAGCTCGGCGAGCTGGGCTTCCTCGGGCTGACCATCGCCGAGTCCGACGGCGGCTCCGGCGGCGACCACCTCGCATACTGCCTCGTGCTGGAGGAACTCGGCCGGGGCGACTCGGCCGTGCGCGGCATCGTCTCGGTCTCCCTCGGCCTGGTCGCGAAGTCGATCGCCGCCCACGGCACCGCCGCGCAGCGGGCGCAGTGGCTGCCCCGGCTCTGCGCCGGCACCGCACTCGGCTGCTTCGCGCTGACCGAACCGGACAGCGGCTCGGACGCGGCCGCGCTGCGCACCCGCGCGGTCCGCGACGGCGACGACTGGCTGCTCACCGGCACCAAGACGTTCATCACCAACGGCACCACCGCCGACGTCGCGCTCGTCTTCGCCCGCACCGGCGGCCCCGGCCACCGGGGCGTCACCGCGTTCCTGGTGCCCACCGGCAGCGCCGGGCTGACCCGTCGGGAGATCCACGGCAAGCTCGGCCTGCGCGGGCAGGCCACCGGCGAGCTGCACCTCGACGAGGTCCGCGTGCCCGACGAGGCCCGCCTCGGTGTCGAGGGCGGCGGCTTCCGCCTGGCCCTGTCCACCCTGGCCAAGGGCCGGATGTCGGTGGCCGCCGGCTGCGTCGGCATCGCCCAGGGGTGTCTGGACGCCGCGGTCGGCTACGCCGGGCAGCGGACCCAGTTCGGCAAGCCGATCGCCGGCCACCAGCTCGTGCAGCAGTTGCTGGCCGCCATCGCGGTGGACACCGCCGCCGCCCGCCTGCTGGTGTGGAGGGTGGCCGACCTGATCGACCGGGACGAGCCGTTCGCCACCCCGAGGCGTCGATGGCCAAGCTCTTCGCCAGCGAGGCCGCCGTCCGCGCGGCCAACAACGCGGTCCAGGTCTTCGGGGGGTACGGCTACATCGACGAGTACCCGGTCGGCAAGTACCTGCGCGACGCCCGGGTCGCCACCCTCTACGAGGGCACCAGCCAGATCCAGCAACTCCTCATCGGACGCGCGCTCACCGGCGTCAACGCCTTCTAGTCCAAAGGACCCTCGGCATGCGAGTCTTCACCTCCCTCGACGAGCTGGCCACCGCAGTCGGCGAGACCCTCGGCCCCGGCCCCTGGCAGCGGATCGAGCAGAGCCGGGTCGACCTCTTCGCCGACGCCACCGACGACCACCAGTGGATCCACCTCGACCCGGTCCGGGCCGCGGCGGGGCCCTTCGGCGGGACGATCGCGCACGGCTACCTGACCCTGTCGATGCTGCCGGCACTGGCCGGCGGGCTCTACCGGGTCGACGGGGTGGCGATGGGGGTCAACTACGGCCTGAACCGGGTGCGGTTCCCCGCACCGGTCCGCGTCGGGGCGGCCGTCCGGGCCACCGTCACCTTCACCGAGGTGTCCCCGGTCAGCGGTGGGGTGCAGCTGGTCGCGACGGTCACCGTGGAGGCCGACAGCGGCGGCAAGCCCGTCTGCGTCGCCGAGACGGTCAGTCGGCTGTACCAGGGTGTGCCGCGCTGACCGCAGGGGGCGTGGCCGCCCCTTCTCGGCGGCGGACCGGGGCTAACGGTGCAGTCTGCTGCCGAGCCAGCGCAGCTGCCGGCGGACGTGGACGGCCTCCCCGCCCTCGTGGCCGTTGAACGGGTAGACGTGCATCTCGCGCTCCGGCGGGACCGGCAGGCCGGACGCGGCGCCGTACTGGTTGTAGGCGGCGAATCCCGTCGTCGGTGGGCAGACGGTGTCGCGTAGGCCGATCCCGAAGTGCGCCGGCGCGGTGGCGCGGCGGGCCAGATTCACCGCGTCCACGTAGGACAACGTGCGCCACACCGCATCCTCGGCCTCCCGGTGCACGGCGAGGTAACGGGCGATCTCACCGTACGGTGCGGGGTCGCTGATCCGGACGCCCTGCTGCATGTCGCAGAGGAACGGGGCGGTGGTCAGCACCGCCGTGAGATCGTCCAGCAGACCGGCCACCGCCAGGGCGAGCCCGCCGCCCTGACTGTTGCCGACCACGGCCACGCGGGCGGCGTCGACCCCCGGCAGGGCGCGGACCGCCTCGACCGCCCGGACCGCGTCGGTGATCAGCCGGCGATAGTGGTAGTCACGCGGGTCGAGGATCCCCCAGGTGGCCGGCCAGGGGCCGCCGGGCGCGCCGTGCGGATCGGCGGTGTCGCCCGCGCCGTACTGCCCCGCCTGCCCCCGGTTGTCCATCAGCAGATGCGCGTACCCGGCCACCGGCCAGGTCAGCCGCTCGTGCGGCAGGCCGCGACCACGGCCGTAGCCGGCGAACTCCACCACGGCGGGCAACGGCTCCCGGACGCCGGCCGGGCGGGTGTACCAGGCGCGTACCGGGTCGCCGCCGAAGCCGGCGAATGTGACGTCCCAGGAGTCGAGCAGCGGTAGGTCGGTGGGCTCCGGACGGACGTCGACGAGCACCGGTCGGGCGGCGGCCCCGGCGAGGGTGTCGCGCCAGAACTGGTCGAAATCCTCGGGTTCGGCGACAGCGGGGGAGTACCGCTCAAGCTCGTCGAGATGCGGGGCGGAGTACGACACGGATCCTCGCAGGGTCAGTGCGGCTGAGCGGGGGGCGCGGTGCTCTCCCGGACGACCAGCTCGGTCACCAGGTCGATGCGGCTGGTCGCCGGCTCGTTGCCGTTGGCCAGGTCGAGCAGCATCTGGGTGGCGATGCCGGCCATGTCGCGCAGCGGCTGGTTAATGGTGGTGAGCGCCGGGTCGGTCCAGGCAGCGACCGGCAGGTTGTCGTACCCGATCACCGAAAGGTCCTCGGGCACCCGCAGGCCGCACTGCCGTGCGGCCCGGAGCACCCCCATGGCCTGGATGTCCGAGCCGGCGAAGATGGCGGTAGGGCGCTCCGGCAGGCGCAGCAGTTGCAACCCGTGGGTGTGCCCAGCGCCCGCCGAGAAGCTGCCGTAGCGGATCAGCTCCCGGTCGACCGCGAGCCCGGCCTCCTCGTGTGCGGACTGGAAGCCGGCCGCGCGGGCGCGGCTGCAGAGCACGTCGGGTGGCCCGGAGATGATCGCGATACGCCGGTGACCCAGCTCCAGCAGGTGCCGGGCGGCGAGCAGGCCGCCGTTCCAGTTGTTGGACCCGACGGTGGGCACCGACGCCGAGGTGGCGCTGTCGGTGTCGACGACGACGAACGGGATGCCGTGGCGTCGCAGGTGCTGTTGCTGGACCTCGGCCAGATGGGAGAGGACGAACACCACCCCCAGTGGACGGTCCGCGAGCACGGCGTCCAGCCAGCGCGGCGGTGGGCGGTGCGCCCCGTCGAGCTGAGCGACCGACAGTCCGAGGCCGGCCGCGCTGGTCACCGCCTCGACGCCGCGCAGGATCTCCATCGCCCAGCCCGTGTCGAACTGGTGGAAGACGAGGTCGACCCGCCCTCCGCTGGACGACGTGCGACGCGTGCGGCGCTGGTACCGGTGGCGGTCCAGGCTCGCCTCGACGCGCGCCCGGGTGCCGGGGGCGACATCACCGCGTCCGTTGAGGACCTTGGAGACCGTCGCGACCGAGACACCGACATCGGTGGCGATGGTCGCGATGGTGGTGGAGGCGGGTGGGTCGAGCGGGCGGTGCTCTGTCATCGCAGCCTCATACAACATCCGAAAGTTTCGGCAGACCTTAACACGAATGGTCGTTTGCGCCAGAGGGGTTGACATCGGCCGGACGTCCTCAAGACATCGATGGGGCTCTTGACACGTCCGGGTGGCGGACTTAGGTTGCCGAAAAGGTTACGCAGGTTTCCGGAAAGTTTCGGATCGTGCACCGTCCGCCACGCAGCCGGTCCCACCAGGGCTGCCGCCTGGCCGGAGCTAAGGGGTCGCGGCATGAGAAGTCAGTCGCCCGTCGACAGCGACATCGCGCCGTGGCGCGATCCGCACCTGTCGCCGTCCGAGCGGGCCGAGGCGCTCGTGTCGTTGATGTCGCTGGAAGAGAAGATCGCCCAGTTGATCGGGGTCTGGGTGGGCGCCGAGGCATCCGGCGAGGGCGTCGCCCCGCACCAGTCCGACATGATCGAGGGCCTTCCGGAGTGGACCGAGGTCATCCGGTACGGGCTGGGCCAACTCACCCGCCCGTTCGGCACCGCACCGGTCGACCCGGTGCTCGGTGCCCGATCGCTGGCCGCGTCCCAGGCGCAGATCGTGGCCGCCAGCCGGTTCGGCATCCCGGCGCAGGTGCACGAGGAGTGCCTCACCGGGTTCGCGGCCTGGCGGGCCACCGTCTATCCCAACCCGCTGGGCTGGGGCGCCTCCTTCGACCCCGAGCTGGTCGAGGAGATGGCCGGTCGGATCGGGCGGTCGATGCGCGCCGCCGGCGTACACCAGGGCCTCGCGCCCGTCCTCGACGTCACCCGCGACTACCGCTGGGGACGCACCGAGGAGACGATCGGTGAGGACCCGTACCTGGTGGGGACGACCGGCGCCGCCTACGTGCGGGGTCTGGAGCGGGCCGGTGTCGTGGCCACCCTGAAGCACTTCGCCGGCTACTCCGCCTCCCGGGGCGGGCGCAACCTCGCCCCGGTGCCGATGGGCCACCGCGAGCTGGCCGACGTCATCCTGCCGCCGTTCGAGATGGCCCTGCGGCTCGGCGGTGCCCGCTCGGTGATGAACTCCTACGCGGAGATCGACGGCCTGCCCGTCGCCGCCGACGAGGAGCTGCTGACCGGGCTGCTGCGGAACGAGTGGGGCTTCACCGGCACCGTGGTGGCCGACTACTTCGCGGTGCGCTTCATACAGACCCTGCACGGTGTCGCCGAACGCGCCGCCGACGCGGCCCACCTCGCCCTGCGAGCCGGGATCGATGTCGAGCTGCCCACCGTGGACGCCTTCGGCGAACCGCTGGTGGAGGCGGTGCGCGGCGGCGAGGTCGACGAGGCGCTGATCGACCGGGCGCTGCGCCGGGTGCTGATTCAGAAGATCGAGCTGGGCCTTCTCGACGAGGACTGGCGGGAGCTGCCCGACGACGTCGCGGACCTGCGGCTCGACGACGAGACCAGCCGGGACGTCGCCGTACGCCTGGCCCGCGAGTCCGTCGTCCTGCTGCGCGACACCGGCGCGCTGCCGCTGGCCACCGGCCAGCGGGTGGCCCTGGTGGGGCCGGTCGCCGACGATCCGATGGCCCTGCTCGGCTGCTACTCCTTCCCCAACCACGTCGGCGTCAACCACAGCGACCACGGACTCGGCCTGGACATCCCCACGCTCCGCGACGAGTTGGCCCGCCGCGTGCCGCTGCTCACCCACGAGCCCGGTTGTGCCATCACCGGAGCGGACACCTCGGGCATCCCGGCCGCGGTCGCCGTGGCGGCCGACGCCGACGTCTGTGTGCTCGCCGTCGGCGACCGAGCGGGGATGTTCGGCCGGGGCACCTCGGGCGAGGGCTGCGACGCCGCGGACCTGCGCCTGCCCGGTGTACAGGCCGAGCTGGTGCGAGCCGTCCTCGCCACCGGCACCCCGGTCGTCCTGGTGCTGATGACCGGGCGGCCGTACGCGCTCGGCCCCGAGTTCGACGCCGCGACCGCCGTGGTGCAGGCGTTCTTCCTCGGCCAGCGCGGCGGGCAGGCCCTCGCCGAGGTGCTCACCGGCGCGGTCAACCCGTCCGGGCGCCTACCGGTCAGCGTTCCCCGCGACGCGGGCGGTCTGCCGGCCACGTACCTGGCGCCGCCGCTCGGACGTCGCAGCAAGGTCTCCTCGGTCGATCCGACCCCGGCGTACCCGTTCGGCCACGGGCTGAGCTACACCACCTTCGACTGGTCCGACGCCACGGTCGTCGGGGCCGCCGACGAGGCGCGCGCCGAGGCGGGCGAGCCGGCCGCCTGGCCGGTCGACGGCGAGGCGCGGGTGCGGATCACCATCCGCAACAGCGGTACGCGGGCCGGCACCGAGGTGGTGCAGCTCTACCTGCACGATCCGGTCGCGCAGACCACCCGCCCGGTGGTCCGCCTCGTCGGCTACGCCCGGGTGCCGTTGGAGCCCGGTCAGTCGGCGCAGGTGACGTTCGGCGTACCGGCCGACGTCGCCTCGTTCACCGGGCTGTCCGGCCGGCGCGTCGTCGAGCCCGGCGCGGTCGAGTTGCGGTTCGGCCGCTCCAGCGGGGACACGGCGGCGACCCTGTCGCTGCGGCTGACCGGCGCCGAGCGCCAGGTCGGCCACCAGCGGGAACTGCTCACGTCGGTGCGGACCGAGCCTCTCGTGGCCGTCCGGCACTCCGCATAGGAGGCCGAGGATGACATCGACGCTACGGCCACCGCCGCCGGCGCCGCCCGGTGCTTCGGCGCAGGCGCGCAGCCCCGTCCCGCGGTCGCCGCGTCGTCGCCGGAGCTGGCGGCAGGCGCTGCGCCGGGACTGGCAGCTCTACTCGCTCGCCGTCCTGCCGCTGCTGTTCTTCCTGGTCTTCCGGTACCTGCCGATGATCGGCAACGTCATCGCGTTCCGCCGTTTCAAGCCGAGCGGCAGCATCTTCGGTGAGTACTGGGTCGGGCTGCGGTACTTCCGGATGTTCTTCACCGACCCGACGTTCTGGGACGTCTTCACCAACACCCTGCTGCTGGGGACATTGACCCTGCTGTTCTGCTTTCCGCTGCCGATCGTGCTGGCGCTCCTGCTCAACGAGGTGCGCACCCGCCGGCTCAAGCAGTTCGTGCAGTCGGTGTCCTACCTGCCGCACTTCCTGTCGATCGTGATCGTGGCGGCGATGGTCATGCAGTTGACCTCGATCGACGGCACCGTCAACCAGCTCGTCCAGGCCACCGGCGGCGAGGCGGTGCCGTTCCTGCAACGCGCCGAGTGGTTCCGGACGATCTACGTCTCGTCCGAGGTCTGGCAGACGGTCGGCTGGGGCACCATCCTCTACCTGGCCGCGCTCACCACCGTCGACGCCGACCTGTACGAGGCAGCCCGGATCGACGGCGCCAGCCGGTGGCGGCAGACCTGGCACGTCACGCTCCCCGGCATCCGGCCCACCATGGTGACGCTGCTGATCCTCAACATCGGCACCTTCATGGCGGTGGGGTTCGAGAAGATCCTCCTGCTCTACAACCCACTGACCTACCCGACCGCCGACGTCCTCTCCACCTACCTGTTCCGGATGGGCTTCGGGTCCAGCAACTTCAGCTACGCCGCCGCGATCGGCCTGTTCGAGGCCGTGATCGGGCTCGTGCTGGTCCTGACGGCGAATCTGATCGCCCGCCGTACGGTCGGGACGAGCCTGTCGTGACCATCGACGCCGCCGAGGCGACCAGCGGCAGCCCGAGGCCCGTCTCCGGACGCGGGCGGGGCGTGCGCCCGACCCGGGGATACCGCGTGTTCCAGGCCGTCAACGCGGTCGTCCTGACCGCTGTGGTGGTGGTGACGCTGTACCCGTTCGTCAACGTGGTGGCCCGGTCCCTCAGCGACGAGGGATACATCATCGCGGGCCAGGTGAACCTCGTGCCGCGCGGGTTCAACCTGGACACCTACCGGCTGGTGCTCGCCGACTCGATGTTCTGGACGAACTACCGCAACACCGTCGTCTACACGGTCGTCGCCACGGTCATCTCCATCGTGCTGACCACCTGCTACGCCTACGTGTTGTCCAAGAAGCACCTGCGGGGACGGACCGCGCTGGTCGGCATCGCGGTCTTCACCATGTTCTTCTCCGGCGGCCTGATCCCCAACTACGTGCTGGTCACCAGCCTGGGCATGAAGAACACCATCTGGGCCATCGCGGTGCCCAACGCGATAAACGTGTTCAACCTGCTGGTGATGAAGGCGTTCTTCGAGAGTCTGCCGGACGAGCTGGAGGAGGCCGCCGCCGTCGACGGGCTCAACACGTACGGGATCCTGCTGCGCATCGTGCTGCCGCTGTCGAAGGCCATCGTCGCCACGATGGTGCTGTTCTACGCCGTGGCCTTCTGGAACTCCTGGTTCGCCGCCTTCCTCTACCTGGACCGGCAGGACCTGTGGCCGGTGACCATCTACCTGCGCAACCTGATCGCCGGGGCCACCGGCGCGGAGAACGTCGGCGCGATCGCCGAGGCCGACGAGGTGCAGGCCGAGGCGACGCTCAAGTCCGTGACGATCGTGCTCACCACCCTGCCCATCCTGCTCGTCTACCCCTTCGTCCAGCGGTACTTCGTCCGCGGCGTGATGCTCGGCGCCGTCAAGGGCTGACCAGCGCCCCGACCCGTCCCCTCAACCGAAAGGAACGCCATGCTCCACCGATCGTGGCGCCGTGCCGCGACAGCGGCAGTAGCCGCTCTGCTCGCGGCCACCAGCGTCGCCGCCTGTAGCGAGGACCCGTCCGACGCCAAGGACCTGTCGGAGAACCGGGCCGGTGCGATGTCCGACTACGGCATCGGCAAGCAGTTCACGGCGAGCGAGCCGGTCTCCTTCTCGATCCTCTACAACAACCACCCGAACTACCCGCTGCGCGACGACTGGCTCTTCTGGTCGGAGCTGAAGGCGCGGGCCAACGTCACGCTCACCCCGGTGGCCGTGCCGCTGAGCGACTACGAACAGAAGCGCAGCCTGTTGATCGGTGCGGGCGACGCTCCGATGATCATCCCGAAGACGTACCCCAGCCAGGAGGACGCGTACGTCTCCTCCGGGGCGATCCTGCCGGTCAGCGACTACCTGGACCTGATGCCGAACCTTCAGGACAAGATCTCGCGGTGGAACCTCAAGCCCGAGATCGACGGGCGGCGCCAGGAGGACGGCAAGTTCTACATCCTGCCGGGCGTGCACGAGAAGCCCTGGCAGGACTACTCGCTGGCGATCCGGACCGACATCCTCGACGAGCTGAACCTGACGGCCCCGAAGACCTGGGACGAGCTGTACACGGTGCTCAAGGCGATGAAGGCCAGATACCCGGACGTGTTTCCGTTCTCCGACCGTTGGAGCAAGCCCAACCCGGCCGGCAACCTGCTCAACATCCTGGCCGTGTCGTACGGGTTGCAGGGCGCGGGCTGGAACTTCCAGCACACCTCCTGGGACGCCACCGCCAAGAAGTTCGTGTACACCGGCGCCACCGAGCAGTACAAGCAGATGCTCCAGTACCTCAACAAGCTGGTGTCCGAGAAGCTGCTCGACCCGGAGAGCTTCACCCAGACCGACGACCAGGCCCGGCAGAAGCTCGCCAACGGCAAGTCGTTCGTGATCAGCGCCAACGCGCAGGCCGTTGTCAACGACTACCGGCCGGACCTGGCCAAGACCAACCCCACGGCGAAGATCAGCAAGATCCCGCTGCCGGTCGGGCCGGCCGGCGAGATCAATCCGGCCAGCCGGTTGGAGAACGGGGTGATGATCTCCGCGAAGGCCCGCGACAGCAAGAACTTCGTGGCGATGATGCAGTTCATCGACTGGCTCTGGTATTCCGACGCCGGCCAGGAGTTCGCCAAGTGGGGCGTGGAGGGGAAGACGTTCGTCCGGGACGCCGCCGGCATGCCGAAGCTGGCGCCCGACGTCAACGTCATCGGCCTCAACCCGAAGGCGCCCAAGCACCTGCAGAAGGACTTCGGCTTCTACAACGGTGTCTTCGCCTACGGCGGCAAGCCGGAACTGGTGCAGGGCTTCTTCTCCGCCGAGGAGCAGGAGTTCCAGAAGGTGCTCAACGCCCGTCCGCCGACCGCGGTGCCTCCGCCGCACCCGTTGACCGACGAGGAGCGCGAGCAGGCGTCGTTGTGGGAGACGCCGCTGCGTGACCACGTCTACCAGGCGACCCTGCAGTTCGCGCTCGGCCAGCGCGACTTCGCCCAGTGGGACGCGTACGTGGCCGAGCTGAGGAGCAAGAACATGGACTCCTACCTGGACATGGTCAACAAGGCCCACGACCGCTACCAGAAGGACCACGGCTGACCGCCGGCCGGTCCGGTGGCGCACGCCGCGACCGGACCGGCCGACCACCGTCAGCCGGCGCAGCCGAATCGGAGAGGACGAGATGACGCGCATCAGCACCGCACCCACCGGGCGGCAGTTCGGCGACGGGCCACTGTCCCGGATCGCGTCCCGCGTCTACATCCTGCTCGTGGTCGAGGCGCTGCTCCTGCTCACCACCCTGCCCGGCCTGCTTCCGCTGCTGCTGCTCGGCCGTGACCCCAGCAACCTGCCGTTGGCCGCGCTGTTGCTGGTGCCGGTCGGCCCGGCGGTCTCCGCCGCCCTGTACGCCCTGCGCCACCAGCGTCCCGACCTGACCGACCTGCGGCCCGCCGCCCTGTTCTGGCGCGGCTACCGGATCAATGTCGCGGGTGCGCTGCGCGTCTGGGTGCCGACGGTGCTGTGGCTGAGCGTGCTCGCGGTGAACCTCGCGTACCGGGACACGGTCGGCCTCGCGGGTTGGTGGGTCGTACCGCTGGTCCTGATCGCGGTGGGGGTGACGCTCTGCGCGGCCAACGCCCTGGTGATCACCGCGCTGTTCGACTTCCGCACCCGCGACGTCCTCCGCCTGGCCGTGCACTTCCTGGTGCGTGCGCCCGGAGTCACCGTCGGCAACGCCCTGCTGCTCGGCGCGGCGGCCGGGATCACGGCGGTCCTCTCCGAGGCGGTCCTGGCGCTGGTCGCCTCGATCGCGGTCCTGGCACTCCTGCGCGTCGGCGACCCGATGATCCACCTGATCCGGAAGGAGTTCACGTGATGGACGGGACGGCGCCGCGGCTGCCGGCGTACGGCGTCGTGGTGGTGCGGGAGGACAGGTGAGCACGGACGAGTCGGTGGGAGTGGAGGAGCCGGTGTTTGTGGCAGAGCCGCTGAGCGCCGAGGAGTTGCGCGTGCACGCCGCCTGGCTGCCGCCGGAGGCGTTCCGGTCCCTCGGTGCGCGCCGTGTCCTCGTGCACGGTGACGGGCTGCTCGTCGACACCGTCCTCGACGAGGTGGCGGGCGCCTGCGCGCGCTACGGCGGCCGGGTGTGGCACTCGCCGTCGTGGGACGTCGACGTCGATCTGGTGCTCGCCCTGCGCGGCGCCGACGAGCTGCCCAGCGTGGCCGTGCAGGCGGCACGGTCGGCGGGCGAGGCGGCGCTGGTCGAGATCGGCGGCGGTGCGACGCTCGGCGACGAGGGATTCCTGTTGGCCCGGGCCGGTCAGGTGACCGTCGTGCTGGCCGACGCGCCCGCCGGCCTGCTGTACGGGCTGTTCCACCTCGTCCGGCTCTGCGCGGCGGCCTTCGACCCGAACCGCCCGCCGGAGCTGCACCGGCCCGCGCTGCGCCGCCGGATGCTGAACCACTGGGACAATGTGGCCGTGCACCCGGTGATGGGCCAGGTCGAACGGGGGTACGCGGGCGGCTCGATCTTCTGGCGCGACGGCCGTCCGCGCGGCGACCTGGCCCGGGTGCGGGAGTACGGCCGGCTGCTGGCGGCCAGCGGCGTCAACGCGATCTCGGTGAACAACGTCAACGTCGCGCGTACCGAGGCGTCGCTGCTCACCGAGCGGCTCGGCGACGTGGCCGAGATCGCGGACGTCCTGCGCCCGTACGGCATCCGGGTGCACCTGTCGGTCAGCTTCGCCGCGCCGGTCGTCCTCGGCGGGCTGTCGACGGCGGACCCGCTCGACGAGTCGGTACGGGACTGGTGGGCCGCCACCACCCGACGCGTGTACGAGCGGATCAGCGACTTCGGCGGCTACGTGGTGAAGGCCGACTCGGAGGGGCAGCCCGGCCCGTTCACGTACGGGCGCGACCACGCCGACGGTGCGAACCTGCTCGCCGAGGCCCTCGCACCGCACGGGGGAGTGGTGCACTGGCGGGCGTTCGTCTACAACCATCACCAGGACTGGCGGGACCGCTCCACCGACCGGGCCCGGGCCGCGTACGACCATTTCACCCCCCTCGACGGACGGTTCCGCACCAACGTGATCCTCCAGGTGAAGTTCGGTCCGGTGGACTTCCAGGCGCGCGAGCCGGTCTCGCCGGTGCTCGCCGCGATGCCGGCGACCCGGCTGGCGGTGGAATTGCAGGTCACCCAGGAGTACACGGGCCAGCAGCGGCACGTCTGCCACCTCGGGCCGTGGTGGGGCGAGGTGCTGCGCTTC
>NZ_WBKR01000072.1 GCF_008868155.1 Micromonospora sp. ALFpr18c
ATGGCGCCGTCGGCACTGACATCGGCCAACTCCAGGCCGATCATGCGGTCGTAGGCTTCGAGTGCCAGTTCGTGTAGTTGTTCGCCCAGGCCGGCCTCGGCCCACACGTGCAGGCGTCTGCGGATCGTTCGGTCCGAACACTGTGGGGTCGCTACCCGTTCGTAGCCCGATCCGTGGACCAGAGCGGCGATGAGCAGCTCGAACACGACCCGGTTCGGAATCTGGCGGCGGTGGCAGCCCAGCGGATGCGTCGGGTCGAACCCGGGCTGCTCGGGACACAACGCGGCGAACTGGACGAAGATCGGTTCGAGCAACGATGATGGGAGGGCAGGCACGGGACTCCATTGATCACTGAGCGTAGAGAACTCCGATGATCAACCTCCCGTGCCTGCTTGCTACCCCCGGGTATCCAACTGTCCGAATCTTGGATACCTATTGCCGGTCGCTCTAAATCCCGGTGGACCCCGGGAGACGCTGGTAGGTTCGCTCGCCGTGACAGGGGACGCGGGGGTTGGTCTGGGACGTGCGTTCGCCCGGCTGTGGGCGGCCAGCACCCTGTCGGCCCTGGGCAGCGGGCTGGCGACCGTGGCCGCGCCACTCTTCGTCGCGTCGCGTCGCGTCGCGTCGCGTCGCGTCGCGTCGCGTGGCTGCGCTGGCTGGCGCACCAGCGGTTGCTGCGCACCATGGCCGTGCTGATCGGCCTGCTCAACGTGACCCTCACCGCCGCCCTCGCGGTGCTGGTGTTGCTCGCCGACGAGCGGCTGGGACTCGGGTCCGTCGGCTACGGGCTGCTGTTCACCTGCATGGCCGCAGGTGGGGTGCTCGGCGCGCTCCTCGGCGACCGGCTCGTCTCCTGGATCAGCGCCACCTGGACGGTCCGGGTCGGCCTGCTCGTCGAGGCGGGACTGCACCTGGCGTTGGCCGCGTCGCGTAGCACCCTCGTGGTCGGGTTCGCGCTCTTCGCCTTCGGTGTGCACGGCGCGCTGTGGAACATCGTGGCGAACTCGCTGCGCCAGCGACTCACCCCACCGACCCTGCAGGGTCGGGTGGCCAGCACGACCCTCTTCGTGGCGGCGGGTAGCAACTGCGTGGGCGCCCTGCTCGGTGGGCTGCTGGCCTCCTGGATCGGCATCACCGCGCCGTACTGGGTGGGGTTGGTGGTGGCGATCGGCGTCTCCGCCGCCACCTGGCGGGTCTTCGACCGCGCGACGGTGCAGCGTGCCTACGCCGACCCGCCCCCGGTCGAGCACTCACCCGCTCCGGTGGCCTGAGCGCTCGCCGGGCGGGCGACGGGTGGACGCACCGGGCGGTGTGGCAGCGTGGTGCGGGTGACCGACTCCGCGCCGCTCGACGTCGACCTCGCGCTGCTCGGCGGTGGTGGCGCCGCGTCGCTGCTGCTCGCCGCGCTGGACCGGCACGACGTCCGCGACCTGCGGATCGCCGTCGTCGACCCGGTGCGCCGACGCGGCCAGGACCGCACCTGGGCCTTCTGGGGCAGCCCGGACCCCGACCTGGACCCGCTGCTCAGCGCGAGCTGGCCACAGGTCGAGGTGGCCACGCCGGCGCGGCGCCGCGTCCTGGACCTGACCCCGCTGCGGTACGCCATGCTGCGCTCCGGCCCGGTCTACGACCGGGCTGCCGTCGCCGAGCGCCGCCTGCACGCCACCCGCGTCGTCGCGCCCGCCGAGGCGGTGACCGACGACGGCACCCGCGTGCTGGTACGTACCGCCGGCGGCCCGGTCGTACGAGCCGGCTGGGTGCTCGACTCCCGCCCCCGCCCACCGGCGCGGGCCGGGCGGACAACCTGGTTGCAACACTTTCGTGGCTGGTGGCTGGAGGCCGACCGGCCGGTGTTCGACCCCGGGCGGGCCGTGCTGATGGACTTCCGCACCCCGCAGCCGCCCCGCGGTGTGTCCTTCGGCTACGTGCTGCCGGTCAGTGACCGCTACGCCCTGGTCGAGTACACGGAGTTCTCCCCGGGCCTGCTCACCGACGCCGGGTACGACGCGGCGCTGGCCGCGTACCGCGATCTGCTCGGGTTGGACCCGGCCGGGCTGCGGGTGCGCGAGGTGGAGAACGGGGTGATCCCGATGACCGACGCGCCGTTCCCGGCCCGGCCGTCGCCGCGGGTGGTCCGGCTCGGCACGGCCGGGGGCGCGACCCGCCCCTCCACCGGCTTCACCTTCTCCGCCATGTACCGCCAGGCCGACCAGGTGGCGCGCGTGCTCGCCGCCGGCCGGCCGCCGGTGCCGGAGCCCGCGTACCCGCGCCGGCACCGCTGGATGGACGCGGTGGCGCTGCGCGCCCTGGACCGGGGTGGGGTCAGCGGTCCCGAGTTCTTCGAACGGCTCTTCGACCGCAATCCGGCCGAGCGGGTGCTGCGGTTCCTCGACGGCGTCACCACCCCGGCCGAGGAGGTCGCGGTCATGAACTCCACCCGGCTGCTGCCGATGATCGCCGCCACGGCCGGCGACGCGGCGCACCGCCTGCGCGACCGGGTCGGACCGCCCCGGCCCGTGCCAGCCATCCCGGCGGCCGTGGTGGGTGGCGCCTCCCCGACCTGATCGGCCCCGGTGTCGGGCCGGATGCGCCGCCCGGCTGACCCCCGAGGGGTCGGCGCCGGTCGGTCCCGTGTCGCGGCCCCCGATCGGCAGGTGCGGCCCGGCCGCCCGGTAGGTTGCCGGGCATGGTGGACGCGGCGGCCGGCAGGGGCGTGCAGATCTGGACCGACGGGGCGTGCAGTGGCAACCCGGGGCCGGGCGGCTGGGGCGCGTTGCTGCGCTACGGCGACCACGAGCGGGAGCTGTGCGGCGGCGAGGCGACGCCGACCACCAACAACCGGATGGAGCTGATGGCGGCCATCCAGGCGTTGGAGAGCCTGAACCGCCCGGTCACCGTGGAGTTGCACACCGACAGCACGTACGTGCGCAACGGCATCACCAGCTGGCTGGCGTCGTGGAAGCGCAACGGCTGGCTGACCGCCGCAAAGCAGCCGGTGAAGAACGCCGACCTGTGGCAGCGCCTGGAGGCGGCCTGCGAGCGGCACCAGGTCACCTGGCTGTGGGTCAAGGGGCACAACGGGCACCCGGAGAACGAGCGCGCCGACCGACTGGCCAACAAGGGCATGACCGAGGCACGGGCCGCGCTGGCCAGCCGCTGACCAGAGCGTCAGCGGGTCGCGTCCGGGTGGCCGGGCATGCTCGACCCGCCGCCGCTGCTGCCCGACGACCCACCCGCGACACCCGAGCTGTTGTCCTCGGTCACGATGTCCGGTGGCACGTCGGTGTCGTCCGGGGGTGGGACCTCGGTGTCGACCTCGACCTGCACCAACGGGACCTGGCCGGCCTCGTCCTCGCTGTGCTGCGGGTCGCCCGGCAGCTCACCGTCGCGCTTTCGGTAGCCCACGCCGTGCCCCCCGTCGATGCCGGTCCGCGTCGGCGCTGGCTACCCGGCGTCGTCACGGCCGAAACCTCGCGCTCAGCGGCGTCGTCACGGCCGAAACCTCGCGCTCAGCGGCGTCGGCCGCGCCGGGTGGACGTCGCCGACCGGGAGGGTTGGCGGACCGGGGTGAGCGCCAGCGCGGTCCAGTGCGCCGGCCGGGTGAGCGCCGCCGGCAACCCGGTGCGGGTATCACCCCGCGCCGCGTCCAGCTGCGCCTGGTGCAGGAAGAGGGTGCTCCGCAGGTCCGCTCCGCGCAGATCGGCGCCGCGCAGGTCCGCGCCCGTCACGTCGGCGAGGCTCAGGTCGGCGCCGCGCAGGTCCGCGCCGACCAGCAGCGCCCCACGCAGGTTGGCCCGCCGCAGGTCGACCCGCCGCAGGTCAGCCCCGAGCAGCTGGGCACCCCGACGATCGGCGCCTCCCGGGGAACGCGCCGCGTCGCTGGCCCGCGCCAGCAGCGGGTTGACGAGGTCGCGGTGCGCGGCGGTGTCCACCGCGCGTAGTCGCGTCGGGTCAGCGCCGCAGAGCGCCCAGGTTTCGGCGTGCGCGCGCTCCAGCTCGACGCGCAGGTCGGCGGGCGGGCGCAGCGTCAGCGCCTCGGTGAGATACCAGAGCAGCTCGTGCAGTGGTCGCAGCACCGCGAACGCCTCCGCCATCGCGGGCAGCGTCCCCGGTGCGTCCCGCCAGTCCCGACCATTGAAGGTGACCTGGGCGACCTGCTGCCCCGCGCCGAAGCAGTCGAACACCGTGCAACCGGGGAACCCGCGCTGCCGCAGCTCGGTGTGGATGCCGCAGCGGTGGTCGGTGCGCAGGTTGGGGCAGGGCTGCCCGGCCGGTTTGTCGATGGCGAAGTCCGCCGACCGGGCGAACGCCGGCACCACGCAGCACAGCCCGAAGCAGCGCCCGCAGTCGGCGCGCAACTGCGCGGACCCGGGCGGCGGTGCGGGGCTGGGCGGCATGCGGACGGACCTCCTGACGATCGGTGCGGTGCGCCCACCATTGTCCCGCTCGCCAGGGCCCCGAGCGGGACGGGGGTCACCGTCCGTGCGTGTCGTCGGCCGTCCCGGCCCGGGCAGCCGGGGTACGGGGAGCGCCCGGCGCCGGCACCAGCCGCCGGATCGCCCGCTCCCCGTCGCCGTGCCCGTACTTCTGGTCGAAGTGCCGGCTCACGATGGTGGCCGGCGTGCGGTCCCCGTCGGCCGGCTCGGCCAGCGCGAACACGGCCGGGGTCGCGCCGGGCGCGCGGGGCGGCAGCACGGCCCGCACGGTCAGCGGCCCGGTCACCCGGAACCCTTGGCAGTCGACGTAGTGCTGCCCGTCCACCGTCACGTACGGCACGCGCACCTCGACCACGTCCAGGTCGTCGTGACGCAGCGTGACCGTGACCGACCAGTACCGCTCCAGGTTGAGGGTGGCCTGCTCGTGTTCCCACAGCTCCTCGAACCGGGCGTGCACGAACCCGCCCCACGGGCTGTCCATGTCCACCTCGAGCTGCGGCACGTTGAACGAGAGCTTGCCGATCGGGAAGAACGAGATCAGCGCCCGCCCGTCCCACTGGTAGAGCTGGATCGACGGGGACGCGTCGTAGAGCCGGACCTGCAACCGCTGCCGCAGCCGGGCGTCGAGGGCGTCGGAGAACGCGGCCAGGTGGCGCAGGTTGGCGCGGATCTGTCGCGGCACGTCCACCCGCTGCCGCTCCAACTCCTCGGAGCGCTGCTGAGCGGCGGTGCAGTCCGGGTCGAGCAGCAGCAACTGCACCTGGGCGCCGTTGGTGAGCGCCGTGCGTACCGCGGACAGGGTCTCCTCGCGGTGCCGCTGTTCCAGAAGGATCGTCCAGGTGTCGAGGATGCGCACCCGGCGGGCGGAGCGGTCCAGCCGCGTCACGAACGCCTGCTGGTCGAAGCTCAAGTGCTCCTGCACCCGGGCCTTGCGGGCCTCTTCGAACAGCGGGTCGAAGATGACGTACGAGATGGCCGCGAGCACCACGCTGGCACCGAGGTTGAGCAGGAGGTCGCTGAGGAAGCCGGTGCTGCGCCAGGCGGCCAGCAGCATCACGACGGCGACGGCGAGCAGCGGCCCACCGACGGCGAGGGCGCGTCGCTGCCGACCGCCCCGACCAGACCACCCCGGCATCCGGTCCCCTTCCGCCCGTCGGCCGACCCCGCCGCCCACTGATCACCGGCATGCGGAGGATACGTGCCCGCTTTGCCGCTCGCTGTCCCCTTCGAGAGCGATCGTTTCACCGGCCGGACCCTCCGGGCCGCCCATAGGGTGACGGTAACGAGGCCGGGCGACTGCGGAGAGTGGTGGCATGGACGATGCCGAACGCGAAAAGGCGCTGCTGAGCGTCCTCACCACCGAGCACTACGCCCTGCAGACGTCCCGCGCCGGCACGATCACCGAGGCCACCGGCCGTGCCACCATCTTCCTGTCGGTGTTGTCGGCGGCCCTGATCGGCCTCGGCTTCGTCTCCGGCAACGACCGGGTGATCCGGCCGTACCTGGGCGCCGTGCTGCCGATCCTGGTGGTCATCGGCGTGCTGACCTTCCTGCGGCTGGTGGAGACCACGGTGGAGAACGCGCTGGACCTGAAACGGATCCAGCGTATCCGCGCCTACTACCAGGACCGCCTCGCCGGTGAACACGACTTCTTCGCCGACGCGGTGGCGTCCGAGGACAGCGCGGAGACCGCCTGGATCCTGGTCGGCACCCGGCCGGGGCGCTGGGAGTTCCTGCTCACCACGGCCGCGTTGGTGGGCGCGGTCAACGCGGCGCTGGTCGGGTTGGGCGTCGCCCTGGTGGTCAGCGCGGTCGGGGCCGCGCACTGGCTGACGGTCCTCGCCGGGGTGGTGGTCGCGCTGGTGGCGTTCGCGGCGCAGTTCGCGTACATCGTCCGCATGTCGGCGGGTCGCCGGGTCTGACGACGCTCGATTTCTCGCCAGCCGGTCGTGGTCCGCTCGGCGTACCGTCGCCGGATGCGGATCATCCGATTCACGCACGCCTGTGTCCGCGTCGAGCACGACGGTCGGGTGCTGGTGATCGACCCGGGCACCTGGAGCGAACCGCGTGCCCTGGCCGGGGCGGACGCCGTCCTGGTCACCCACGAGCACACCGACCACGTGGACGTGCTGCGCCTCGCCGGCCTCGGCGTCCCCGTGTACGCCCCCGAGGGCGCCCGCCTGTCCGATCTCGCCCCGCTGCCGGTGACCCGGGTCCGCGCGGGGCAGCGCTTCACGGCGGCCGGCATCGACGTCAGCGCCCACGGCGGCCGGCACGCCCCCATCCACGAGGGGCAGCCCGACTGCCCCAACCTGGGCTACCTGGTCGGCGACGGGCTCTACCACCCCGGCGACTCGCTGCACGTGCCGGACGAACCGGTGCGCACGCTGCTCGTGCCCGCGCAGGGATCCTGGCTGCGCCTCGACGAGGCTATCCGGTTCGCCGCCGCGGTGGGCGCCGAGCGGGCGTACCCGATCCACGACGCGCAGCTCAACGAGCGTGGCCTGGCCAGCGTCGCCGGCTGGTTCGGCGAGACCATCCCCGGCTATCGCCATCTCGTCCCCGGCGACACCGCCTGACCGGACGCGTGGGCGACCGCGCCCGGGGCCACCGCGCCGGTCAGCTCGGCGGCGGCTGGGCGGTGGAGCGCGGCGAGTCGCGGACGAACACGTCGAGCCGCTGGTTGGTGTCGTCTGCCACCATGTTGGTGGCCGACGAGGTGAAGGGGACGTGCCGGCCGCGGTGGTCGATGGAGGGATCGTTGCTGGAGGCGTTGGCCTCAGTCCCCTCGGGCGAGACGCTCAACCGGGTGGTGGTGTTGGTGGACCACTCGTGCAGGAAGACGTCGTCGGCGTAGTTGGTGTCCTCCGGCACCAGATCAAACGAATTGGACACGAACGCGACCCGCTGGCCGTCCCCGCTGAGCGCAGGTTGGTTGCTGACGCCGATGCGCTGACCGCCGCCGGTGGCGACGCTCGCCCGTCGGGTCACCCCGGTCCGCAGGTCCCGGATGAAGACGTCCTCGGCGTGGTTGGTGTCGTCCGGTACGAGGTTGGCGGCCCAGGAACTGAAGGCGGCGAAGCGGCCGTCGGCGCTGATCGCCGGTCCACTGCTGTCGCCGTAGGCCTGCGTTCCCCCGGAGGTCAGGCTGACCCGGGAGGTGGTGCGGAGCACCAGGTCTCGGACGAAGATGTCCGCAGCGCCGTTGGTGTCTCCGGGCACCAGGTTGGACGCTTCCGAATAGAAGATCACGTGGTGCCCGCCACCACTGATCATCGATGAGGTGAAACCGCTTTGTCCGTTGCCCTGGATGCCCGTGCTGGAGACGCTGACCCGGGTGGTGGTGCCGAACAGTCGGTCCCGGACGAAGAGGTCCGGCACGCCGTTGGTGTCCCCGGGTACCAGATTGGTCGCGTACGAGGTGAAGGTGACGAAGCGGCCGTTGTAGCTGATGCTGGGCACGGTGCTGCCCGCGTTGCCCTGTCCGCCGGTGGTCGGCAGGCTCACCCGCGTGGTCGTCCACAGGAGTCGGTCCCGGACGAAGATGTCGGTGGCGCCGTTGGTGTCGCCGGGCACCAGGTTCGAGGCGGCCGAGATGAAGGCGACGTAGCGACCGGTGCCGCTGATCGCCGAGCCGAAGCTGCCGGCATTGCCCTGGGCGCCGGTGCCGGAGACGCTGATCCGGGAGGTGGTGCGCAGGTTACGGTCCCGGACGAACACGTCCACGACGCCGTTGGTGTCTCCCGGCACCAGGTTCGTGGAGAGCGACTCGAAGGAGACGTGCCGGCCGCTGCGTGAGCTGCTGCTGGCGGCACTGCGGTCGTTTCCCTGGACCTGGCCGTTGGCCACGCTGACCCGGGTGGTCAGGGGGTCGGGCTGTGGCACCGGAGCAGCCGACGCGGCCGGGGTCATGGCCGCTGGCAGGGTGAGAGCCACCGTGGCGGCCAGCGCGATCAGCAAACGTCTCATCTCTCCGCCAATCCTCCGAAGCAGAAACAATCCGTCATCGCCGGTCGCTGGCCGAGGCATCCACGTCAAGGCTGTGAGCTGGGCAAACGCCCGTCTGGCCGAATGGTGGCACCACCGTCGGACGTAGCGGGAGACCACATCGGCGTCGCCGGACGTGTCGATCGCACTCATGTCTGGTGTGGTCTATGTCACGGTAGCGTTCGCGCACGCCGACGCCCCGTTGGCGCTCCGAAGGAGAGCGTCCATGTCCACACCGCGCAGAGCCACCACCGTCCTCGCCGCCGTCCTTCTGCTGGTCCTGACCGTCGCGGCCCCCGCCCAGGCCGCCACCCCGTCCACGAACCCGCCGGTCGCGGGCTCGCTGGGCACGTACAACGTCTCCGGGGTGTACGTCGCCGGGGTCTCCTCCGGTGGCTACATGGCCACCCAACTGCACGTCGCCTACTCGTCGCGGATCCGCGGCGCGGCCGTCTTCGCCGCCGGGCCGTACTACTGCTCGCAGAACACCGTCGCGCAGGCGTTGTACGGCTGCGGCGACAACCTGTACCCGACCAACGTCTCCGCCCTACAGACGTACACCCGGACCTGGGCGTCCTACGGCTGGGTCGACCCGGTGGGCAACCTGTCCGGCGACCCGGTGTACGTGTTCCACGGCGCCAACGACACCACGGTGAAGAAGTCCGTCACCGACGACCTGGTCCGCTACTACCAGCACTTCGGGGCCAGCGTGCAGTACGACAGCGGCTCGGCGGCCGGCCACTCCTGGGTCACCCCGTACGGGACGCAGGGGTGTACGGCGACCGCGTCGCCGTACCTCAACGACTGCGGCACCGACCCGCAGAACGCTCTGCTGCGCAAGCTGCTCGGCGGGGTGAACGCGCCGAACACCGGGGCGCTGGGCGGCACGCTCATCCGGTTCAGCCAGAACACGTTCGCCGTCAACGGCTGGGCCAACGGGTTGAGCATGGACGCGAACGGCTTCGCGTACGTCCCGTCGGCCTGCGCCGCCGGCCAGTCGTGCCGGCTGCTGGTGGCCCTGCACGGCTGCGCGCAGGGCTACGGCGCGGTGGGCACGGCGTTCGTCGACCGGGCCAACCTCAACCAGTACGCCGACACCAACAACCTGATCGTCCTCTACCCGCAGGCGGGCACCGCCCTCAGCAACCCGAACGGCTGCTGGGACTGGTGGGGCTACCTCGGGGCGACCAACTTCCCGATCAAGGGCGGCGCGCAGGTGGAGACCATCATGAACATGGTCCGGCGGCTGGACGGCTGAGGCTGAGGGGCCGGTCAGCCCAGGAACAGCTGGACCAGGACGAGCACGGCGAGCAGCGCCGGCCCGCGTGAGCCCTGGCGCAGCAGGTCGACCGGGATCATCCCGAACGGCGTGTTGACCGTCGCGCCGCCGTAGTCGATGGGTGGGCGGGTGCCGGCCCGGAAGGCGGCGGCCACCACGCCGAGCGCCAGCGTCGGCGCCAGCCACTGCGGCCCCGGGTCGACGGTCGGCAGGGTCAGCAGCCACCACAGGCCCGCGCCGAGGGCCGGCACCACCACGTGGATACCGCGCAGCAGGGCGTCGCTGCCGCCGAGCGCCCGGCGCAGGCCGGGGGACCGGCTGATCGAGCGCAGCCCGCCGGTCAGCCGGTCGGCGGCGACGTAGGCGAGCACCACCTGCGCGGCGCCGGCCAGCCCGGGCAGGGCGAGCGCGGCAGCGTACTGGACTCCGATCAGCGCCGCCCAGATCAGCAGGGCGCTGGGGTGGCGGCGCAGCCGGCGCACGTCGGCCTGCAGCAGCGCCCACCAGCCGGGGCCGGGCAGGAACCGGCTGCTGCGCACCCGGCCGATCCGACGCCAGCGGCGGCTCTCCACCAGGCCGGTGAGCAGGCTCGGGTCGAGCAGGATCGTGGCCGTGGCGGCGGCGTTGGCGAACTGCGCGCCGGTGGTCAGTGTGGCCCGGTCGACGCGGGGCAGCGCGCGTACCGCGAGGATCGTGCCGGCCACCGCGAGCGGCACGCCGACGGCGGCCAGCGCGACGGTCGGCGTGGACGCCGGTCGGGGCAGCCCGTCGCCGAGGCGGCCGGTGAGCACCACGAGGCCGGTGATGACGGCGGCGGCCACCATCGGGGCCGCGCCGGCCAGGGTCGGCCACCGCCGTCCGGTCCGGCTGCCCTGTGCGACGACGCTCAACGCCAGTGCCGCGGCACCCCATCCCGCGCCGGCGGCCGCCGCCCAGCCCAGGGCGGCCGGGTCGTTGACGCCGCCGAGCGCCGCCACGGCCACGCCGAGCGCGGCGGTGCCGGCCGCGGCGCCGGCCAGTAGGACCGCGAGGCGCGGCGCCAGCCAGGCCCGCCGGTCGACCGGCGCGCTGGTCACCCAGCTCTGGGTGGCCGGGGTGACCAGCAGCGGGCCGAGCGCGCGCAGGCCGCGCCAGGCGAGCCCGGCGCCGGCGAGCAGCGTGGCGACCGCCAGCCACCACCGCACCCCCGGCTCGGCCTGCCCGACGGTCGGGGAGTCCAGCATGTCGCGGCTGGCGCTGATCGCGAACCAGCCGTACATGCCGACGAAGAGGACCATGACGTACGCGTCGCCCAGCACGTCGCCGAGGGAGTGCTCGTGGTGCCGGCGGCGGGCCTGGCGCAGGTGCGTACGGACCTGCCGGGCCGTCGGCAGCCCGGCGGGTGTCGCCGCGATCGTGGCCGGCGGGGCGGTCACCGGCCGATCTCGATCCGCTCGTCGACGACCGCGTCGATCAGTTCCGGATCGTGCGAGGCCAGCAGCACGGCGGTGCCGGCGTCGCGTTCCCGGCGCAGCCGATCGGCAAGCCACTGCCGGCCGGCGACGTCGAGGCGCTGCTCCGGCTCGTCGAGGATCAGCACCCGACGCGGCCGGACGAAACACGACGCCAGCGCGAGCCGGCGGCGCTGGCCGCTGGACAGGGTGACCGGCAGTTGGTCGCGGGCCGGGCCCAGGCCCAGTTCGGTGAGGACCTCCTCGACCGGCTCGGCGCTGCCCCCGTGGGCGTACGCGACGAGCTCCAGGTGCTCGACGACGGACAGGTCGGGGAAGAAGTCGATGTCGTCCAGGGCGGCGGCCACCAGCCCCCGCACCTGCGGGTCGGTCTCGTCGGCCCGGTAGCCGAGCACCCGCACCTCGCCCGCGTCGGGCCGGTCCGCGCCGACGACGCAGCGCAGCAGGGTGGTCTTGCCGCTGCCGTTGGGGCCGAGCACCACCGCGATCCGGCCCTCCGGGAGCGTGAAGCTCACGTCGTCGAGCACGACCAGGTTGCCGAAATTGCGGCCGAGTCCCCGCACCGAGAGCGCATCCACGATCACACACTCTCCCAGACCGGTGCCACCGACCAGCACGAGCGACCCACGTCACGCCCGGTGACAGGACGTATCGGCGGGGGCGTCCGGTTGGGGGGTCGGGGCGTAGAGGGCGGCCAGCCCGGCCGCCGTGGCGGCCAGCCGTTCCCGCAGCGCCACCGGGCTCAGGACCTCCACGTCGGCGCCGAGGCGCAGCAGGTCACCGTGGGCGTGGGTGAGCGACTCGATCGGGAGCACCGCGGTCACCCAGCCTCGCGCGTCCGCAGGGCCGGCGCTGGCGTCGACCGCCGCCACCACGGGATCGCTGCCGATCTCCCGCAGCCGCTCCCGGCCGCCGGGGGAGAGCCGCACGGTGGCCTCGTCGCGGTGCAGGTGCGCCCGGAACCGCGCCACGTGCGCCCGCCACCAGACCGGCAGGTCGAAGTCGGCGGGCCGCTCGAACTCCTCGGCCAGCGGGGTCAGCTCCAGGATCTGGTTGACCCGGTAGGTGGCGGGTCTGCCCCGGCCGGGCCGGTCGGCCACCACGTACCACCGGCCGCCCTTGAGCACGAGCCCGTACGGCTCCAGCACCCGGGTCGCCTCGCCGTTCCAGCTGCGGTAGCGCACTTCGACACGGTGCTGCCGCCACACCGCCTCCGCCGTGCGGGCCAGCTCAGGGGAGGTGTCGCCGTCGGCGTACCAGCCGGGCGTGTCCAGGTGGAAGCGTTGCTGGAGCTGGACGGCCCGGTCGCGCAGCGGTGCCGGCAGCGCGGCGTGCAGCTTGAGCCGCAGGGCCGCCACCACGTCGCCGTAGCCCAGCTCGTCGGCGGGGCCGGGCAGTCCGGCCAGGAAGAGACGGTCGGCCTCCTCGGCGGTCAACCCGGTCAGCCTCGTCCGCCAGCCGTCGACGAGCTGGTAGCCGCCGGCGTGCCCGGCCTCCCCGTACAGCGGGATGCCAGCGGCGTGCAGCGACTCCACGTCCCGGTAAATGGTGCGCGGCGAGACGGACAGTCGCTCGGCGAGCTGCGCGGCGGTCAGCCGTCCGTGCGCCTGGAGCAGCAGCAGGACGGAGAGAAGTCGACTCGCTCGCACTTCACTGACACTAGCTGTCAGGGGAGTGGTCCTACCGTCCCGGCATGGCATTCAGCGACAAGGATCTCCGAACGCCGGGACCGGTCACGGTGGACGGTTGGCAGCTCAAGCGTTACCACATCGACCAGCCGGAGCGGCCGATCGAACCGGCGGTGGAGAAGGCCGCGTACGACGTGCTGCCAGCGCTGCTGGCCCGCGCGGTGAGCGACGGCACCCCGGCCGCCGGATGGGTGGTGCTGCACCGGGGCGCGGACGCCGGCGCCTACCTGCTGGCGTACACCTGGGTGTGGGACAACGCGTTGCAGGTGCACATCGCGGTGGCCGGGCAGCCGGTGCTGGACTGCCCGGACGACGACCCGACCCACTTCGTCGAGCTGGGCCGGCGCGAGGTTGGCTGCGTGTGGGAGTTGGCGGTGCTGGAGCACGAGCGGGCCGCCTGGGTGCGGCACATGCTGCTGCCGGCGGGCCCTGATCTGACCGGCTATCTACGTGACACGCGAGTGGAAGGGCCGGTGGGCCACTGATGGGCGACTTCGACTTCTACGTGGGCACCTGGCACGTGGTCAACCGACGGCTGCGCGAGCGGTTGACCGGCTGCGACGAGTGGGACGAGTTTCCGGCAGTGTCGGTCGCGCACAGCTTCTTCGGCGGGGGCGGCAACTTCGACGAGATCACCTTCCCGACCAAGGGCTTCGCCGGCGCGACGCTGCGGATCTTCGATCCGGCCACCGAGCAGTGGTCGATCTACTGGATGAACAGCGGACGCGGCGAGTTGGAACAACCGCCGATGGTGGGCCGCTTCGTCGACGGGGTGGGCCACTTCTACGCCGACGACCAGCACGAGGGGCGGCCGGTCCGGTGCCGGTTCATCTGGTCGGAGATCACCGCGACCACGGCCCGTTGGGAACAGGCGTTCTCGGTCGACGGCGAACGTACCTGGGAAACCAACTGGATCATGACGTCCACCCGGGCGGCCGACTGACTCGGCCTTCGGCGGGGCGGTGGGCGCGGTGTTAGTGTCCGTCCACTGCCCCGGATGGAGGAACGCCCATGGCCTCCGACCACGTCGACGTGCTGATCATCGGCGCCGGCCTGTCCGGCGTCGGCGCCGCCTGCCACCTGCGCCGCGACTGCCCCGACAAGACGTACGCGGTGCTGGAGGCGCGCGGCGCCGTCGGCGGCACCTGGGACCTGTTCCGCTACCCCGGTATCCGGTCCGACTCGGACATGTTCACCCTCGGCTACTCGTTCAAGCCGTGGACCGCCCCGAAGGCCATCGCCGACGGCGCGACGATTCGGGAGTACGTGCGCGACACCGCCCGCGAGTACGACGTGCAGCGGCACATCCGCGTCAACCATCGGGTGCTGCGCGCCGAGTGGGACAGCGCCACCGCCCGCTGGACGGTGCACGCCGAGCGCACCGACACCGCCGAGCCGGTCGTCCTGACCTGCGCGTTCCTGTTCGCCTGCACCGGCTACTACCGCTACGACGAGGGTTACACCCCGCCCCTGCCGGGCGTCGAGGCGTACGCCGGGCGGTTGGTGCACCCGCAGCACTGGCCCGACGACCTCGACCACACCGGCAGACGGGTAGTGGTGATCGGCAGCGGCGCCACGGCGGTGACCCTGGTGCCGGCCATGGCGCACCGCGCCGCCCACGTGACGATGCTCCAACGCTCACCCACGTACGTCCTGGCGCTGCCCTCCCGCGACCGGCTGGCCGACGCGCTGCGGCGCCGGCTGCCGGCGAAGGCCGCGTATCCGGTGGTGCGCTGGAAGAACGTCCTGCTGTCCACCCTCAACTTCCAGCTCAGCCGGCGCGCCCCGGGCCTGGTGAAGCGGCTGCTGCGCCGCGCCGCGAAGGGCCGGCTCCCGGTGGGGTACGACGTCGACCGGCACTTCTCGCCCCGCTACGACCCGTGGGACCAGCGGCTCTGCGTGGCGCCCGACGGTGACCTGTTCACCGCCGTGCAGGAGGGCCGGGCGTCGGTGGTCACCGACACCATCGACACGTTCACCGCGCACGGCGTCCGGCTGGCCTCCGGCGTTGAGCTGCCGGCCGACATCGTGGTCACCGCGACCGGGCTCAACCTGCTCGCCCTCGGTGGCCTGACGCTCAGCGTCGACGGCGCCGAGGTCGACCTGGCCGGCACCGTCGCCTACAAGGGCATGATGCCGTCCGGGGTGCCGAACTTCGCGTTGACTCTCGGCTACACCAACGCGTCGTGGACGCTCAAGGCCGACCTGGTCGCCGGTTACGTCTGCCGTCTGCTCCGCCATCTGGACCGCACCGGACAGCAGGTCGTGACCCCGCTCCCGCCGCCCGACGACGAGCGGGTGCCGCTGATCGACCTGCGCTCCGGATATGTGCTGCGCAGCGTCGACGCGCTGCCCAAGCAGGGTGCGACCGCGCCGTGGCGGCTGCACCAGAACTACGCCCGCGACGTGCTGCTGATGCGCCACGGCCGGCTCGCCGACGAGGGCGTGCGGTTCTCCCGCGCCGACGGTGTGTCCGTGCCCGCCGGCGCCACGCGTTCCGATCCGGCTGATCGCCGGTAACCGCCAGGAGAGGAGCCCGACCGTGCAGAGGTTCACCTTCACCGGAGGCACCGCCGTCGTCACCGGCGCGGCCAGTGGCATCGGCGCGGCGTTGGCGCACGCGCTGGCCCGCCGGGGCAGCGACCTGGTCCTGCTGGACCGCGACGCCGAACGGCTGGACGCGGTCACCGCCGCGATCCGCGCCGCGCATCCCGACCGTCAGGTGCACACCCACGTCGTGGACCTCGCCGACGCGGCGGCCACCGCCCGGGCGGCCGAGGAGATCAGCCAGCGGCATCCGCGCGTGCGGCTGCTGGTGAACAACGCCGGCGTCGGCCTCGGCGGCCGGTTCGACCAGGTGACGTTCGACGAGTTCAGCTGGGTGATCGACGTCAACTTCCGGGCCGTGGCGCAGCTGACCCACGCGCTGCTGCCCACCCTCAAGGCGGAGCCCGGCGCGCACCTGGTCAACATCTCCAGCCTGTTCGGGCTGATCGCGCCGGCCGGGCAGACCGCGTACTCGGCGAGCAAGTTCGCGGTGCGCGGCCTCACCGAGGCGCTGCGCCACGAACTCGTCGACGACGGCATCGGTGTGACCTCGGTGCACCCCGGCGGCATCCGCACCCGCATCACCGAGAACGCGCGGATCGGCAGCGGCGTCTCCCACGAGGAGTACGCCGCCGGGCGCGCCCAGTTCGAGAAGCTGCTCACCATCGCGCCGGACCGGGCCGCCGAGGTGATCCTGCGGGGTGTCGAGCGGCGTCGGGGTCGGGTGCAGATCGGCTGGTCGGCGAAGCTGCCCGACCTGCTGGCCCGGGTGATGCCGGCCTCCTACAACCGGTTGCTGGTCACCGGCCTGAACCGGGGCGTCGCCCGCCCCGCGCCGCCGGTGCCCGCGCAGCGGCCCGCCGACCCCGCCCAGGAGGCGGTCTGATCACGGCGGTGTGCTGCCCCGCTTCTCCTCCTGCGCCAGCACCGCCTCGCGGTGCTCCGGATCGTCGCGGCTGTCCAGCTCGGCGGCGAGCCGCGGATCGGCCACCAACCGCCCCCGGCTGCGGTGCAGGAAACTCTCGAACCCCCCGGTGTACGGGCAGGCCAGATCGCCGAGCGCCCGCTCGGGCGCGTAGCGGCACCCGGAGCAGTAGTCGCTGATCTCGTCGATGTCGGTGCCACCCACCGCGTACGGGCGCGTGTCCAGCCGGGCCAGGTCGGCGTACTGGCTCATGCCGACGACGGTCGCGTTCATCACCCAGTCGGTGCCGTCGACGAAGCACTGCCGGAACCAGTCCGCCAGGTCGGTCGGGCGCCAGCCGCGCTGCAACGCGTAGTTGCCCAGCACCAGCAGGCGGGGGGTGTGGTGGGTCCACGCCTGGTCCCGTACGGCGGCGAGCACGTCGGCCAGGCAGCGGGCCTCCACCGCGTCCGCGTCCAACTCGGCGAACCACTGCGGCAGCGGCTCGGTCGCGGCCAGCCAGTTCGCCCCGCGGTATTGGGGCTCGAAGTACCAGTAGAGCTGCCAGAGGAACTCCCGCCAACCGAGCAGACCCCGGATGAACGGCTCCACCGCCGTACGGGGGGCCGCCCCGGTTCGCCACGCCCGTTCGGCGGCGCGGACCGCCGAATCCGGGTCGAGCAGCCCGAGGTTGAACGACGACGAGAGCGCGGAGTGCGCCAACAGCGGGTCGTCGACGCTCATCACGTCGGCGTAGCGGCCGTACTCGGGCAGCCGATGGGTCAGGAAGTGCTCCAGGCGGGCCTGCGCCTCGGCGTGCGTGGCCGGGTGCCGGCGGGGGCCGTCGCGGCCGACGAACCGTGCGCCGTCGGCGGCCCACCGGTCCAGGTCGCGGCGTACCTGCGCGTCGATGTCGTCCTCGACGATCGGCGGCGGTGGCGGCGGTGCCGTCGGCGTGCCGTGGCCCTCGGCGCGGGAGCGTCGCGTCGCAGCGGCCCCGCCGGCCGGGGCGGTCAGCACGTCGTGCCGGCGTCGGGCGTGCCGGTAGAAGTCGGCCATCCGCAGCTGACCGCGCCGGGTGCGGTCGGCCCAGCCGGCGAAGTCGGCCTGGCTGGTGACGAAGCCGCGCGGGGGCAGCACGGTCAGCTCCGGCACCGACCGGGCGAAGCCCAGCGCCGCCCGGGAGTGCGGATGGCACACCTCGAGGGGCTCACCGACCTGTGCCAGCCCCTCCCGGAACGTGTCGGCCCGCACCAGCAGCGCCCGGTCACCCAGCTCGGCCGCGCGGTGGCGCAACGCGGACAGGATCAGGTGCGCCTTCTGCCGGTGCATGGGTCGACGGCGGAACAGGTCCCGGATCTCCACCAGCAGCACCGGCTGATCGGGGTCGTCGAGGAAGTGCGGCCCGAGTTGATCGGCCAGCAACCATCGGCGGCGAAGCATGCCCGCAATTCTGCCCACCTCCGGGCCGACACGCCCGGTGGCTGGCCGGACGTTCGCAGGTGACCTACCCCGCCGCCCGCACGCCATCACTCAAGGGTCAACTCCACCACCGCAGTGACCTGCGCAAACGACGCGGCGTGTTCACCTTCGGCTGTGTGCCTGTTCGGTAGTACGACACCTCTACCGACCAAGATCGCGCCGTTAACCATCGCGTGACCGTGGCGGCCAGCGAGGCCTACTACTCGCGCGGCACCGTGGTTTGGACGGAGATCGCCGCCGCGTTTCCACGCGGGACATCGCACTCGGCGGGCTCGCCGACCATAGGGGAGTTGTTCAGTGACATTGAGTTCATCGCGCCAGAGCAGGGGCTCGGTCGCGCTGGGGTGGAAGCGTTCGGCCGACCGCAGGCGCAACCGGTGGCGGACCGCCGCGTTGACCATTGTCGCCGCGGTGGTCGCCGCGGCGTCCACCGGAGTTGTCGTAGCGCCCGCTGCCGCCAAGCCGACCGAGGACAAGACCAAACCGGTTGACTACACGTCGTTCGTGAACCCGTTCGTCTCGACGGCGGGTGACGACGGCAACGACCTGCCTGGCGCTCAGGCACCGAACGGCATCGTGAAGGTCAATCCCCTAACCATGCCGGGTCGTAACCACACGGGCTACGACTACAACCAGACCCACATCGCCGGATTCACGCAGACGAACCTTGACGGCGTCGGCGGTTCTGGCGGCGGCGGCGACATCCTCGTCGTGCCGACGGAGGTCGAGTACGCTGCCCGGCCGTCGACCGGTTCGTACTCCCACCCGTTCACGCACGACCACGAGACCGCCACCCCCGGGTACTACCAGGTGCGTCTGGGTGAGATCTCGGGCCATGACAACGCCGTGCGGAACGGATCGGGCGCGATCAACGCCGAGGTGACCGCGACAACCCGCACCGCGCTGCACCGCTACGCCTTCCCCGACGGCGCCAAGCCGGAACTCGTCGTCGATCTGAACAACAATTTCACGAGCCGTACCGGCTCATCGGTCGACGTCCAGCGGCTCGGCGACGGCCGGGTCGCGCTGTCGGGCGATGTCAACGGGAACTTCAACGGAGCGTCCTACGCGCTCCACTACTACGCCGAGACCGAGCAGCCGGTCGTGTCGTTCAGGACGTGGGGGTCGGGCGAGTTCGGTGACGCGGTGTCCCGACGCGGCACCGACACCGGCGCCATTCTCACTTTCGCGCCCGAGGACGCGGCTGAGATCGGCCTCCGGATCACGGTCTCGCCGATCAGCGCGGACCAGGCACGCATCGACCAGGACGCCGAGGTCGGGGACCTCTCGTTCGACGACGTGCGGGCGGGGACGAAGGCCGTCTGGAACAAGCGGCTCGGCCGGGTCGATGTCTCGGCCTCGGTGAAGGCCGATTCCGACGGTACGCTGCGCCGCCTGTTCTACACCCATCTGTACCGCATGTTCGCGCTTCCGATGAACGCGACGAGTACGTCCGGCACCTACCGCGGTGTCGACGGCGTGGTGCACAAGGTCGACGACTTCACCTACTACGACGCGTGGTCGTCGTGGGACGACTTCCGCAAGTACTCGGTGTTCGCGTACGTCGACCCCGAGATGTACCGCGACATGATCCAGTCGCTCGTCTATCTCTTCGCCGACGTGCAGAGCACCGGCAAGGGCATCGGCGGGCTCACCCACTCCGTGCCCACCGTACGCTGGGAGCGCTCGGCGGTCATCGTCGCCGACGCGCTCTCCAAGGGCTTCACCGGCTTCGACCGCCTCGACCAGGCGTACCCGGCGTTGAAGAGCTACGTCGGCTTCTACAACGGCAACCAGCTTCGCCAGGGGTACATCGAGAATCGCCCCGGTGACTCGGCGCAGCGCGGATACGACCAGTGGGCGCTGGCGATCATCGCCGACGCGCTGGGCCGGGCCGACGACGCGAAGCAGTTGCGCGCGCAGGCCGCGCTGCCGATCGCGAACCTGTACAAGCCGGGCGCGTGGACGGCGACCGACGGCACCAAGGTCGGACTCCTCACCCCGCGCGACGCGGCCGGCAACTGGGGCGACGTCGACTACGCGCGCTTCGAGGCGGCGAACCTCTACCAGGGCACGCTCTGGCAGTACAACTGGTATCCGGCCTACGACATGGACGGCGTCGTCGCGGCGATGGGTGGCCCAGCGGCGGCGCGCCGCGCGGTCGTGCACTTCATGGGCGAAGACGATCCCGGCAACGGCCTCGGCATGTTGCACTCCAACGCGAACGAGATCGACCTGCAGGCACCCTACCTGTTCAACTACGTGGGGCTTCCGAGCCTGACCCAGAAATGGGTGCGCACGATCTACACGAAGGAGAGCTGGAACCGCTACATCGCCACCGGCAGCACCGACGAGCACCCGAGTGGCAGCGGTGAACTCCGCCCGCCGCTCAAGACCAAGGTCTACCAGCTCGACCCGCGCGGCTTCCTGCCGACCATGGACAACGATGCCGGCACGATGTCGACGATGTTCGTCGCCGCGGCCATCGGCCTCTTCCCCGTGACCGCCGGCTCGGCGCAGTACCAGATCGGCTCGCCGTTCTTCGACCGCACGACGATCTCGTACGCCGACGGGCGCACGTTCACCGTCTCGGCTGACGGCGTCTCCGGCGACTCGTACTACATCCAGTCGGCCTCGCTCGACGGTGCCGCGTTCGGCAACACCTGGCTCGACTACCGCACACTCGTCAACGGCGGCTCGCTGGACGTGCGGATGGGCGCGAAGCCGTCGAACTGGGGCACCCACGGCAAGCCGGCGTACTCGATGAGCACCGCGGGCGATGACAACGAGGGCGGCACTCCGGGCGGCTCCACCGTGCACGCGTCGCCCATGACGATCGCCGCTCGTGCCGATGGTCGTGTCGACGGCGCGATCGAACTCTCGCTGCATGGTTCCGCGAAGTTCCGCGGCGCTCGCGGCAAGAGCTACGTCGCGAGCGGCGCTGCCGCGATCCACGGCCTGCCGGCCGGTGTGTCGGGTGATGTCGTGGGCGTCAAGGCGACGACAGTCCGCGTGGTGCTGTCAGGTTCGACCGCGACGGACGCCCGCTTCTACGTCACCTTCGCCGACTCGGCGTTCGCCGGTCGCGTCGTCGCCGCGCAGGTGACCGGCGCGGGCCTGTCGTCGCGCGACGCGCTGTCGATCTCGGTCGCCGCGGCGGAGCGGGCGAAGCTGCAGAGACTCGTGGCCGAGGGCGTACTGGTACGCCAGGGAAACAACTCCTTCGCCTCGTACCACGCTTTCCGCGGTGCGCTTGAGCGCGCCCAGACGGTGCTCGCCACCAACTCGGCGACCACCTCGACGCTGCGCAATGCGACGGAGTCGCTGAACGCCGCGATCGCCGCGATCGCCCTCGACCAGGGCGGCTACCGCGCGCTGGAGGCCGAGCAATCCGACGAGTGGTCGGGCGGCGACCTGAAGAACGAGGCGAACTCCTCCAGCGGCAACCTCGGCGGGGTGCGGGACGGGTCGTGGATCCGGTACAGGAACCTCGACTTCGCCGGTGTCGCGCCGAAGACGCTGACGATCCGTCACTCGAGCACGTACCCACCCAGCGGCACGCCCAGCTCCATCGAGGTGCACGCCGGGGCGCAGGACGGTCCGATCGTCGGTAAGGCGATGCTGCCGGGTACCGGTAGCTGGGGCAGCTACGTCACCACCCAGGCGGAGATCACCGATCCCGACGCGCTCATCCGGGCCCGCGACGTGACGCTCGTCTTCCACGCGCCGGCCGGGCAGGAGTGGGTGTCGAACTTCGACTGGTTCCGGTTCCTCTCCACCGCGCCGGGCGAGGAGCCCGAGAATCCGGGTGCGACGCTCAAGCCGCTGACCGCGACGAACACCTCGCAGACCGGCAACGGCCGGCTGCCGCTCAACCTGTCGCACGGGCTGTTCGAGAACGTGACCGACGGTGCGTGGGCGCGGTGGAACGGCGTCGACCTCAGCGGGAACGGCGTGGAGAGCATCACCGTGTCGTACGACAAGCCGCGCTCGCGCGCGGCGTCGGACTCGCACATCGAGCTGCACCTCGGCGCGGCCGATGACAAGCGGATGGTCGACATCCAGTTGCCCTACACCGCTGACGGCTGGGGCACCGAGGGCAAGGCCACGGTGGGGGTCCCCGCGTCGGTGTTCGCGGGCGTGCAGGACGTCGTCGCGGTGTTCCGCTCCACCAACCACAGCGACGCGCAGCCGTACGTCGCGAACGTGACGTCGTTGACGTTCACGACCGCGGCACCCACGCCGAGCAGCGTGGTGGTCGAGGCCGAGAACTGGGCCGGCAACAGCGGAAACGGTCTCAAGAGCGAGCAGAATTCCTGGGACGACGGAACGCAGGTTACGAACCTGGCGGCCACCTACAACGGTGCCTGGCTCGACTACGGCACGATCGACTTCGGGCCGAAGGCGCTTGAGCAGGTTTCGGTGCACTACGTGAACAACTCCTCGCGGTGCGGCCAGAATTCGGCGATCGATGTCTACCTCGACCACTTCGACCCGGCCTCGCCCGGTGACCCGTACGTCACCGTCCCGCTTCCGGTGACGGGCTCGGCGTGGCAGAACGCCGCGACCACGACGGTTTCGCTGCCTGCCGGCTTGACCGGATCGCATCGGGTTTTCCTGCGGCTGCGGACCACCCCCGACGGCAACCACCCGTACGTGGCGAACATCGACAATCTGACGATCGCGACGGCTCCCGCGGGTGAAGACCCGCCGGACGGGGAGGACGGTCCCGCGGACAAGTCGGCCCTCAACAGCGCGATCTCCGAGGCGGCGGCGTACCTCGGCGACAAGGCGCGGTACGGAAGCATCGTCTTCGGGGTGTTCGAGCGTGAGCTCGAAAAGGCTCACGCGGTCGCCGCGTCCGAGACCGTGACCCAGTCCGAGGTCGACGCCCAGGCGCGGGCACTGCGACTGGCGTTCGGCCAGTTGATCCCGCGGGCACGGCTGTCGCTCGAGAACACCGTCGAGCGGGCTGAGGCGGTCGAGCCGGGTCGGTACACCGACGCATCGTGGCAGGCGTTGACCAGCGCGCTTACCACGGCCAAGGCCAAGCTCGCGGATGCCGGGGCGAGCGATGCGGCGTTGAGCAGCGCGGACGCGGCGCTTACGGAGGCGATCTCCGGGCTGAAGGTCAAGCCGAACGAGGTCCCGGCGGCCCCAGCGGCCGTTTCGATCGAGAGCGACGCGAGCAGTGTCACGGTGCGCTGGTCGGCCCCGAAGGACGACGGCGGCTCGCCGGTGAAGGGCTTCGTGGTCGCGCTCAGGGACGGGCACGAGGTCGTCGTCAACGATGCCGGGCAGACGTCCGCCGTCTTCACCTGGCTCAAGCGCGGCACGGCGGCATCTGCCCGGGTACGCGCCGTGAACGCGGTCGGGGCATCCGCATGGTCGTCGTTCACCGAGCCCGTCACCGTGGGCGCGAGCGCACCGCGCGCGCCGAAGGTGGCCGCGGCCAGGGTCGTAGGCAAGGACGTCCGCGTCTCGTGGACCCCGGAAAGTGATGGTGGCGCCCGGATCCTGGCCTACCGCGTGACCCTCGACCAGAAGCGCACCCAGATCGTCGCGGGCAGCGCCCGCGAGGTCGCGTTCCTCGGCGCTGGCGGCGGCTCCCACACGGCGCGGGTGGTTGCGATCAACGCCGTGGGTACCTCGGCCATGTCCGCTTCCGTGGCAACCGCGGCGGAGAGGTCGGGCGGCGCGTCGGCGGCGTCAGCACCCGGACCGTTCCCGTCGGGGGTTTTGTCGGCGGGCTACGACTCGGACTCCTGGCCGGCCACCCCGGACGGCAGCCCGTACTTCGTCCACCTGCTGCGTGGCTTCACGCGGCTCGGCACCGAGGTGCGTGGCGCGAACGAGAAGGTCGCGGACCTCGACAAGGTGTCGGCGTACAACGACACCAAGGCGCTGGAGATCAACCGCTCGGCATCCAGCGATCAGGTCAAGCGTGCCGAGAACGATGCGGATCACGGGTCGGACACGACAATGGCGGACGGGCTCGGCTCGCGTCTGGGCGACCTGTACCTGCAGGCTCGCGGCGACGGCAAGCTGCCGAAGACCGACGCGTTGTTCGGCCGGATCACGTCGGGGCTCGACGGTACCGGAGCAGCGAAGAACACCTACGCCTACAAACGCCCGTACGTGCGCATGGGACTCGTCGGCGAGGGCGGTCTGGTCCGCGACTCGAGCAACGGCTCCTACGGTGGGCTCGCGGGCGACGGGTCGTTCCCAAGCGGCCACACCTACGGCGGCTACACGGCAGGCACCTTCCTCGCCACCCTGCTGCCGGAACTCGCGCCGCAGATCCTCGCCCGGACCTCGGAGTACGGTGACAACCGGATCGTGCTCGGGTTCCACTACCCGCTCGATGTGATGGGCTCCCGCATGACCGGGCAGGCTACGGTCGCGCACCGCTGGGCGGATCCCGCGTTCGAGGGCCTGCTGACGCAGGCGCACGACGAAATCGAGTCCGTGTTGCTCAACGAGTGCCGCGAGGAGGGCTTCGACTCCCTGCTCGCCTGCACCGGGGAGCCGTACCGGGGGCTCGACGCCGACCAGGCCGAGTCGCTGTACACGGAGCGGCTGTCGTACGGGTTCCCGCGCGTGGGGCAGCCGAGCGTTGCGGCGAACATCCCTGACGAGGCCGGCGCGCTGCTGACGACCGCGTTCCCCCACTTGACGAACGCGCAGCGGGTGCAGGTCCTGGAGCAGACGGCGCTCGACTCCGGCTATCCGCTCGACCTGACCGCTGCGGGCGACCCTAGCTGGCAGCGCATCAACCTCGCGAGGGCGATGACCGCGCAGGTCAAGGTGAACAATGACGGCACGGTCACCGTCACGAACCACCCCGACGACACGAAGGCGAGCGCGGCTAGCGCTTCGTCGCTGACGGTCGACGGGGTCGCTGTTGACGGGTTCGACGCGGGCACCCAGACGTACATGGTCGACTGGCCCAAGAACCGGCGCCTGCCCACCGTCGACGCGCAGCCGACCGAGCACGCCGCGAAGGTGTCGGCCTCGACCGCCAAGGACGGCACGCGTGTCCTGACGGTGACCTCGCCGAACGGCCAGATCAGCCGCAGGTACACGGTGGCCTTCTTCCGTACTGCGGACGACCACAGGCCAGGCGCGGCCCAGCCGGGCCACCCGAGCCATCCGGGTAAGCCGGGTAAGCCGGGTAAGCCGGGACCTTGGGGCCTGACTTCGTACCCCGGCGTCGGCGGCGCGCCGCTCGGGTGGCAGGTCGCACTGCTCTCGACCGCGTTCGGAATTGCCGCCGGCACGAGAGGGTGGCTGCGACGGCGCACCGCATCCAGGCCCTGATTCTGAAGGAGCGACTGTTGCTGAACGGTGGCTGCCACCCCTGGGTGGCAGCCACCGTTGCCTGCGTTTCTGGCAGTTGGACACACTGACGTGATCTCAACAAGAATCCGGTTGGTATCGGTATTCGAGGTGGGTGAGGTGGTGCCGGCGTTCGGGTCGGGTCGGGTCGGTAGAGGGTGATCTTCCCGAGGTCGCGGATGCGCGGCGAGAGCTGCTTGCCGACCAGGTCGAGCAGCGCGACGTTGGCCAGGGTGGCGCCGTGGGTGTCGGTGGCGTGCTCGAACACGGGCAGGTCGGTGGCGTTGCCCAGCAGCCCGTCGAGCACGTAGTGCGACTCCGGCGCGGTCGCCACGATGACCTTCATGTCGAAGGTCGAGTGCTGGTCGGAGACGTGAGTGTAGGTGCAGACGCCCTGCCCCCGGGCGACGTACCGCGACAGGTGTGTGCGGTGAGAGACTTGGCCCTTGCCCGGGTTCACGGCGATCCCGTCGTCGCCGCCGGAAACCAGGGTCACCTGGTCGCCGGTCAGCAGCGTCACTGTCGTCGAGTCGGACCGGTCCGAGCCTGGCGCGCTTACCGTTCGCTGAGCGCTGGAAGGCGCAGAGGCGTTGCTCGGAGCAGCCCAACCAGCCTGCGCCGAACCGAGTACAAGCACTGCGGCCACCGTGGCCGCCATGACTTGTCGTGGCAACTCATTCTCCTTCGTCGGAGTTCTAAGGACCAGTCAGCAACTCAGAACTCCCCTGACGAAGGGTGTCATATTATTCCTTAATGGACAATATGAACCGACATGACGAATGTCGATGGCGTCGACCGGCCGAGCCAGATCTACGAGGGCGCCGATCAGGTGCAGCGGGTCGTCATGGCGCGGCAGCTTCTGAAGGACCGATCGCGGCCTGGTCCCGCAGCTCCGAGCTGAGTGGGGCTGGCCGATCTCCGTAAACGGGGCTGCGGTCGAGAAGTTTGCCGAAGGTTTTTGCGAACAGGTAGGCGTCGCCGGGCCACCGTGCGGATACGTAGTTGCCGTCCCGCACGACGAAGGCGGAGGTGTCATCGGTGGCCGTACCGCGCCGGTTGAAGACCCGTGGTCCTTGTTCGAGCTGCCCCGGCGAGTCGAGGGCGGCCCGTACCTCGTCTTCGACATACGCCGGATAGGTGCGGTAGTAGCGTCCGAGTTTCCACGCGGTCAGGAGATATGCGGCGCGCTCCTGATATTTCAGCAGGCAGGTCGTCCGTCGGTCGGCCAGGACGCTGCGTCCGGTTGCCGGGTCGGTGGTTCTGGACAGGACCAGCACGCCGTGGCAGATCGCCCCGACCGGACGACCGAGCGCCCAGAACTGGGCGACTTTTGCCGCCAGGATCTCGGAGCCCAGATATTGCCGCATGCCGGGGGCGTGGCCGCCGGGCAGGATAAGCCCGTCGTAGTCGGCCGGGTTCAGGTCGGCCCAGGCCACCGTGTTCCGAAACTCCGGGCTCTGGATGAGCTGATGGTAGAAGTGTTTCGGTTCGTCGGCCGCGCCGAGTTGGCCCAGAATCACGCCGGTGAGCAGTCGCGGGTCGGCGGCCGGGACTGTTCCTGCGGCTTCGGTGGTGAACTGGAATTGATGCCCGGCCGCGTTCAGGGCCTGCCACGGCACGGCGACCTCCGTTACGTCGAAGTCGTGGTCGGGCAGTGGCATGAGAATGCGCATGAAGGCGGGCCCCTCACCAGGATTAGGGAACATCGAGTGCAGGGTATCGGCAAACGTCACCGTCCATTCCCGAAGGGTGACTGCCCGGAACGGCGACGGGGTACCCGTGGAGCAGTTCACGGGTACCCCGTCGGTGCTCAGACCTGCGGTGCGGGTTCGACGGCCACCTCGTGGCTGTCCTGGCGCGGTGCCGGGGGCGAGCTTCTCGTCGCCCTCGTCGGCGAAGTAGTCGCTGCGGCTGGCCACCCAGCCGGCGATGAGCGCGCCGCGGTGGAACCAGCGGGTGTAGAGGCCCAGCGCCACGGCCGGCAGCGTCTGCAGGATGATGACGCCGCCGATGAGCTGGAGGTTTCTGCGCGACACCCCGCACCGAACGGGAATGGGTCACCGCGGTCCCCCGGATTTGGCCGGGTCAGCGCCGGCGACGGCCGTGGGTCAGCCCCTCCAGCACCAGGGTCATGCCGGCGCCGACCAGCCAGACGTCCTTGGCGAGCCCCGCGCCCTGCTGGGTCGGGCGGATGCTGCCGGGCTCCCGCATCCCCGGCGTCTTCAGGTACAGCTGCACCAGCCCCGCGCCGAACGCGGTCAGGCCGAGCCCGACCAGGGGCGCCGGGACGAACGGCGCGAGCAACGCGGCGCCCAGGGCGATCTCGGAGTACGACAGCAGCTTGGCGAAGCGGGCAGGCTCCAGTTGGCCGAGCTGCGGCACGGCGGCGACCGCCATCCCGTGCAGGCCCTCCGCGGCGGTGCCCTCCAGAGTGCGCTTGCCCAGACCCGAGTTGAGAAAGTACGCGCCGATGCTGACCCGCAGCGGCAGGTGCGCGAGCTTCATGATCACTCCCGGTGGCCGTGGTCCGAATGCGGCCCGCGTACCCCGCGGAGCCCGCGATAACCCGCCGGGCCGGCTGGGACGGCCGTGGTGATCGCGGTAGGTTCGCCCGAGGGCCCACCGCCGAGCC
>NZ_WBKR01000073.1 GCF_008868155.1 Micromonospora sp. ALFpr18c
CGCTGACCGGCCCGGTCACCCGACCACTGGGCGAGGTGACCGGGTGACCGGGTGACCGGGTGGGCGATCAGGCCAGTCCGGCGCGGCGCAGGGCCTCCGCCATGGCGTCGTTGGCCGGCGCCGGCGCGCTCTGCCGCTGCTGCCCGCCGCGCGAGCCCTGCTGCCCACCGCCGCGCCCGCTCTGCTGACCACCCTGCCCGCCGCGCCCGGACGGTCCGCCGCGACCACCCTGCGGTCCGCGCTGCGCCGGGCCGCCGCGCCCCTCCTGGCTCGTCCGACCACCACCACCGGCGGCGGCCGGCTCGTCGTCCAGGCGCAGGGTCAGCGAGATGCGCTTGCGGGGTACGTCCACGTCGAGCACCCGGACCTTGACCACGTCGCCGGACTTCACCACCTCGCGGGGGTCCTTCACGAAGGTCCGGGACATCGCCGAGACGTGCACCAGGCCGTCCTGGTGCACACCGACGTCCACGAACGCCCCGAACGCGGCCACGTTGGTGACCACGCCCTCCAGCACCATGCCGGGCGTCAGGTCGCTGATCTTCTCCACCCCCTCCACGAAGGTGGCGGTGCGGAACTCCGGCCGAGGGTCACGCCCCGGCTTCTCCAGCTCGGCGAGGATGTCGGTCACGGTGGGCAGGCCGAACCGGTCGTCGACGAAGTCGGTGGCCCGCAGCCCGCGCAGGATGGCGCTTCTGCCGATCACCGAGCGCAGATCCTGGCCGGTGCTGGCGAGGATGCGCCGCACCACCGGGTACGCCTCGGGGTGCACGCTGGAGGAGTCCAGTGGGTCGTCCCCGCCGGGGATGCGCAGGAAGCCCGCGCACTGCTCGAACGCCTTCGGCCCGAGCCGGGCCACCTTCTTCAGGTCCGTACGCGAGCGGAACGGCCCGTTGGCGTCCCGGTGCAGCACGATGTTCTCGGCCAGCCCGGCCCCGATCCCGGAGACCCGGGTCAGCAGCGGCGCGGAGGCGGTGTTGACGTCCACCCCGACCGCGTTCACGCAGTCCTCCACCACCGCGTCCAGCGACCGGGAGAGCTTCACCTCGGACAGGTCGTGCTGGTACTGGCCGACGCCGATCGACCGTGGGTCGATCTTGACCAGTTCGGCGAGCGGGTCCTGCAGGCGGCGGGCGATGGACACCGCGCCGCGCAGCGACACGTCCATCCCGGGCAGCTCCTGCGAGGCGTACGCGGACGCCGAGTAGACCGACGCGCCGGCCTCGGACACCACCACCTTGGTCAGGTTGAGCTGCGGATGCCGCTTGATCAGGTCACCGGCCAGCTTGTCGGTCTCCCGGGAGGCGGTGCCGTTGCCGATCGCGATCAGCTCCACCCCGTGCGCCCCGGCCAGCCGGGCGAGGGTCTCCACCGACGCGTCCCACTGCCGGCGCGGCTCGTGCGGGTAGATGGTGTCGGTGGCGACGACCTTGCCGGTCGCGTCCACCACGGCCACCTTGACGCCGGTCCGCAGACCCGGGTCCAGGCCCATCGTCGGCCGGGTGCCGGCCGGCGCGGCGAGCAGCAGGTCACGCAGGTTGGTGGCGAAGACGCGCACCGCCTCCTCCTCCGCCGCCTGCCACAGCCGCATCCGCAGGTCCGCGCCGAGGTGGATGAGGATCCGGGTACGCCACGCCCAGCGCACCGTGTCGGCCAGCCAGCGGTCGGCCGGGCGGCCCGCGTCGGACACCCCGAACCGGCCGGCGATGGCCGCCTCGTACCGGCTCGGCCCGGTCGGTACGGCGTCCGCCTCGCCGGCCTCCTCCGGTTCCATGGTGAGGTCGAGCACGCCCTCCTTCTCGCCCCGGAACATGGCCAGGATCCGGTGCGAGGGCAGCTTCGGGTACGGCTCGGAGAAGTCGAAGTAGTCGGAGAACTTGGCGCCGGCCGTCTCCTGACCCTCGCGTACCCGGGAGGCCAGACGGCCCCGCGACCACATCTGTTCGCGCAGCGTGCCGATCAGGTCGGCGTCCTCCGCGAAGGTTTCGATGAGGATGGCGCGGGCGCCCTCCAGCGCGGCGGCGACGTCGGCGACGCCCTTCTCCGCGTCGACGAACCCGGCGGCCGTGGCCCGCGGGTCCTGGCTGGGGTCGGCGAGCAGCGTCTCGGCCAGCGGGGCGAGCCCGGCCTCCCGGGCGATCTGCGCCCGGGTCCGCCGCTTCGGCTTGTACGGCAGGTAGATGTCCTCCAGCCGGGACTTCGAGTCGGCGGCCATGATCTGCGCTTCCAGGGCTTCGTCGAGCTTGCCCTGACCGCGGATCGACTCCAGCACCGCGGCCCGCCGCTCGTCCAGCTCGCGCAGGTAGCGCAGCCGCTCCTCCAGGGTGCGCAGCTGGGTGTCGTCGAGCAGGCCGGTGGCCTCCTTGCGGTAGCGGGCGATGAACGGCACGGTGGCGCCGCCGTCGAGCAGCTCCACGGCCGCCCGCACCTGACGCTCGGCCACGCCGAGCTCGTCAGCGATCCGCTGATGAACAGACTGGGTCACGATCTCGATCCGCCTTCGACTCGATCCGCCCTCAAAGAGCGGGTACCGCCCTGCATTGTGCCGGGCGCTCTCCGGCGCTGTCGCCGCGCCCGGCCGGGGTGAGCCGCCACGGCCCCGTCCGGCCTGCGCTAGCGTGGCGATCATGGAAAATGCTGCGGAGCCGCGCGCCCGGCGGCTCTTCGGCGGCAGCGCCCGGGCCCTCGGTGACCTCGCCGCCGACCCGTTCCGCGCCGACCGGGACCGGATCGTCGGCTCGCCGTTCTTCGCCCGCCTCGGCGGCGTCACCCAGGTGATCAGCCCGGTCGGCTCCGGCCTGCTGGTGCACAACCGGCTCACCCACAGCCTGAAGGTCGCCCAGGTGGCCCGCTCGATCGCCGAGCGGCTCACCGCCGACGAACGGCGGCGCGACCTGCTGGACAAGCTCGGCGGCTGCGACCCCGACGTGGTGGAGGCCGCCGCGCTCGCCCACGACCTCGGCCACCCGCCGTTCGGGCACCTGGGGGAGCGGGTGCTGGACCGGCTGGCCCGCCAGCGCCTCGGCCTGCCCGACGGTTTCGAGGGCAACGCCCAGTCGTACCGGATCGTCACCAGCACCGAGATCCGGGGTGCGGCCACCACCGGGCTGGACCTGACCGCGGCGGTCCGCGCGGCCATGCTGAAGTACCCGTGGACCCGGCTGGACCACCCCGACCCGCATCCGCGCACGATGAACCCGCCGCCGCGCGGCGCCACCCCGCCGCCGGACGACCCGGAGAGCGGCTCGTCGAAGTTCGGCGCGTACCGGACCGAGCTGGACGACCTGCGGCAGGCCCGGGAGCCGTTCGCCGGCCGCATCCCGGACTGGCAGCAGACCGTGGAGGCGTCCGTGATGGACACCGCCGACGACATCGCGTACGCCATCCACGACGTGGAGGACTTCTACCGGGTCGGTGTGCTCCAGCAGGGCGCGGTGTCCGCCGAGCTGATGGCCTGGCAGCGGGAGAGCGGGCACTTCCGGGCGATCACGGACGCGGCGCTGGCCATCTCGGCCCGTCGACCCGGCGCGGCGATCGAGCGGCTCCGCCGGCAGCTGCACCGCAAGGACGCCTGGATCGCCGACGACGACGCGTTCGCCGCCGCCGTCGAGCACGTCCGCGAGGAGTTGGTCGACGGGCTGCTGGCCATGCCGTTCGACGGCTCGATCGAGGCCGAGCAGTACGTGGCGCGGTTCTCCGCCCGCTGGTCCACCCGCTTCGTCGAGGCGATCACCGTGACCGACCAGCCGTCGGTGCGCTCCGGGTACGTGCTGCTCGGCTGCGCGCAGTGGCACGAGGTGCAGGTGCTCAAGTTCGTGCACCACCGGTTCGTGCTGGCCCGCCCGGATCTGGCGCTGCACCAGCGCGGTCAGGCGCGGCTGCTGGGCACCCTGGTGGAGGCGCTGTGGGAGTGGCTGCTCGACCCGGAGGAGGAGTCCCGGCTGCCCCGCCGCCTGCACGACCTGGTGGAGCTGGCGGAGGCGGAGCTGCACCCGCGTACCCCGCACCGGATCGGCCGGGCCCGGGGTCGGGCCATCGTGGACTTCGTCGCGCAGCTCACCGACGGTCAGGCGGTCGCCATGCTGGACGCGCTCTCCGGCCGGTCCGGCGCGCTCTGGACCGACGCGTTCGTGCTCTGACGACGCCCGCTCAGGCGACCGACTGCCACCAACCGTCGACGGCGAGTGGCTCGTCGACCACCACCCGCTCGCCCGGGCGGGGCACGGCGAGCCGCACGTCGCGGGCCTTGGCCTCGGCCCACAACCGGTCGACCGGCTCGGACCAGTCATGCAGGGCCAGGTTGAACGTCGCCCAGTGCACCGGCACGAACAGCCCGCCGCGCAGGTCGAGGTGGGCGCTGACCGCCTCCTCGGGGAACATGTGGATCGTCGGCCAGGCCCGGTCGTACGCGCCGATCTGCATCAGCGTCACGTCGAACGGCCCGTGCTCGGCGCCGATCTCCGCGTACCCGTCGAAGTAGCCGGAGTCGCCGGTGTAGAAGACCTTGCGGCGTGCCCCGGCCACCACCCACGAGCTCCAGAGCGTGCCGTCGCGGCGCAACCCGCGACCGGAGAAGTGCTGGGCGGCGGTGGCGGTGATCTCCAGGCCCGCGACCTGGTGCGACTCGGACCAGTCCAGTTCGATGATCCGCTCGGCGGGTACGCCCCAACGGTCCAGGTGCGCGCCCACCCCGAGCGGCACCAGAAACGGCGCGGACTGCCCGGCGAGCAGCGCCCGCACGGTCGCCATGTCCAGGTGGTCGTAGTGGTCGTGCGAGATGAGGATGGCGTCCAGCGGCGGCAGCTCGTCGATGCGCACCGGTGGCTCGTGCAGCCGGCGGGGGCCGACCAGCCCCGAGGGGGAGCAGCGGTCGCTCCACACCGGGTCGAGCAGCACCCGCCGGCCCTCGATCTCGATCAGCGTCGAGGCGTGGCCGTACCAGACGATGTTGAGCTCGTCGGCGGTGTCGGCGGCTCCCGGCGCGCCGGCGCTGGGGCGCAGCAGCGGCACGGGCGCGGTGGGACGCCTCTTCTGCTTGCCGAAGAGCAACTCGCGGACCAGGTTGCGGCCCGGCTCGGCGACCATCGTGCGGGTGCCGGCCCGGTTGTGGAAGGTGCCCTCGCGGAACTGGGGCGATCGGGCGGCCCGTTCGGCCCGTGCCCCGCTGAGCCGGCCACCCAGCGCCGCCGGCACATCCCGGGCGACCCAGGCCAGGCCGGCCAGTGCGGCCAGGCCAGCCGCGCCCCGCATCCGCCGCCCGAGTGACCGTTCGACGTCCGTGCTCTGCGCTCGTGCCATTGCCGTCCCTCCGACGTGTCCGCCCCTACACGGTAGTCACCCGGACGAGCCCGTGCCCCGGCGGTCGCCACGCCGGGTCGGTCGCCGGCAGTGGCGACCGACCCGGCGGCGGCGTCTAGCCGCCGTTACTGGGGCGTGGGGCGGTGATCCGGACCGTCTTGCCGGTGCCCACGAGCCGGTCCACCGCGGCCAGGAACGTGGGGCCCATGCCCGCGCGGGCCTGCACCGCCGGGTGGGTGGCGCCGAAGTTGTCCGGGTCAGCCTGCCCGTCGGCGAAGAGCGCGTAGGTGAGCACCGCCGCGCCGGACCGGTCGAAGATCACGCCGGCCTCGTGCCGGGCGTCGGCGAACCAGCCGGCCTTGGTGGCGATCCGGGCCCGCTCGTCGGAGGACATCGTGCGTCGGATGCCGTCGGTGAACGCCACCGGCGAGCGCAGCAGCCCGAGCAGGAACGTCGTCGAGGCAGGCGACAGCAGGGTCCCGGCGACCAGGGCGCGCAGCAGGTCGTGCGTCTCGCGCGGGGTGCTGGTGCCGAGGAAGAACCGGTTCGGGTTGGCGACCGGTTCGACCTGGGTGTTCGGGAAGCCCTTGGCGACCAGAATGGAGTTGATCTCGGCGGCCGGGGCGACCGGGCCGCACAGCCGCACCGCCGTGTTGTCCGAGACGGTCAGCAGGTTGGCCAGCACGTGCCCGATGGTCACCATGCTGGGGTACGCGCCGTCCAGGCTGAAGATGCCGTCGCCGCCCGGCACGACGATCGCGGCGGTCACCTCCACCCGCTGGTCCAGGGTGAGCAGCCCCCGGTCGATGTTGTCGAGCACCGCCGTGGCGACGGCGATCTTGTTGACGCTGTACGCCTCGATCCGTCGGTCCGCGTCGGCCGCCACCGCGACGACCGGCGCTCCGGCCGGGTCGGCGACGCTGACGTACGCCTGCCAGTTGCCGCCGGCCGCGGTGCGGTACCGGGTGTAGGCGGCCGCAACCTGGTCGGTGGGTGTCGCCGGAGTGCTGGGGAAGGCGCCGGGAATCGGGCGGGCGCCGGGGCGCTCGGCGGCGCTGGCCGGCGTGGCGGCGCCGAGCACCGTACCGGTGGCGGCCACTGTGCCCAGTCCGAGTGCCGTCCTGCGGTTCAGTCGGATGGTCAATCGTCTCTCCCGTCGGGGGGCGCCGGAGCGCTTGCCGGCCCACCACCCTAGGCGGGTTGATCGACGCATGACGCCCTCCCGAACAGTCCCGAACAAGCCCGAACAGGTCAGCCGAGCCGTCGGCGCAGTGCGGCCCCGACCGCACCGACCGGTCCGGACACGAGTTGCCGCAGGTCGGGCAGGTGACCACCGCCCACCGACTCGCCGGCCGGGTTCGGCGCGAAGACGGTGCCGTCGTGTGCGGCCACCGACCGTCCACTCAGGCCCGCCAACCGCATCAGTGGCCCGACGAGGACGTCGTAGACGCCCGGCAGCACCGTGAAGCCGGCCCGCAGCACCACGTTCAGCCGGCCCACCGACACCTCGCGGCGGGGCCGGTCTGCGCAGTCGACGATGGCCCGCGCCACCCGCTGCGCACCCGCGACCGGCGGCGGGGGCCGGCCGACCCGGCCCAGATAGTTCGCCGCCTGCTGATAGACCGGCGTGTCCACGCTGCCCGGATTGACCAGGCAGAGCCGGATCCGTGGACTGTCGCGCAGCTCCTGTTGCACCGTCCGGGCCAGCCCCTGCAGGCCCCACTTGCTGACCACGTACGCGCTCATGTACGGCGCGGTGACGTGCCCCAACACCGAGCCGGTGAGGATCAGCGTGCCGGCGCCGGTGGCCCGGAAGTGCCGCAGCGCCACCCGCACCGCGCCGGCGGCGGCCAGCAGATCGGTCCGTACCACCTGGTCGAAGACCCGTTCCGGCAGCTCGTCGAAGCGGCCGTAGGCCATCACCGCCGCCGTGTGCACCCAGACGTCGATGCGGCCGAACCGTGCGATCGCCGCCTCGGCGAGCGCCTCCAGCGCGCCCGGCTCGGTGACGTCGGTGGGCACGGTCAGAACGTCGGCGTCGGCGCACTCCGCGCGTACCTCCGCGAGGGTCCGTGGTGCGCGGGCGGCGAGGACCAGGCGGTCGCCGCGCTCGGCGAACGCCCGGGCCGTCGCCCGACCGATCCCGCTGGTCGCGCCCGCGATCACCACGACCCGACTCACGGCGCGAGCACGACCTTGATGCAGCCGTCCTCCTTCTTCTGGAACATCTCGTACGCCTCCGGCGCCCGCGCCAGCGGCACCCGGTGGGTGCGCAGATCCTCGACGCCCAGCGGATCGTCGTCGCCGGAGAGCAGCGGCAGGATCTCGTCGGTCCACCGGCGCACGTGGCACTGCCCCATCCGCAGCTGGATGCCCCGGTCGAACATCTCCATCAGCGGCATCGGATCCACCTCACCGCCGTAGACGCCGGAGATCGACACGGTGCCGCCGCGGCGAACCGCCTTGACGGCGGCGTGCAGAACGGACAGCCGGTCCATGCCGGCCTTGTCGGTCATCACCGCGGCAAGCTTGTCCGGCAGCAGCCCGACGGCCGCGTGGGCCAGCTTGCCACCGGGCGAACCGTGCGCCTCCATACCGACGGCATCGATCACCGCGTCCGGGCCGCGCCCGTCGACCAGGTCGATCAACGCGCCCGGCACATCGGTCAGCTCGCGGACATCGAGCACCTCGATGCCGTGCCGACGCGCCAGCTCCAGCCGCTCCGGCACCAGGTCCAACCCGATCACCCGGCCCGCGCCGAGGTGGCGGCCGATACGGGCGCAGAACTGGCCGACCGGACCCAACCCGAACACGGCCAGGGTGCCGCCGGGCGGGGTGTCCGCGTACTTCACCGCCTGCCACGCCGTCGGCAGGATGTCGGACAGGTAGAGGTAGCGCTCGTCGGCACCGGTCTGCGGAATGGTGATCGGTCCGAAGTGAGCCTGTGGGACGCGCAGGTACTCGGCCTGCCCGCCCGGCACCGAACCGTACAACGAGGTGTAGCCGAACAGCGCCGCACCCTTGCCCTCGCCGGCGACCTGGGTGGTCTCGCACTGGGCGTACAGCTGACGCTCACACATCCAGCAGCTGCCGCAGGAGATGTTGAACGGCACCACCACCCGGTCCCCCGGCTTGAGCCGGGTCACCCCCGGCCCGACCTCCTCGACGATGCCCATCGGCTCGTGGCCGAGAACGTCGCCCGGCTTCAGATACGGTCCCAGCACCTCGTACAGGTGCAGGTCGGAGCCACAGATCGCCGTCGACGTGATCTTCACGATCGCGTCAGTCGGTTCCTCGATGCGGGGATCCGGCACCTCCTCGACCCGTACGTCCCGCTTGCCCTGCCAGGTCAACGCCTTCATGTCTGGTATGCCTCCCTCGGTCGCTGCCTGACTGCTACCCGGGGGAAGGGAGTTGAACCGGCCACACCGCACGGGTGTGTCGCTCGGGTCGGTGGGCTGGCCGGAGTCTTCGCCGGTGGTCGCGGTCGGGCCGGTGGTCGCCCCAGCCCCCCAACCGCAACCACCTACATGGCCACCGCGACCAAACGCCAGACCGCCGCAACCCCGACAGGGGTGCGGCGGTCACGGCGGAGGAACTCAGGAGCCGGGCGTGTCGCCGCGGACGGCCGTGGCCTTGAGGTAGTCGCGGTTGAGCCGTCCGATGGTGTTCAGCGGGATGCCCTTCGGGCAGGCCACCGTGCACTCGCCGGCGTTGGTGCAGCCGCCGAAGCCGGCCTCGTCGTGCGCGTCGACCATGCCGATCACCCGGGTGTAGCGCTCCGGCTGGCCCTGCGGCAGCAGCGAGAGCTGGGTGAGCTTGGCGGCGGTGAAGAGCATGCCGGAGCCGTTCGGGCAGGCTGCCACGCAGGCGCCGCAGCCGATGCAGGCGGCCGATTCGAAGGCGGCGTCCGCGTTGGCCTTGGCGACCGGGGTGGAGTGCGCCTCGGGCGCGCTGCCGGTGGGGGCGGTGATGTAGCCACCAGCGGCGATGATCTTGTCGAAGGCGTTCCGGTTGACCACCAGGTCCTTGACGACCGGGAAGGCGCTGGCCCGCCACGGCTCGATGTCGATGGTCTCGCCGTCGGAGAACTGCCGCATGTGCAGCTGGCACGCCGTGGTGCCGCGCTGCGGCCCGTGCGCGTCCCCGTTGATCATCAGACCGCACATGCCGCAGATGCCCTCGCGGCAGTCGTGGTCGAACGCCACCGGGTCCTCGCCGGCGAGGATCAGCCGCTCGTTGAGCACGTCGAGCATCTCCAGGAACGACATGTCCGGGGACACGTCGTCGACCGGGTAGGTCACCATCCGACCCTTGTCCTCAGGGCCCTTCTGGCGCCAGATGCGCAGGGTCAGGTTCACTTGTAGCTCCGCTGCGTGGGGTGGACGTATTCGAACTTCAGGTCTTCCTTGTGCAGCACCGCGGGCTCACCGGTGGCGGTGAACTCCCAGGCCGCGACGTACGCGAACCGGTCGTCGTCGCGCTGCGCCTCACCGTCGGGGGTCTGGTGTTCGGCCCGGAAGTGGCCGCCGCAGGACTCCTCGCGGTGCAGGGCGTCGATGCACATCAGCTCGGCCAGCTCGAAGAAGTCGGCCACCCGGCCGGCCTTCTCCAGCGACTGGTTCAGCTCCTCGCCGGTGCCGGACACCTTGACCCGCTGCCAGAACTGGTCGCGCAGGGCACGGATCTCGTCGATCGCCTTGCGCAGCCCGGCCTCGCTGCGCTCCATGCCGCAGTGCTCCCACATGATCTGGCCCAGCTCCCGGTGGAACGAGTCCACGGTCCGGTCGCCGTTGACCGCGAGCAGCCGCTGGATGCGGTCCTCGACGTCGGTACGCGCCTCGACGGCCGCCGGGTGGCTGGCGTCGACCTTGTCCAGCGGGCCGGAGGCCAGGTAGTTGGCGATGGTGGTGGGCAGCACGAAGTACCCGTCGGCCAGGCCCTGCATCAGCGCCGAGGCGCCGAGGCGGTTGGCGCCGTGGTCGGAGAAGTTCGCCTCGCCGATCACGAACAGGCCGGGGATGCTCGACTGGAGGTCGTAGTCGACCCAGAGGCCGCCCATCGTGTAGTGCACGGCGGGGTAGATCCGCATCGGCACCTCGTACGGGTCCTCGCCGGTGATCCGCTCGTACATCTCGAAGAGGTTGCCGTACTTGGCCTCGATGGCCTTGCGGCCCAGGCGGTCGATGGCGTCGGCGAAGTCGAGGTAGACGCCCAGCTTGGTCGGTCCGACGCCCCGGCCCTCGTCGCAGACGTTCTTCGCGGCGCGGGAGGCGATGTCGCGGGGGACCAGGTTGCCGAAGGAGGGGTAGATCCGCTCCAGGTAGTAGTCCCGCTCGTCCTCCGGAATGTCGCGCGGGTTGCGGTCGTCGCCCTTGGTTTTCGGCACCCAGACCCGGCCGTCGTTGCGCAGCGACTCGCTCATCAGGGTCAGCTTCGACTGGTGGTCGCCGGAGACCGGGATGCAGGTCGGGTGGATCTGCGTGTAGCACGGGTTGGCGAAGTACGCGCCCTTGCGGTGCGCCCGCCAGGTGGCGGTGACGTTGCAGCCCTTGGCGTTGGTGGAGAGGTAGAAGACGTTGCCGTAGCCGCCGGAGGCGAGCACGACGGCGTCGGCCATCTCGGTGCTGATCTCGCCGGTGACCAGGTCCCGGACGACGATGCCGCGGGCCTTGCCGTCGACGATGACCAGTTCCAGCATCTCGTGCCGGGCGTTCATCTCCACGGTGCCGAGGCCGATCTGCCGCTCCAGGGCCTGGTACGCGCCGAGCAGCAGCTGCTGGCCCGTCTGGCCCCGGGCGTAGAAGGTGCGCTGCACCTGGGCGCCACCGAAGGAGCGGGTGTCCAGCAGGCCGCCGTACTCGCGGGCGAACGGGACGCCCTGGGCGACGCACTGGTCGATGATGTTGACCGACACCTCGGCGAGCCGGTGCACGTTCGACTCCCGGGAGCGGAAGTCGCCGCCCTTGACGGTGTCGTAGAACAGCCGGTGCACCGAGTCGCCGTCGTTGCGGTAGTTCTTCGCGGCGTTGATGCCGCCCTGCGCCGCGATCGAGTGGGCCCGGCGCGGGCTGTCCTGGTAGCAGTAGGACTTGACGTGGTAGCCCTGCTCGGCCAGGGTCGCGGCGGCCGAGCCGCCGGCCAGGCCGGTGCCCACCACGATCACCGTCATCTTGCGGCGGTTGGCCGGGTTGACCAGCTTGGCCTCGAAGCGCCGGGTCTCCCAGCGCTTCTCGACCGGGCCGGCGGGAGCCTTCGTGTCGGCGATCGGGTCGCCCTCGGTGAAGAGTTCCATGTCAGGACACCAATCCGGTGAGAACGGCGAACGGGACCACCAGGTATCCGGCGCACAGCGCGACGGCGAGGATCAGCGCGGCGTTGCGTGCCCGGCGCTCACCCCGTGGCGTCTGCTGGCCGAGGCTGCGGAACGCGCTGAACGCGCCGTGGCGCAGGTGGAAACCCACCGCGACGATCGCCAGGGTGTAGAAGAGCGTGACGTACCAGCGCTCCGGCGCGAAGTCGGCGACGACGTTGCCGTACGGGTTGCTGGCGTCGCCGACCGGGTTGAGCGTGCCGGTGGTCAGGTCCAGGAGGTGGTAGATCACGAACAGCAGGATGATCACGCCACCCCAGCGCATGGTGCGGGCCGCGTAGCTGCCCCGGACCTTCTTGCGGTGGGCGTACTTGACCGGGCGGGCGGCGCGGGCGCGCAGGGCCAGCACGGTAGCGGCCCAGATGTGGGCGACGACGGCCACCACCAGCACGGTGCGCAGGATCCACAGGAACCAGACGCCGGGCAGCAGCGGCTTGCCGATCTCGCGCAGCCAGTGCGCGTAGTGGTCGAACGAGGTTTCCCCCGTGAACACCTTCAGGTTCCCGAGCATGTGGGCGATCAGGAACAGCACCAGCAGGATGCCCGTCACCGCCATGACGGCCTTGAGGCCGACGTTCGAGCGGATGGGCGACCGAGTTTTCGTGATTACCACGGGACCGACGCTAGGAGCACTTCGATCAGTCGTCCAATGCATCGAACTCGCAGTGTTGATAGCCATAAGCTATGTAGATGCAACTTCATCAGCTCCGGTACTTCGTCGCGGTGGCCGAAGTACGACATTTCACCCAAGCCGCCGACATCGTGGGCATCACGCAGCCCTCGCTCAGTAAGCAAATTCACGCTTTGGAGACCGACCTCGGCGCCCCGCTCTTCGAACGGGTACGGGGCAACATCGCCCTCACCGCGGCCGGCGAGGTGCTGCTGCCGCTGGCCACCCGGATCCTCGCCGACGTGGAGACCGCGACCCGGGAGGTGCAGGAGTTGGTCGGCCTACGCCGGGGACGCGTCCGGCTCGGCGCGACCCCCAGCCTGGCGACGTCGCTCGCCCCGCCGGTGCTGCGCCGCTTCCGCGACGCCCACCCGACCGTCGACCTCCGGGTCGAGGAGGGCGGCTCCCAGGACCTGGTCCGCGATCTGCTCCGCGGCGACCTCGACCTGGCCCTGATCATCATGCCCGCCCAGGGTGCCGACCCAGGGCTGCGGGTCGATCCGATCCTGCGCGAGAGCCTGGTGGTGGCCTCGGTCGGGGAGGTGCCGACCGCCTCGGCGACCGGGGAGTTGCGCATCACCGACCTGCGCGACCAGCCGATGGTGATGTTCCGGGAGGGCTACGACCTGCGCGACGCCACCATCCAGGCGTGCCGTGAGGCGGGCTTCGAGCCGACCTTCGCGGTGGACGGCGGCGAGATGGACGCCGTGCTCAGCTTCGTCGAGGCCGGGCTGGGCGTCGCGCTGGTGCCCGGCATCGTGCTGGCCCGGCGGCCCGGGGTCCGGATCACCCCGCTCGCTCCGCCCGGGGTGCGACGGACCATCGCGGTGGCCCGTCGGCGCGACGTCGTACCGACCCATGCCGGTCGGGAGCTACGGCGGATCCTGCTCGACTACGTACAGGCCGCGATCGAGCACAACGACCTTCCTCCGGGTGTCGATCCTCGCTGAACGGGTCCGGTATTCGACCTGGTGGGTTAATTCATCCTTAAGGGCCCGATATTACCGTCGGTGCCGATGGTGGTCACCTAAGGTGGGTTCTTGCACGGGGCAAAAGCCCCATTCGTCTCAGCACAGCTCACCGGTGGGCGTCTTCTCGCCGGCAGGGAGGCCACACATGAGGATCCTGGTTACCGGCGGCGCTGGCTTCATCGGCTCGCATTTCGCGCGCAGCCTGCTCGGCGGGCGCTACGTCGGGTTCGAGCACTGCGACGTCACGGTGATCGACAAGCTGACCTACGCCAGTGATCGGGCCAACCTGCCGGCCACGCATCCCCGTCTGACGTTCGTCCGGGGGGACATCTGCGACCGGCAGCTGCTCGCCGACCTGGTGCCGGGGCACGACGCGGTCGTGCACTTCGCCGCCGAGTCGCACGTGGACCGGTCCATCGACGACCCGGCACCGTTCTTCGAGACCAACGTGATGGGCTCGCACCACCTGATGGCCGCCTGCGCGCGGGCCGGTGTCGGCCGGGTCGTGCACGTCTCCACCGACGAGGTGTACGGCTCGATCAGCGAGGGCTCCTGGAACGAGACCTGCGTGCTGGAACCCAACTCCCCGTACGCGGCCTCCAAGGCGGCCAGCGACCACGTGGTCCGCTCCTACTGGCGCACGTACGACGTGGACGTCTCCATCACCCGCTGCGCCAACAACTACGGGCCGTACCAGCACGTGGAGAAGGTCATCCCGCGTTTCGTCACCAGCCTGCTCACCGGGCAGGACATCACCCTGCACGGCGACGGCGCCGCCGTGCGCGAGTGGCTGCACGTGGACGACCACTGCCGTGCCATCGCGCTGGTGCTGGCCAAGGGCCGCGCCGGCGAGGTCTACAACATCGGCGGCGACATCGAGCTGACCAACACCGCCCTCACCGAGCGGATCCTGCGGCTGGCCGGCGCCGGTTGGGACCGGGTCCGGCACGTGCCGGACCGCAAGGTGCAGGATCAGCGTTACTCGCTGGACTTTCGCAAGATCACCGATGAGCTGGGCTTCGAGCCGCAGATCAAGTTCGAGGACGGGCTGGCTGAGGTCTTCCACTGGTACCGGGAGAACCGCGCCTGGTGGGCGCCGACCACGGCGGAGCCCCGCGGCGCGACGTTGGTCAACTCAGTCCGCAACGTGCCGGCCGCCCGAACGCTGTCCGTCCAGGCACGCTGACCGCTGCGGCCGCTGACCCGGCAGGGCCGGATCAGCGGCCCTCGGCGTCGTCCATCGCGCGGTAGATCCGCTGCTCGGAGACGGGGTACGGGGTGCCCAGCGCCTGGGCGAACACGTTCACCCGCAACTCCTCGATCATCCAGCGGATCTGCCGGACGGCGGTCTCCTGACGGCGGGCCGGCGGCAGCGCGGCGAGCAGGTCCGCGTACTCCTTCTGCACCACCGCGACCCGGTCCTGCTGCTGGCGGTCCCGCTGCGGGTTGCCGCCCAGCCGGTCCAGCCGGCGCTCGATGGCGGTGAGGTAGCGCAGCAGGTCGGGCAGCCGCGCGTACCCGGTCTCGGTGATGAAACCGGCGTGCACCAGCCCGGCGAGCTGGTTGCGGATGTCGGCCAGCGCCGCCACCACGGCGAGGTTGCGGGTGGTGCCGAGCCGTTGCTCGACGGCGTACGCGGCGGCGAGGACCCGGCGCACCCGGTCCATCACCTCGACCACGGTGTCGACCAGGTCGGCGCGGACCTTCTCGCGCAGCGCCGCGAACCCCTCGGCGTCCCACGCCGGCCCGCCGGCGGCGTCGATCAGCCGGTCGATGGCCGCGCCCGCCGCGTCCTCGATCAGCTCCTGTACGCCGCCGTGCGGGTTGCGACTCAACGCCAGCTTCGCCTCGTTGCTGAGCCGGCCCTGCAGGAACCGCGCCGGGGACGGCACGGTGAGCCGCAGCAGCCGGCGGGTGCCCGCCCAGTGCGCGGCCTCCGCCTCGGCAGGGGAGTCGAACACCTTCACCCCGACCGAGGCGCCCTCGTCGACCAGGGCCGGGTACGCGGTCACCGCGTAGCCGGCGCGGACCTGCTCGATCGTGCGCGGCAGCGTGCCGATGCTCCACTCGCGCAGCCCGGTACGGGCGACCTCCGGCGCGGCGGCCGCCACCACCTGGCGTACCTCCTGGCGGAGCTGACGTTGCAGGGCCGGCAGGTCCTTGCCCTCGGCGACCGGCTTCTCGTCGTCGCCGAGGACCCGGAAGGTGACCCGCAGGTGCGCGGGCAGCTTGGCCGGCTCCCAGGCGTCGCGGGGCACGGTGACCCCGGTCATCCGGCGCAGCTGCCGGGTGAGCGCGTCCAGCAGCGGCTCCTCGCCGGGGGTGATCGCCGCCAGGGCGGCCCGGGCGAAGTCCGGCACCGGCACGAAGTTGCGGCGGATCGGCTTGGGCAGCGACCGGATCAGCGCGATCACCGTCTCCTCGCGCAGCCCCGGCACCTGCCAGTCGAAGCTCTCCGCCGGCACCTGGTTGAGCAGCGGCAGCGGGATGTCCACGGTGACGCCGTCGGTCGGCGTCCCCGGCTCGAACCGGTAGGTCAGCGGCAGGCTCACCCCGTCGGCCTGCCACTGGTCGGGGTAGTCGTCCTCGTCCACCCCGGCCCGACCGTCGTTGACCAGCAGGTCGCGGGTGAAGGTGAGCAGGTCGGGCTGCTCCCGGCGGGTCTTCTTCCACCACGTGTCGAAGTGCCGGCCGGAGACCACGTCGGCGGGGATCCGCTGGTCGTAGAAGCCGAAGATGGTCTCGTCGTCGACGAGGATGTCCCGGCGTCGGGCCCGGCTCTCCAGCTCCTCGATCTCGGCGAGCAGCCGCTTGTTGTCGGCCCAGAACTGGTGGTGGGTCTGCCAGTCGCCCTCGACGAGCGCGTGCCGGATGAACAGCTCCCGGCTCAGCGTCGGATCGATCCGCCCAAAGTTGACCTTGCGGGAGGTGACCAGCGGGACGCCGTACAGGGTGACCTTCTCGTAGGCCATCACCGCGGCCTGCTTCTTCTCCCAGTGCGGCTCGCTGTAGCTGCGCTTCACCAGGTGCTGCGCCAGCGGCTCGACCCACTCCGGCTCGACCCGCCCGGCGATGCGACCCCACAGCCGGGAGGTCTCCACCAGCTCGGCGGCCATCACCCAGCGCGGCGGCTTCTTGAACAGCGCCGAGCCGGGGAACAGCGCGAACCTCGCACCGCGAGCGCCCAGGTACTCGTGCTTCTGGGCGTCCTTCAGGCCGATGTGCGAGAGCAGGCCGGGCAGCAGCGACTGGTGCACCCTCGGGGTGTCGATCTCCTCCGGCAGGTCCGCGCCGCCGTGCCGGCCCGCACCCCGGCCGGCGTCCGCGTCGCCGGCGGTGTCGCGCGCCGGCCGCCCGCCGCGCCGGTCACTCTCGGCGGGGGTACGCAGGACCTGCCGCAGCTGACTGACGATGTCCTGCCATTCGCGGATCCGCAGGTAGTTCAGGTACTCCGCCTTGCACATCCGGCGGAACGCGCTGGAGGACAGCGCCCGCTGCTGCTCGCGCAGGTAGCGCCACAGGTTGAGGAAGGCGACGAAGTCCGACTCCTTGTCGGCGAACCGGGCGTGCGCCTGGTCGGCCTGGGCCTGCTTCTCCGCCGGCCTTTCCCGGGGATCCTGGATGGAGAGCGCCGCGGCGATCACCAGCACCTCGGTGGCGCACCCGTTGCGCTCGCCCTCGACCACCATCCGGGCCAGTCGAGGGTCGACCGGCAGCTGGGCCAGTCGCCGGCCCAGCGTGGTGAGCCGCTTCGCCGGGTCGGCCTCGGTCGGGTCCAGGGCGCCCAGCTCGTGCAGCAGGTTGACGCCGTCGGTGATGTTGCGCCGGTCCGGCGGGTCGATGAACGGGAACGCCGCGAGGTCGCCGAGCCCGATCGCGGTCATCTGGAGGATGACCGACGCCAGGTTGGTCCGCAGGATCTCCGGGTCGGTGAACTCGGGGCGGGACAGGAAGTCCTGCTCGTCGTAGAGGCGGATACAGATGCCGTCCGAGGTACGGCCGCAGCGGCCCTTGCGCTGGTTGGCCGACGCCTGGGAGATCGGCTCGATCGGCAGTCGCTGCACCTTCAGCCGGCTGGAGTAGCGGGAGATGCGGGCGGTGCCCGGGTCCACCACGTACTTGATGCCGGGCACGGTCAGCGACGTCTCCGCGACGTTGGTGGCGAGCACCACCCGGCGCGAGGTGTGCGCGGCGAAGACCCGGTGCTGCTCGGCGCTGGAGAGCCGGGCGTACAGCGGCAGGATCTCGGTGCCGAGCAGCGAGCGCTTCTTCTGCACCAGCTTGCCCAGGGCGTCGGCGGTGTCGCGGATCTCCCGTTCGCCGCTGAGGAAGACCAGGATGTCGCCGGGGCCCTCGGCGGCCAGCTCCTCGACGGCGTCGCCGATCGCCTGGATCTGGTCGCGGACGGTCTCCTCGTCGGCGTCGGCGTCCTCCTCGCCCTCGGCCAGCTCGACCAGTGGCCGGTAGCGCACCTCCACCGGGTAGGTGCGGCCGGACACCTCGACCACCGGCGCGGGCACGCCCTGCGGCTCGTCGGCGGTGGGTGGACCGGCGAAGTGCCGGGCGAACCGGTCGGTCTCGATGGTCGCCGACGTGATGATCACCTTGAGGTCGGGTCGCCGGGGCAGCAGCTCCCGCAGGTACCCGAGGATGAAGTCGATGTTGAGGCTGCGCTCGTGCGCCTCGTCGATGATCAACGTGTCGTACTGGCGCAGCATCCGGTCGGTCTGCAACTCGGCCAGCAGGATGCCGTCGGTCATCAGCTTCACCAGGCTGCGGTCGCTGACCTGGTCGGTGAAGCGCACCTTGTAGCCGACCACGTCCCCCAGCTCGGTGCCCAGCTCGTCGGCGATCCGGTCGGCCACCGTCCGCGCCGCGAGCCGCCGGGGCTGGGTGTGCCCGATCAGGCCGTGCACCCCACGCCCCAGCTCCAGGCAGATCTTGGGAAGCTGGGTGGTCTTGCCGGAGCCGGTCTCGCCGGCCACGATCACCACCTGGTGGTCACGGATGGCCGCGGCGATGTCGTCCTTGCGCTCACTGACCGGCAACCCCGCCGGGTACGTGATCACCGGCACCGCCGCCCGGCGGGCGGCCAACCGCTGCTCGGCACGGGTCAGTTCGGCGGTGATCTCGGTGAGCGCCGCCTCCCGGCGCTGCGGGTCACGCAGCTTGCGGGCACCGTCCAGGCGCCGCTGGAGCCGGCGCTGGTCGCGGAACATCAGAGGGGAGAGACGGCGGTGCAGCTCGCGTACCGGATCGGTCGCGGCGGAGGCGGCTGGATTCTGCATGTCGTGCCCAAGGATAGGCAGCCCGCCGTTGATCCGCCCCCGGGTTACCGCGCGTGGGTGCTTCGGCGCGCGGACAGCGGTCTACAGTTGCGGCCGACGTCGAGCGCTGGGGGCCGGGATGGAGCTGCGGGACACCGATCGGGCGCTGGTACAGGCCGCCACGGCGGTCGCCAAACTACGGTGCCGCAGTCGCCACCACACCGGCGCGTCGGCCGCCCGTACCGCCGACGGGCGGGTGTTCTCCGGGGTCGACGTCCGGCACGACAGCGGGGACACCTGCGCGGAGTTGGTCGTTATCGGCACCGCCGCCACGCAGGGCGTGTCCGAGCTGGAGACCATCGTCTCGGTCACCGACCGGGGCCGGGCGGTCGTCAGCCCGTGCGACAGGTGTCGGCCAGTGCTGACGGCTTACTTCCCCGCGCTGCGGGTCATCGTGGGCGAGCCGGACGACCTGCGGGTACTGCCGCTCGCGGACCTGCCCGGCTGACCGGGTCAGTCGCCCGCCGCCGCCTCGACCATCGACACGGGGATCGGCACGCTCTCGAACCGCACGTTGCTCTCAGGCACCAGCCAACTCGCCACCCGCGCGATGAGCAGGCCGGCGCGAACGGCCGGGTCGTCGGCGTAGAGCCCGCGTACCTCGTCGGGGGCGATGGAGAAGACGACGATGCCCTGCATCCGGTCGTCGTCGGCGGCCAGGAGCGGTCCGGCCGCGAGAACCAGTCCCTGCTCCACAAGACCCGCCTGGTGGGCCAGGTGGGCGTCGCGTAGCCGGTCGATCGCCTCCGCTGGCAGGTCCGGCGGATCCGACGCTCGGATCAGGAGGACGACCGTGTGCTGGTCGAATCGCATGCCCAACACCCTATGGCGCTCGGTTTCCCTCTTACGGGTGTTATCCACCTTTCACCCCACTTGTTCCCGTCCGCGAAACTCATTCTCTAATCGAGGTCGGATGGCGAGTGGGAGGTGCGGCATGGTCAGCAGACGACAGGTGCTCGTGGCCGGTGCCGCGGGGGGAGCAGCCGTTCTGGTCCCGGCAGGCTCGACGGCCGCGGGCCGCGCGCTCGCCGCGTCCACGATGCTGCGCGCCGCCGACATCCCCAAGTACGTCGCGCCGCTGCGCATCCCCCCGGCCATGCCGCGGGTGGCGAACGATCCGGAGCGGGACACGTACGCCGTCGGGGTGCGGCAGTTCCGCCAGCAGATCCTGCCGCCGTCCTGGCCGCGTACGACGGTGTGGGGTTACGGCTCCAGCGCCCACCCCGGCAGCTTCGGCTACCCGGCACCCAGCATCGTCGCGCGGGTGAACCGCCCGGTAAGGGTGACCTGGGTCAACGAACTCGTCGACGACCGGGGCGACTACCTGCCGCACCTGCTGCCCATCGACCCGACCCTGCACTGGGCCAACCCGGTCGGTGGCAGAGAGAACCGGGACGGGCACGGCCGCTCGGACGGCAGCCGGCGTGGCTACCGGGGACCGGTGCCACAGGTGGTCCACCTGCATGGCGGACACAGCACGCAGGAGAGCGACGGGCACGCCGAGGCGTGGTACCTGCCGGTGGCCCGCGACCTGCCGGCCGACTTCGCCGTGACCGGCAGCGCGTACGGCGAGTTCCGGTCCCGCTTCGCCGAGGGGTCCGGCCTGCGCTGGGCGCCGGGTTCGGCCACCTTCGAGTACGCCAACGACCAGCGGCCCTGCACCCTCTGGTACCACGACCACACGCTGGGTCTCACCCGGGAGAACGTCTACGCCGGGCCGGCCGGCTTCTATCTGCTCGGCGGCGACGACCTGCCCGACGGGGTGCTGCCCGGCCCGCCGCCGGGTCACGACGATCCGCCGGACACCGACTACCACGACATCCCGCTGCTGATCCAGGACCGCAGTTTCGGCGCCGACGGCGAGTTGGTCTACCCCGGGGGTCACCACGACGGGTCGGCGTGGGTGTCAGCGTTCTCCGGCACCACCATGGTGGTCAACGGCCGTACCTGGCCCAGCCTGACGGTCCAGCGTCGGCGCTACCGGTTCCGGTTGCTCAACGGCTGCAACAGCCGCTTCCTGATGCTCAGCGTCGCCGCCCACGCCACCGCGCGGCCGTCCCGTCCGGTGCTGCCGATCTGGCAGATCGGCAGCGACAGCGGTTTCCTGCCCGAGCCGGTGTCGCATGACCGCGTCACCCTCGGCCCCGCCCAGCGGGCCGACGTGATCGTCGACTTCACCGGCGTACCCGCCGGCACCGAGCTGTTCCTGGTCAACGAGGGGCCCGAGTGGGCGTACCGTGGCGGCCGGCCCGGGGTGGACTTTCCGCCGTCCGACCCCCGGAGCACCGGGCAGGTGTTGCGGTTCGTGGTCGACGAGGCCGTCGGCGCGGACCCGAGCGTGCCGCCGGAGCACCTGCAACTGCCGGCTCACCCCCGGCTCGGTGATGCGGAGCGGGTCCGGCGGCTGTCGCTCAACGAGCGGATGTCCGGCGGGTCGATGGTGATGCTGCTCGGCACCCTCGACGAGCGCGGCCGGGGTCTGCCGATGCGCTGGAGCGACCCGGCGACCGAACAGCCCGTCGTCGGCGTGACCGAGGTGTGGGAGGTGCGCAACTTCACCCGTAACGTCCACCCCGTGCACCTGCACCAGGCCCAGTTCGAGCTGTTGGGCCGTGGGCGGTCGGGCCGGTCGGAGCCGCGACCGGGGGAGCGGGGATGGATGGACACCGTGCTCGCGTACCCGTGGGAGGTGACCCGGATCAAGGCCCGCTTCGACCTGCCGGGCCGATTCTCCTGGCACTGCCACCTCCTGGAGCACGAGGACAACGAGATGATGCGGCCCCTGATCGTGCTGCCGCGCGGTGCTGCGGCGGCCGGGGACGGCAGCTCGGCGGGCGTGCCGCCGGCCCCCGCGACGGCATCGACCGACGCCAGTTAGGTCACTTTCCGCAGGTCGGCTAGGTTAGGCGAACCTAAGCTCGAACGTGCAGGAGACTCGTGACCACCCGCGCCACCCGGCCGACCCCGGCCCGCAGCCGGCCCGGCACCCGCACCGGCCGCCGGGTGGCCGTCACCGCCGCCGCCGCGCTGGTGCTGCTGCTCGCCGTGCTGGCGAGCTTCGCGCTCGGCAGCCGGCAACTCGGCATCGACGCGGTGTGGCACGCCCTCGTCGCGCCGGACGGCGGCGACGCGAGCACGATCGTCCGCGAGCTGCGGATGCCGCGTACCGCGCTCGGCCTCGCCGTCGGGCTCGCGCTCGCGGTGGCCGGTGTGCTGTTCCAGGCCCTCACCCGCAACCCCCTCGCCGAGCCCCGCATTCTCGGCATCAGCGCCGGCGCGTCGTTCGGCGTGGTGCTCGCCATCTCCGTGTTCGGCATCGGCACGCTCGCCGGCTACGTCTGGTTCGGCATCGCCGGGGCACTGATCGCCGGGCTGCTGGTCTTCGCCATCGCCACCCGGGCCCGCGAGGGCGCCAGCCCGGTCACCCTCGCGCTGGTCGGCGCGGCCCTCGACGCCAGCCTCGCCTCGGGGGTGTACGCGCTGCTCAGCATCGACGCCCGCACCTTCGAGGAGTACCGGTTCTGGGTGGTCGGCGGGCTCGCCGGGCGGGACCTGTCGGTCACCGCGCAGGTGCTCCCGTTCGTGCTCGTCGGGCTGCTGCTGGCCGCACTGGTGGCACGAGGGCTGGACGCGCTGGCCCTCGGCGACGACGTGGCCCGCGGTCTCGGCCACCGCATCGGCCTGGTCCGCCTCGGCGGTGGCCTCGCCGCGGTGCTGCTGACCGGCGCCGCGGTGGCGGCAGCCGGACCGGTCGCCTTCGTCGGGCTGGCGGTGCCGCACCTGGCGCGTGCCCTCGTCGGCGCGGACCACCGCTGGACGCTCGCCGTCTCCGCCCTGCTCGGCCCGGCGCTGCTGCTCGGCGCCGACGTCGTGGGCCGGCTCGTCGCCCCGCCCGGCGAGATACCGGCCGGGATCGTCACCGCCCTGATCGGCGCGCCGCTGCTCGCCGTGCTGGTCCGCCGCGCCCGGGTGGTGACCGCGTGACCACCACCCGGCGCCCATCGGGCTCGGCTGGCGTGCCCCGCTCGGCTGGCCGCGCCGGCTCGTCGGCCGTCGGCCTGCCCGGTGCGGGCCGTGCGGGCCGTGCCGGGGTACCTGGGCGGTCGCTGCTGCGCGTCGGCCCGGTCAGCCTGCTGATCCGCCGCCGCGCGGTGCTGGTCGCCGCCGCCCTGACCGTGCTGCTCCTCCTGGCCGTCGTGCTCAGCCTCTCCCTGGGCACCCCGTACGTCGCCCCGGCCGACGTGGTCCGCGCCCTCTCCGGTGCCGGCACCCCGTACGACCTCGTGGTCTTTGATCTTCGGCTGCCCCGGATCGTGCTGGCGGCGGTGGCCGGTGCGGCCTTCGGCGTCGCCGGCACCCTGATCCAGAGCGTCGCCCGCAACCCGCTCGCCAGCCCGGACGTCATCGGCATCACTCAGGGCGCCGGCCTCGCCGCGACCGTGGCGTTGACCAGCGGAATGACCGCCGTCCTGGTGGCACCCACCGCGCTGGTCGGCGGGCTGCTCGCGGCGGTGCTGCTGTTCGCCCTCGGTGCCCGACACGGGCTGGCCGCGCAGCGGTTCGTGCTCGCCGGGGTGGCGGTCGCGTTCGGCTTCCGGGCGCTCACCGAGGTGGTCATGCTCACCGCCGACCCGATCGACGGGCTGCGCGCGCAGATCTGGCTGATCGGTACCCTCGCCGGCAAGGGCTGGACCGAAGCCGCCTGGATCGCCGGCACCCTGCTGGTGCTGCTACCCGTGCTGGCCTGGGCCGGCTGGGCGCTCAACAGCACCGCGCTCGACGACGACACCGCCCGTGGTGTCGGGCTGCGCCCGGTGGCCCGCCGCATCGGCCTCGCCGGCGCCAGCGTCCTCGTCGCCGCGATGGTCACCGCCCAGGTCGGCGCCGTCGACTTCGTGGCGCTGGTCGCACCCCAGGTGGCCCGGCGGCTGGTCCGGGCCGAACGGCCACCACTGGTCTGCGCGGCGCTGCTCGGCGCGCTGCTGTTGGTGCTGGCCGACCTCGCCGGCCGCCGACTGTTCGCGCCCACCCAACTGCCGGCCGGCGTGCTGACCGCCGCGATCGGCGGACCGTACCTGATCTTCCTGCTGCTGCGCGGACGGCGGCGGTCCTCGTGACGCCTGGAAGGAGTCGTGTGATGCTCTCCACCCGCGACCTGGTCGCCGGCTACGACGAGCGGACCGTGCTCGACGGCCTCGACCTGGACCTGCCGACCGACGCGTTCACCGTGATCGTCGGCCCGAACGCGTGCGGCAAGTCCACCCTGCTGCGCACCATGGCCCGGCTGCTCACCCCCCGCCGTGGCGCCGTGCTGCTGGACGGCACCGCGATCCGCGACCTGCCGACCCGCGAGGTGGCCCGCCGGCTCGGCGTCCTGCCGCAGAGCCCACTGGTCCCCGAGGGCGTCACCGTGGCCGACCTGGTCGGCCGTGGCCGGCAGCCCTACCAGCGGTGGTGGCAGCAGTGGTCGACGGAGGACGGCGCGGCGGTGGACGAGGCGATGACCCTCGCCGACGTCGCCGACCTGGCCGACCGGCCGGTGGACAGCCTCTCCGGCGGTCAGCGGCAGCGGGTGTGGATCGCCATGACGCTCGCCCAGGACACCGACGCCCTGCTGCTGGACGAGCCGACCACCTTCCTCGACCTCGCCCACCAGGTGGAGGTGCTGGACCTGCTGCACCGGCTGCGCGTCGAACGCGGCCGCACCGTCGTCGCCGTGCTGCACGACCTGAACCAGGCCGCCCGCTACGCCGACCACCTGGTCGCGATGCGCGCGGGCGCCGTGGTCGCCGCCGGACCGCCCCGGGAGATCCTCACCGCCGACCTGGTCCGCGACGTCTTCGGGCTCGCCTGCGTCGTCGTCCCCTGCCCGGTGACCGGCGCGCCCCTGGTGGTGCCCGCCCACACCGGAGGCCATTCCATCGGCACCGCCGGCGCGCCCGGAGCCGCTGCGCCCGGAGCCGCTGCGCCCGGAGCCGCCGCGTCCGGGGCTGCCGCGTCTGCTGCCGCGTCGGGGGCTGCCGCGTCTGCCGGCGCGTCGGGGGCTGCCGCGTCTGCCGGCGCGTCCGGGGCTGCCGCGTCTACCGCCGCGTCTGCTGCCGCGTCGGGGGCTGCCGCGTCCGGGGCTGCCGCGTCTGTGGCCGCTGCGGCGTCCGCCGGCGGTTCTGGCGCCGCTGCCGCGCCTGCTGGCGTGTCCGGCACCGCGTCCGCTGGCGCGGGTGGCACCGATCTGTCGGATGCGTCCGTACCGGCCGCCCGACCCACCACCGGCGACGCGGCCACCCCGCTCACCGGCTCGTACCCCTCGAAAGGACTCTGATGCGTCGTCTCGTCGCCGCCCTCGCCGCGGCCGTCGCCCTCGGCGTCGGCCTCACCGCCTGCGGTGAGAGCGACCCGGTCGCCGGCTCCGCCGCCGGGGACACCCGGGAGATCACCCACGCCATGGGCACCACCAAGGTCCCGGCGCAGCCCAAGCGCGTCGTCGTGCTCGACACCGACAAGATCGACACGGCGCTCTCGCTGGGCATCACACCCGTCGGCGCCGCCACCGCCGGTGAGGCCAAGAGCTGGCCCACCTACTTCGGCGTGGACAAGCTCGCCGGCATCAAGGAGGTCGGGGTGCTCACCGAGCCCGACCTGGAGGCGATCAACGCGCTGAAGCCGGACCTCATCCTCGGCAGCAAGTTCCGCCAGGAGAAGTTCTACGACGAACTGGCCGCCATCGCCCCGACCGTGTTCACCGACAAGGTGGGCGTCACCTGGAAGGAGAACTTCCTCCTCGACGGCAAGGCGCTCGGCCACGAGCAGCAGGCCAAGGACCTGCTCGCCGCGTACGAGAAGCGGGCCAAGGACTTCGGCGCCACCCTCGGCGACGCCGCCGCCCGCAAGGTGTCCATCGTGCGCTTCATTCCCGGCAACATCCGGGTGTACGGCCCGGACTCCTTCTCCGGCATCGTCGTCGGCGACACCGGCCTCGGCCGCCCCGAGCGGCAGCGGCTGGCCAACAAGGAGGACAAGCGCTTCGACCTGGTCAGCCCCGAGCGGATCAACGAGGTCGACGGTGACGTCATCTTCGTCACCGCGTACGGCGACAAGGCCGCCGCCGAGCAGAGCAAGGTCGCCGGTGGGACGCTCTGGAAGGGCCTCGGCGCGGTCAAGGCGGGCAAGGCGTACCCGGTCTCCGACGAGATCTGGATGACCGGCATCGGCGTCGGCGCCGCCAACAAGATCCTCGACGACCTGGCAAAGTACCTCCCCGCCGCCTAACCGCCCCGCGCCAGGCGCGCGGCGAACCCCGCGCCCGACTCCATGATCGCGCTCGATCCAGGATGTAGTGGTCTCTTCGTCGGAGGGAGGCCACTACTTCCATGTTCGAGCGCGATCATGGGGAGCAACGCGGATCACCAGGAACGCGGATCACCAGGAGGAGCGGGAGCGCGCCCGCAGGGCGGCCCGGACCTCTGCGAGGAAGCCGTCGAAGTCGTCCCGGAGGCGCTTGCCGGTCACGTGCAGCACGATCCAGTCGCCGCCGAGCAACCGGTTGAGCCGTCGGCGGTCCCGATGGAACTGCTCGGGGTCGTCGTGCCAGAGCCCGTCGTACTCCACCGCGACCTTGAACTGCGGCCAGGCCAGGTCCAGCCGAGCCACGAACCGACCCCGCTCGGCCACGATCCACTGCGTCTCCGGCCGGGGTAGGCCGGCGAGCACCAATCGCACGCGGGTGCGGGACTCCTGAGGGGACTCGGCACCGGCGTCGGCCAGGTCGACTGCGCGCAGCAGCGACCGCCAGCCGCGTCGACCGGCGCGGTTCAGTGCGTACTCGCGCAGGGCTGACACGGTCGTCAGGCGGCGGGCGAGGATGGCGTCGATGACCACCACCGCCTCGATCACGTCGAGCCAACCGGCCAAGTCCCAGCAGGTACGGGTCGGGCTGGTCACCCTGACGCCGGCCCGCGCCAGGATGTCGTCGGCGTCGATCTCCCCATGGTGGACGCGGAGCCCGGTGGCCGGCCCGATACGGGCATCCCGCGGAATCAGGACGTCGACCGGATCGCTCGCGGTCGGGGTCCCGCACCCGTACAGGCCCGCGGCGGCGCGCCCGGCGATGGCCGCCTCGGGTGGAATCAGCCATCGCCCGACGGCGGTGCACCGGACGACGTGGGTGATGCTGACCTTGGCGTCGGCGTAGACGTCACGGAAGAGGGGCCGCCAGGCTGAGCTGCGCAGGTCGTTGCGGGTCAGCAGGCCCCGCGAGACGGCGACCGAGCCACGGAATACCCGACCGCGCAACTGCGGCGGCCGACGAGGAGCTTTCGACATGGAGCCCAGGCTGACCGATTCGCCCACGTCACGCCGCCCCTGTGGATAACCGCCGCCACCACGCGGGCGACGCTGCGGGCCGTTATCCCCATGATCACGCCCGAACATGGATGTAGTGGCCTCCCGGGCTGCCGAGGCCACTACATCCTGGATCGAGCGTGATCTTGCCGAGCGCGCCCCGACGGACGCGGCCTGCCGGACGCGGCCTGCCGGAGCGCCGGGCCGCGGTGAGGTGGG
>NZ_WBKR01000074.1 GCF_008868155.1 Micromonospora sp. ALFpr18c
CAGACCGAACCCCGCTCCGGAAACTGACCAAACCTCCTCGGGGCCCGCCCGCGTCGATCATGCAGTTGTGGTGCCTCGCGAAAGGGGCGGTCAAGGAGCTAGCACCCACCACAACTCCATGATCGACTGGGTTGGGGGGCGGGCCCCGAGGAGGTTTGGTCAGTTTCCGGAGCGGGGTTCGGTCTGCTGGAAGGCAGTTCGTTCGCTCGGGGGGACGAAGTCACGGACCGGTTGGTCGCGCAGCGCGACGGCGAGCACCTCGCCGACCGCGTCGACCATCCGCGACTGCACCGCCTGACCGACCGCGTCGCGGGGATCGTCGGGGTTCGCCGCCATCGAGGCGACCGCGAGCTGCGGGGTGAACGCCACGACCGTCTCCGTCTCGTACCGCTCCGAACTACCGGTCTTGCCGGCCACCGGTCGGCCGAGCTTGGCGCGCAGCGTGGGGGCGGTGGCGCCGTCGCAGCGCCCGTACATCGACTGGTCGCCGACCGGGCAGCGGGCCGCGTCGGTGGCCGCCCGGGCCACGTCGGCGTCGAGCACCTGCCGGCAGTCCGGCTTGGCGGCGTCGACCGGACGGCCGCCCGAGTCGGTGATCGAGACGACCGGCAGCGGCGCGCACCAGGTCCCCTCGGCCGCCACCGTGGCGTACGCCGTCGCCAGGTCCAGCGGCGTCGTCGCGGCCACGCCCAGGGTGAACGGACCCCAGTTCTTCGCGCCGTAGCGCGCGAGCTGGGCATCGGCGTCGGCGCGCAGCACGATGCCGAGCCGTTCGGCCATCTCCACCACCCGATCGGCACCCACCCGCTCGGTGAGCCAGGCGAAGTAGGTGTTCACCGAGCGGCCGAACGCGGTCCACATGGTGCGCGGGCCGTCCATCGACGAAGGGCTGGCGTTCGCCGGGCACCAGCGGCCGTCGCAGCTGCCCGCGCCGGTCACCGGGAAGCGGGTGAGCAGTTGGGTGGGCGCGACGAAGTCCGTCGACAGCGGCATGCCGGACTCCAGCGCGGCGAGCATGGTGAAGAGCTTGAACGTCGACCCACCCTGGTACCCCTCGATCGCCCCGCCGCCGGCGACGAGCTGGTTCACCGTGTTCGGGTGGTTCTTCTGCCCGACCGGGTTGTCCTCGACGCTGTAGTTGCGGTTCACCGACATGGCCAGCACCCGGCCGGTGCCGGGCTGGACGACCACGGTCGGCACCGCCCGCGCCTCGGTGGGCCGGTAGATCCGCAGAACCTGCTCGGTGGTGGTCCGCTGCACCGCCGGGTCCAGCGAGGAGACGATGGAGAACCCGCCCCGGCGCAGCGTGCGTTGCCGCTCGTCGGCGGTGGATCCGAACGCCGGCTGACTGCTCCACCACCGGGTGAACCAGTCGCAGAAGAAGCCCCAGTCGTTGTGCCCGTCGGGCACCGCCGTGCAGTCGTTCGGGGTCTCGCTGGGCCGCAGCTGCAACGGCTCGGCCCGGGCCGCCGCCGCCGCTTCCGCCGACACCTGGCCCGTCTCGACCAGCTGCTCCAGCACGTACCTCCGGCGGTTCAGCGCGCTGTCGGCGTCACCGTTGATCGGGTCGTCGCTGTCCGGTGAGCGGACCAGGCCGGCCAGCAGCGCGGCCTGGGCCAGGGTCAGCTCCGCGGGGCTTCGGGAGAAGTAGCGCTTGCTGGCCGCCGCGATGCCGTACGCGCCGGCCCCGAAGTAGGCGATGTTCAGGTAGCGGGTGAGGATCTCCTCCTTGTTCAGCTCCCGTTCCATCGCCAGGGCGTACCGCATCTCCTGGAGCTTGCGGGCGGTGGTGACCTCGGTGGCCGCCCGGCGCTGCCGCTCGGTCAGCCGGGGGTCGCTGCTGAGCACGTTGCGGACGTACTGCATGGTCAGCGTGGAGGCGCCCTGCCGGGTCTGGCCGTCGCGCCTGTTCACGGTGAACGCGCGCACCACACCCCGCAGGTCCACCCCGCTGTGCTGGTAGAACCGGACGTCCTCGGCGGCCACGATCGCCTGGCGCATCACCGGCGCCACCTCGCGCAGCGGCACGTCCCACCGGTCCTCCTGGTAGAAGGAGGTGATCAGGGTGGTGCCGTCGTTGGCGTAGAGGTTGGAGCGCTGCGCGGTGGGTGGCGTCCGCAGGGTGTTCGGCAGCTCCGAGTAGGGCGTGGACAGGGCGCTGAAGCCGATCCCGAAGACCAGGGCCGCGGGCAGGGCGGCCGCGGCCAGCGCCAACCCGGCCAGTACGCCGGCGATCACCACGGTCAGCAGTTTGTCGAGATGGGCCCGGATCATCAGCTCTCCCCGCAGGAGCCGGTCACGCTAGGACCCGTTCAGAATGACCCGGAACGCCCCTTTCGCCCCCGGTTTTCACCAAACCCGGAGAAAACTCGCACGGCGCTCAGGGCAGCAGCGCGCCGGCCAGCGGGTGAACCGTCTCCTCGATCTCGTCGGCGACCCGGCTGAAGCACTGGTCACCGCGACCCCACGGGTCGTCCAGATCGTCCGTCGGCAGCGCCGAGGCACCCATCCGGGCGTCCTGCGCCGCCGCCACCAGGGCCACACCCCGGGCGTACACCGCCTCCGGGGTCGCCTCGGCGGCCGGCAGCGCGCCGGCGTCCACCGCCGCGAGCAACCGGCCGAACTCGCCCAGCACGAACGTGCGGGCCGCCGCGTCCGGACGCAGCGCCACCACGTACTCCTGCTGGTCGGCCGTCGCGGTCAGCACCAGGTCGGCGGCGTCGATGTGGTCCGAGCGCAGCTTGCGCGCGGCGAAGCCCTCGACGTCCCCGCCCCGCCCGATGACCTGACGCGCCGCCGGCGGGTTCATCTCCTCGCCCGCATGCCAACCACCGGTGCCGGCACTGTGGCTGTGCAGCAGCTCCTCGGCGCGGGCCGGGTCCTGCTCACGCCGGGCCAACCGCTCCCGCACGGCGAGGGCGAGCAGCCGCTCGGCCATCGGCGAACGGCAGATGTTGCCCATACAGACGTGCAGCACGGTGAACGGGGGCACTCAGACCCCCTGGCGGTCGACGAGATCCGGAACCACGTCGCGCAGCTTCTCCAGCGGAATCGCGCCGGCCCGCAGCAACTGCGGCACCTCGCCGGTCAGGTCCACGATCGTGCTGGGCACCGGGTCCGGGCAGGGCCCGGCCTCCAGGTACGCCCGCACCGAGTAGCTGAGCTGGTCGCGCGCCTCCTCGGCGGTCACCGCGGCGGGCTGGCCCGTCTTGTTGGCCGACGACACCGCCATCGGGCCGGTCTCCCGCAGCACCTCCAGCGCCACCGGGTGCAGCGGCATCCGGACCGCCACCGTGCCCGTCTTGTCGCCCAGGTCCCATTGCAGGCTCGGCGAGTGCTCGACCACGATCGTCAACGCACCCGGCCAGAACGCCTCCACCAGGTCCCGTGCGGCCGTGGGCAGCGAGAAGACCAACCCGTCCAGGGTGTGCCGGGAACCGATCAGCACCGGCGGCGGCATCTGCCGGTCCCGGCCCTTCGCGTCCAGCAGCGCCCTGACCGCGTACGGGGTGAACGCGTCCGCGCCGATCCCGTAGACGGTGTCCGTCGGGAGGACGACCAGTTCGCCGTTCTTGACCGCCTCGATGGCCGCAGCGATGCCGCGGTCCCGATCAGCGGGCGACCGGCAGTCGTAGAGCATCACGAGGAGTCAGTCTGCCACGCCGCCCCAGCGGGGGCGTGCCGGCCGTCCGCCCGTCGGGACGCGGTGGCGTACCGGGGGCGCCCGGTGAGGTCCAGATGCTCCGCGACGGCGACGAACCGGCCGTCCGCGACGAGCAGTTCGGGCACCACGACGCCGTGCGTGTCGTCGTGCTCGACGCCCACCACCCCGTCGGGGCGCAGCAGCGCCGCGGCCCGGGTGATCACCGGCCGGATCACCGCGAGGCCGTCCGCCCCACCGAAGACCGCCTCCGCCGGGTCGTGCCCGGCCACCTCGGGCGGCACCACCACCTCGACCGGCACGTACGGCGGGTTGCAGAGCAGCACGTCCACCCGGCCGACCAGGTCCGCCAGCAGGTCCGCGGCGGTGACATCCGCCTCCACCACCTCGATCGGCCGGTCCCCCGCGGCGGCCCGCTCCGCCGCGTTGCGCCGCAGCCAGTCCAGCGCCGCCCCGGACCGCTCCACCGCCACCACCCGCGCCCCGGGCAGCTCCTGCGCGACCGCCAGCGCGATGGCGCCGGAGCCGCTGCACAGATCCACCACCAGCGGATCGGGCCGGCTCCGGGCCTGTTCGACACCCCACCCGGCCAGCAGCTCCGTCTCGGGCCGGGGCACGAAGACGCCCGGACCGACCGCCAACTCCAGGTGCCGGAAGCCGGCCCGGCCGGTCAGGTGCTGCAGCGGCTCCCGGTCGGCGCGACGGCGGACCAGGTCGTCGAGCCGCGCCAGGTCGTCGGCGCCCAGGTCGTCGGCGAGCGCCAGCCGACCCCGGGGCACCCCCAGCACGTACGCCGCCAGCAGCTCGGCCTCCACGCGGGCCGGGCCCACCCCGGCGGCGGCGAGCGTCCGGGCCGCGCGGGCCACCGCGGCGGACGGACGGAGCCTCCCTGTCCCTTCGGGGGGGTGTTGCGGCAGAGTGGTCACCGCATAATCATGATGCGTCGCGGGTGGCGTGACGAACGGGTGCGTCGAGACGCACACGACGGGAGGTTGGCGGGTGGGCTGGCTCGACCGGGTCGATGACCAGGTTGACACCCTCACGCACGCGCGGGCTTTGCAGGAAGCAAGTCGCTCCGCCGAGTCGTACGCGCTGCTGGAACGGGTGATCCGCACCACCACCGACCCGGCGGCGCGGGCGGACGCCATGGTGCAGCGCCTCTCCGCGCTGATCAATCTCGGTCGGACGGCGGAGTTCACCCGCGCCATCGAGGAGGCGTCGGCGGCGGTCCGCGACCTCGCCGAGCCCTACCTGCACGGGCACCTCAACGCCCTGGCCGCGCTCGCCGCACACCACCAGGGCGCCCTGGACCGCTGCGTCACCCACCTGGTGAAGGCCGCCCGGGCGTTGAGCGCCGTGGAGGACCCGGACCGGGACACCGCCTGGGGCTGGCACGACCTCGCCATGGCCTACAGCTACCTCAGCTTCCACGGGTACGCCCTCGGCGCGATCGAACGCGCCCGGCAGTTGGGCCTGAGCGCCGGCATCCCCGAGGAGACGTTCGCGGCCCCGGGCATCCGGCTGCGCAACGCCGTGGCGCTGGACCACAACGGCGACAGTGACGGCTGCCTGCGGGTGCTCCGTGACGTCGCGGCCGACCTGGCCCGGTTCGTGCACACCGGCCGCGCCGGCCGGCTGCGCCCGAGCAGCCTCGCCGCGTACGGGTACGCGGCGGCCCGGCAGGCCGCGCTCGGCGACCGGGTGGAGCCGACCGTCGACACCGACCCGTCCCGACTGCTCAAGAACGGCGGGGACAGCGCCCGGACCCGGGACATGCGGCAGCTCGGGCAGGTCTGCCTGGCCGTCGCCGCCGGACGGCCCATCGAGGCGGTCGCCCGGCTGGACACCATCCTGGTCTCCACCGAGACGCTCGGCACGGCCGAGCCGGCCCGGCTGCGCAGCATCGCGCTGGCCCGCGCCGGGGACCACGTGGCCGCCCACCGGGCCGACCGGCTGGCGTTCCGGCTCGCCGCGCAACGCAACGACCGGCTGCGCGACGTCTACATCGACGGCATCGCGGCCCGGATCGACCACGAGGAGATGCGCCGCGAGGCGGCCCGGTACGAGGGCGAGGCGCTGACCGACCCGCTCACCGGCCTGCCCAACCGGCGGCGCCTCGAGCGGTACATCACCGCCGTGGTCACCCGCGGCGAGCGGGTGGTGATCGGCGTCTGCGACCTGGACGGGTTCAAGGCGGTCAACACCCGGCACGGGCACCACTCCGGCGACCTGGTCCTGCAACGCATCGCCGGGGTGATCAACCGGGTGATGCGCCGGGGGGACTTCGTGGCCCGCTACGGCGGTGACGAGTTCGTCGTGGTGCTGCCGGACACCGGCATGGCCGAGGCCGTCGAGGTGGCCCGCCGGATCGAGGCGGCGGTCCACGCCGAGGACTGGGAGTCGCTGGTGCCGGGCACCCCGGTCGGGGTCAGCATCGGCTTCGCCGAGGTCTCCGGCGGCGGTGGGCTGCGCGACGCGCTCAGCGTCGCGTTCGAGGAGGCCGACCGGGAGATGCTGCGCGCCAAGTCGCGGCCCCGCGCGAGCTGAACCGCCGGCCGGACCGGCCGACGACAGCGGGGTCAGCGGCGGGTCAGCTCGGTGTCGCCGGCCAGGCGGGCGGCGCGGTCGGCCTCGGTCAGGGCGTCCAGGACGCCGTCCAGCTCGCCGGCCAGCGCCAGGTCCAGGTTGTACGCGGTGTAGCCGATCCGGTGGTCGGTGATCCGGTTCTGCGGGAAGTTGTAGGTGCGGATCCGCTCCGAACGGTCCACCGTGCGCACCTGCGCCTTGCGGGCGTCCGAGGCGGCGGCGTCGGCCTGCTCCTGGGCGGCCGCGAGCAGCCGGGCCCGCAGGATGCGCATGGCCTGCTCCCGGTTCTGCAACTGGGACTTCTCGTTCTGACAGGAGACGACGATGCCGGTCGGCAGGTGGGTGATCCGCACCGCCGAGTCGGTGGTGTTCACCGACTGCCCGCCCGGGCCGGACGAACGGAACACGTCGATCCGCAGGTCGTTCTGGTCGATCGTGACGTCGACGTCCTCGGCCTCGGGCAGCACCAGCACACCGGCGGCGCTGGTGTGGATCCGGCCCTGCGACTCGGTGACCGGGACGCGCTGCACCCGGTGCACGCCGCCCTCCCACTTGAGCCGCGACCAGACGCCGTTGCCGCCCTCCGGCACACCCTTGGTCTTGATCGACAGCGACACGTCCTTGACCCCGCCCAGGTCCGAATCCTGTGCGTCGATCACCTCGGTGACCCAGCCGTGGCGCTCCGCGTACCGGGAGTACATCCGCAGCAGGTCACCGGCGAAGAGCGCGGACTCCTCGCCGCCCTCCCCCGCCTTGATCTCGACGATCACGTCCTTGGCGTCGTGCGGGTCACGCGGGATGAGCAACTCGGCGAGACGCTCCTCCAGGGCCGGCAGGGACGCCGCGATCGACTCCGCCTCGCCGGCGAAGGACGGATCCTCGGCGGCCAACTCGCGTGCCGCGGCCAGGTCGGCGCGCGCCTGCTCCAGCTCGTCGGCGGCCTTGTGCAGCGGCACCAGCTCGGCGTACCGGCGGCCGACCCGGCGCGCGGTGGCCTGGTCGGCGTGGATCGCCGGGTCCGCCAGCCGCTTCTCCAGCTCGGCGTACTCGTCGAGGAGGCCGGCCAGACGCTCGCTGCTCATGCTGGGGTTGCTCCTTCGACGGTGCGGCACCGGGCCGGCACGGAGGCCGGCCGGCGGGCGGAAACAGGCGAAACGCGGACGGCGCCCGCGTCCGGCGGTAAACCGGACGCGGGCGCCGAACGAGGAGTTACTTGGCCTTCTTCGCCTGAACCTTGGCGTACTTCTGCTGGAACTTCGCGACCCGGCCGGCGGTGTCGAGAACGCGCTGCTTACCGGTGTAGAACGGGTGGCAGGCGCTGCAGGTCTCGACGTGGATCGCCCCGCCCTTGGCGGTGCTGCGGGTCGTGAACGTGTTGCCACAGGAGCAGCTGACCTCGGTGGTCGTGTACTCCGGGTGGATGTTTGCCTTCATCTCGCCTCGGTCCTCTCGTTGGTGGTCGCCGGGTCGCCGTCACCGCCCGTCGCGCCGTACGCGACGGGCTCGGGCGTGAACCGGAACCGGTGGCCGATTGACCAGTGTGCCATGGGCCTGAGCCGACCCGGCAATCGGGCCGCACACCTCGTCCGGCATCGTCAACACGTGCCCACCCGTCCGCATTCCCGCCGCCGGCCGACGCATTCGCCCGCCCCGCGAGCCACCGCCACGTACCCCGCCGGGGGTACGCCGGGCCGGCCCGAGGTACGCCGATGACCCGCCTGATCGCCACCCGAGGGCTGCCCGCCTCAGGCAAGACCACCTTCGCCCGTACGCTCCAGCCGTCCGTGCTGCGGGTCAACCGGGACGACCTGCGCCGGATGCTGCACGGCGAGCGGCTGTTCACCCAGTGGGCCGAGGCGCAGGTGACCGTCGTGCAGCGGGCCCAGGTCGAGGCACTGCTGAGGGCTCGGGCGGACGTCTGCGTGGACGACACCAACCTGCGCGCCCGGACACTGCGGGGCTGGGCCGATCTGGCCGCCCGACACGGCGCGGATTTCGAGGTGCACGACTTCACCGACGTACCGCTGGAGGAGTGCCTGCGCCGCGACGCGGCCCGTCCGGTGGCCGACCAGGTCGGCGCGGACGCGATCCGTCGGCTGCACGAGCGGTACCTCGAGGGGCGCACGCTGCCGCTGCCGGTGCCGCAGGCCCGCACCGGAGGGCCCGCCACCGCCCATCCGCCGTCGACCGAGCCGCCGGAGATCGTCCTGGTCGACATCGACGGCACCGTCGCGCTGGCCGTGTCCCGCAGCCCGTACGACATGACCCGGGTGGGCCAGGACGCGCCGAACCCGGCGGTGATCGCCGCCGTCCGGGCCATGCACGCCGCCGGGTACGGGGTGGTCTTCTGCTCCGGGCGGGACGCCTCCGCCCGCACGGCCACCGAGGCGTGGCTGGCTCGACACGTCCGCGTTCCCTACCTCGGCCTGCACCTGCGGGCGGTCGGCGACACCCGCCGGGACTCGATCGTCAAGCGGGAGATCTACGACCGGGAGATCCGCGACCGCTACCGGGTGGTGGGCGTCTTCGACGACCGCGTCCAGGTGGTGCAGATGTGGCGGTCCCTCGGCCTGACCGTCTTCCAGGTGGCCGACGGCGACTTCTGAAGTGGACGGTGCGACATGCCGAAGGGGCACGGCCGCGGTGGCCGTGCCCCTTCGTCGTCGGTCAACCGGAGAGCGTCACTCCCCCGGCGTCGACTTCGCGATCTGCATCAGGAACTCGATGTTGGTGCGGGACTGCTTGAGCCGGTCCAGCAGGAGATCCATCGCGGCCTGCGAGTCCAGCGAGTGCAGCACCTTCCGGAGCTTGTGGATGATGGCCAGCTCCTCGGGTGCGAGCAGGACCTCTTCCTTACGCGTACCGGACGGGTTGATGTCGATGGCCGGGAAGGTGCGCTTGTCGGCGATCTTCCGGTCCAGCTTCAGCTCCGCGTTACCGGTGCCCTTGAACTCCTCGAAGATGACCGTGTCCGCCATGGACCCGGTCTCCACCAGCGCCGTGGCGATGATGGTCAGCGAGCCGCCGTTCTCGATGTTGCGGGCCGCTCCGAGGAAGCGCTTCGGCGGGTAGAGCGCGGTGGAGTCGATACCACCCGACATGATCCGGCCGCTGGCCGGCGCCGCCAGGTTGTACGACCGACCGAGCCGGGTCACCGAGTCGAGCAGCACGACCACGTCGTGGCCCAGCTCGACCAGACGCTTCGCCCGCTCGATCGCCAGCTCGGCAACCGTGGTGTGGTCCTGCGGCGGACGGTCGAACGTGGCCGCGATGACCTCGCCCTTGATCGACCGCTGCATGTCGGTGACCTCTTCGGGCCGCTCGTCCACCAGCACCACCATCAGGTGGCACTCCGGGTTGTTGCGGGTGATCGCGTTGGCGATCGCCTGCAGCACCATCGTCTTACCCGCCTTGGGCGGAGACTGGATGAGCGCTCGCTGGCCCTTGCCGATCGGCATGACCAGGTCGATGACCCGCGTGGTCAGGATGTGCGGCTCGGTCTCCAGCCGCAGGCGCTCCTGCGGGTAGAGCGGCGTGAGCTTGTAGAACTCGGGCCGACGCCGCGCCTCCTCCGGCTCCATCCCGTTGATCGTGTCCAGCCGCATCAGCGGGTTGTACTTGTCCCGCCGCTGATCGCCGCTGTTGCCGCCCTCGCGGGCCGCGCGCACCGCGCCGGTGATCGCGTCACCGCGGCGCAGGCCGTACTTCTTGATCTGGGACATCGAGACGTACACGTCGTTCGGGCCGGCCAGGTAGCCGGTCGTCCGGACGAAGGCGTAGTTGTCGAGCACGTCGATGATGCCGGCCACCGGGACGAGCACGTCGTCCTCGCTGACCTGCGGCTCACGCCCACCGGTGTCGCCACCGGTCTCGGTGCGCTCGCCACGCCCACGGCGACGGTCGCGGAAACGGCTGCGCCGGCCGCGCCGACCGCCGCCCTCGCCGTCGTCGTCGTCGTTGTCCCGCTCGGCGCGCTGACCACGGTCGTTACGGTCGTTACGGTCGTTACGGTCGTTACGGTCGCCCCGGTCGTTGCGGTCGCCCCGGTCGTTGCGCTCGGCACGGTCACCGCGGTCGGCACGCTCGCCCCGGTCGTTGCGCTCGGCACGCTCACCACGGTCGGCACGCTCGCCCCGGTCGTTGCGCTCGGCACGCTCACCACGGTCGGCACGCTCGCCCCGGTCGCTGCGCTCGGCACGCTCACCACGGTCGGCACGCTCGCCCCGGTCGGCACGCTCCGGACGCTCGGCCCGATCCCGGCGGTTCTCGCCCCGGTCGGTCCGCTCGGCGGTCTCGACCTCGTCGGTACGCGCCTCGCTGCTACGCGCCTCCGTGGCGCGAGCCTCGGTGCCACGAGCCTCGGTGCCACGAGCCTCGGTGTTACGAGCCTCCGCCGTGGCGGTGCGGCTGCGCCGGGTACGACCCCGGCCCTCGGTCTCGGCGGCCGGCTCGGCCGGCGCCTGGTCGGCGCTGCGGCCTTCGGCTGCCGGCCGGTCGGCGGTCTCCCGCACCTCGGCGCGCACCCCCTCCCGGGTCGGAGCGGCCGCAGCCGCGACCTCGGCCCGCGGTCGAGGGGTCCCGGCAGCGTTGCCGCCCTGCCGCTCGGAGATCGCGGCGATCAGCTCGCCCTTGCGCATGCGAGCCGTGCCGGAGATGCCGAGCGACGCGGCCAGGCTCTGCAGCTCTGGCAGCAGCATCGCCGACAGACCGGTGCCGCTACGCCGACGACGGGCGGGAGCGGCGGTGGTGGCATCGCCAGCGACGTTGGAAACATCCGACGTCACGTCGGTGGTGTCGCTCAATGGATTCCTTCCCTCGATAAGGCCGGGACTGCCCGGAGTCGGAACTCAGGTGGCCGGGCGGCCTCGGTGCACCCGCCTCGCAAGGACGCGTCGCGGGAGTCTGTGACACAGCAGCCGGTCGGTATCCCGACTCACCAGAGCTCGGTGAGCAGGTCTCGCCGTCTGCGGCGACCTGTGGAAACTGCGGTGCGGCGTGGGCCTTGGCAGGGGTGACGGGCTGACCGCCGAGAGCTTCGGGGGTGCGCCGCCCCGCAGGAGATCGCGTGCTTCGCGGCTGTGCTAGGTCTAGAGCGTAATCAACTCTTCCGACCTGCGGCAACAGGGTCCCGCTCGGCGTGTCCAAGTCTACCCCGGGCAACCCGCGCGCCGCTGACGTCTATCGGTAACTTCCAGAACTGCCAGTCTGTTCCCAGGGGGAAGCCCGCCGGGGGGGCGGTGAGCGCGAGCACGGTCGGCCCGGCCCCACTGACCACAGCCGCCACTCCGGCCTCTCGCAGCGCGTTGACCAGGGAAGATGTGGCCGGCATCCCGGCCGCGCGGTAGCTCTGGTGCAGTCGGTCAACGGTGGCCGGCAGCAGCAGCGACGGGTCCGTGGTGAGCGCGTGCACGAGCAGCGCCGCCCGTCCGGCGGTCAACGCGGCGTCGCCGTGCGGCACGGTGGCCGGCAACGCGGCCCGTGCGGTCGCGGTCAATCCACGCTCGGCCGGCACGAAAAGAGATGGTCGCACCCCCTCGGCGACCGGCAGGGACACCGCGCGGGCACCGGCCGGCTCGGACCAGGCCAGCGTGAAACCGCCCAGCAGGCAGGGGGCGACGTTGTCGGGATGACCCTCGATCTCGGCGGTCAGCCGGAGCACGCCGGCGGTGTCCAACCGTTGGCTCCCGTCGACGACCAGCGCGCGGGCCAGCAGCACACCGGCGACGATCGCGGCGGACGAGGAGCCCAGCCCGCGCGCCTGCGGGATCCGGTTGACGCACTCCACGCTCAGCCCCGTGGGTTGCGCGCCCAGCACGTCGAAGGCGGCCCGCATGGCCCGCACCACCAGGTGACGGTCGTCGTCGGGCAACTCGCCGGCGCCCTGCCCGGTCACCGTCACCCGGACCCCACCCGACGCGACCTCGGCCGCCAGGTCGTCGTACAGGCCCAGGGCGAGGCCCAGCGCGTCGAAGCCCGGGCCCAGGTTGGCGCTGGTCGCGGGAACCCGGACCCGGACCGGCCCGGCGGTGAAGTTCGTCGGCACGCGCTCATGCTAGGGGTCGGCACCGACGATCCGGTCCCGCGCCCGCAGCTTGGGACCGGCCGGGTCAGCCGGCCCGGTCCGGGACCGGCTCGGTGCTCGGGTCGGTGAGCGAGAGCCGGCGCGTGGCGATCCGCCAGCCCACCGCGTACACGAGGGTGACCAGACCGCAGCCGGCCAGCACCACCCGCTCGTCCACCACGTCCACGACCAGGGCCACCGCCAGCTGGCTCACGGAGATGGCCAGCGTCGCGAGCATCATGTCGGTGGCGAACACACGACCACGCAGCCGGTCTGGCACCTCGCCCTGCAGGGCGAAGTTCGACATCACCCAGTTGCTGCCGCCGGCGAAGTGCGCCACGAAGACCAGCAGCAGCACCAGCGGGAACCACCGGACCACCGACGTGCCCAGGTAGGACAGGCCGTAGAGCGACATGGACAGCGCGAGCCCGGGCAGCAGCCAGGACCGGTTGGTCAGCACCCTCCGCATCAGGATGGGCCCGACCAGCGCGCCCGCACCGCGGACCGCGAAGAGCAGGCCGGCGCCCAGCGGGCCCACGCCGTAGACGCCGGCGAGCAGCGGGAACACGGTCAGCACCCCGTTGCCCAGCCCGACCGCCGACTTCACCGTGACCAGCGCCAGCACCCGTGGCCGGTGGCCGATGTAGCTGAGCGCCTCGCGGACCGCCGCCCAGGTCCGCTGGACCGGCAGGTCGGCGTCGCGCGGCGCCTGCAACGGCCGGCGGATCCGCGTGGCCAGGCCCGCCGCCAGCGCCAGGCCCACCGCCGCCACCCAGAAGCAGGCGTACGGGCCGGCGGCCGCGCTGAGCACGCCGCCGAGCGAGGCGCCCACCACCGTCATGGTGCCCCAGGCCGAGCCGGCCACGGCGTTCCCGGCGGCGAGCTCGTGCGGCTCCAGGACGTTGGGCAACGCGGCCTGGGCGGCCGGCGAGTAGAACGCCTTGGCGACCGCGACGACGCCGATCGCCACCAGCGCCAGCCAGGCCGTGCCCCGGCTCTGGACGCCGAGCAGCAGCAGCACGCCCGCCAGCGCGGCCACGTTCGCGCCGATCATGATCTTCCGGCGGTCGAACCGGTCGGCGATCGTGCCGGTGTACGGCAGCAGCAACGCCACGATGCCGGTGTCCACGGCGAGCACCAGCGCGCCCCACACGCCACTGCCGGTCAGGTGCGGCAGCAGCACCAGCAGCGGCACCATGACGAACCAGTCGGCGCCGAAGACCACCAGCTCGGCGAGGAAGAGATTGCGGAAGCTCCGATTGCCGGTAAGGACCGAGAGGGTGGACGCCACGGAGCGCGACCCTACCCGGTCCGCGTCGGGGCCACGCGTGCTCCCAGCAGCGCCGAGACGGTCACGAAGGTGTAGCCGCGCGCCCGCAGCCCGTTGATCATGTCGGGTAGGCCGCGCAGGGCGACCAGACGTCGCGGCTGACCCACGTCGTGCCCGAGCACGATCGCCCCGGGTCGGACGTCGGCCACGATCCGCCGGGCGTGACCGGCCGGGTCGTCCGGGTACTCACGCTCCACCATCTGCAACGACCAGAGCACCAGCCGACAGTCCAGTCGTGCCGCCGCGTGCAGCACCGCCCCGCCCAGGTGGCCGTACGGCGGGCGGACCAGCCGGGGCGGAGCGCCGGTCACCTCGGCGATCACGTCGTGGCTGCGCCTCAGGTCGTCGTACGCCGCCGCGGCGTCCATCTGGGCCAGGTCCCGGTGCTGCCAACTGTGGTTGCCCACCTCGTGCTCGGTGAGTCGGCCGCGTACGACGTCGGCGTGCCGCCGGACCTGCGCGCCGACCATGAAGAAGGTGGCCGGCACCCGGTGCTCGGCGAGGGTGTCCAGCACCATCGGCGTCCACTGTGGTGCCGGCCCGTCGTCGAAGGTGAGCGCGACCAGCCGCCGCGTGGTCGTTCCCGACCAGACGACCGGCAGTACGCCGGAGCCGACGTCCTGCGGCCCGTTGCCGAGGGTGGCGCTGGCCGGGCCGCCACCGAGGGGCAGCCGGCGGTGGGTGAACCACATGTCGGTGGCTCCCGCGCCGGCGGCCATCCCGGTCGCCACCAGGGCAGCGCCGCGCAGCAGATCGCGCCGGGACCACCCGTGCGCAATCTCGGTCATCTGCCCGCCCCGCTCGCCGACACTTCTGACATCTACTAGGAGTATGCAAGAGATGACGCAAAGTACCGGCTCGGTCGTTCGATCGGAGTGTCCGCGCCGACGTACGGGACGCCCCCGGCAGGTCGAGCCTGCCGGGGGCGTTCCGCACTGTCGTCCGACTACTCGGTCGGCTCCGACGGGGGCAGCGGCGAGGTGCGGCTACGGGGCAGCCGCAGCACCTCGAACTGGTCCGTACCGTCCACCAGCGCGCCCGACGGCGCGGGGCGCGCCGCCGCGGACGGTGAACCCTCGCCCGACGCCTGCGCCTGTGCGGGCGCACCGGCCGGCACCGCCACCTGGTTCGGGCCGTCCTGCTCGGCGGCCGCCGGGCCGGTCGGCTCGGAAGCCGCCGGCTCGCCGGAGCGCCGACGCCGACGCCGCTCGCGCAACGACTCCTTGGTGTGCTCCACCATCGTGTACAGCGTCGGCACCAGGATCAACGTGAGCAGCGTCGAGCTGAGCAGGCCGCCGATCACCACGACCGCCAGCGGCTGCGAGATGAACCCGCCCTCGCCGGTCAACCCGAGCGCCATCGGCAGCAGCGCGAAGATCGTCGCCACCGCGGTCATCAGGATCGGGCGCAGCCGGCGCCGGCCACCCTCGACCACCGCCTCCCGGACCCCCATGCCCTGGGCACGGTACTGGTTGATCAGGTCGAGCAGCACGATCGCGTTCGTCACCACGATGCCGACCAGCATCAGCACACCGATCAGCGCGGGCACGCCCAGCGGCGTCCCGGTGATCAGCAGCAGGCCGATCGCGCCGGTCGCCGCGAACGGGATGGAGATCAGCAGGATCAGCGCCTGGGTGAGGCTCCGGAACGTGGCCACCATGATCAGGAATACGATCGCGATGGCGGCCAGCACGGCCAGGCCCAGGTCACCGAAGGCGTCCGCCTGGTCGGCGCTGACCCCACCGATGGTGAAGCTCGCCCCCGGCACGTCGATGCCGTCCAGACGCTTCTGCAACTCCTGGCTGGTCGCGCCCAGGTTCGAGCCGGTCGCCGCGCCGGTCACCGACACGCTGCGCTCACCGTCGATGCGGGTGACCTGCTGCGGGCCCTCGCCCTGGGTGACGTCCGCGATGTCGTCCAGCTTCACCGGACCCACCGGCAGGGCGCGCAGTTCCTGCACCGACACCGGCGGCTGCGCGCCCAGCCGTAGCACCACGTTCTGCTGGCGGCCGTCGAGTGCCACCTGGCCCAGCGGCGCCCCGCGGAACGCCTGCGACACGAGCTGACCCACCGCGGCCTCGGTGAGGCCGACCCGGCCGGCGGCGACCCGGTCCACGGTCACGTCGACCCGCGGCACCCGGTCGGCGAGGCTGGTGGTGACATCCTCGACGTCCGGCACCCCGGCCATCGCCGTCCGGGCCGCCTCGGTGGCGCGGGTCAGCACCTCCGGGTCGCTGGCCTGCACGATCACCTCAAGCTGGCTGGTCGAGGCGTCCTGCCCGCCACCGAAGCTGACCTCACCCACGCCGGTGCCGAGCTTGTCGAACTCCTTGCGCAGCTGCTCGCGCATCTGCTTGGCGTCGGTGTCCCCGTCCAGGGCCAGCGACCAGCTCGCGACGTTGTTGCCGCCGCCGCCCGCCCACGGGGTGTCCCCGCCGCCGGCGGTCACCTGGTACGTCTCGACCCCGTCGACCCGCCCGAGCACCGCCTCGACCTGCTTGGCGGCGGCGTCGGTGGCGGCCAGGCCACTGCCGGCCGGCAGCTCCTGGCGGAAGCTCAGCGTGTCCTGACCGGAGTCGTCCAGGAAGTTGGTCTCCAGCTTCTGGGCCAACCCGAAGGTGCCGAAGAGCACCAGCAGCCCGAGCCCGACCGTGATCCAGCGGGTGGACCGCTTGCGGGTGGCGAACCCGATCACCGGCAGGTACGACCGCTGCAACGGGCTGCGCAGCTCCTTCTCCTCCGCGCCGCGCCGCACCGCCTCGTCGTCCGGGGTGCCGCCACGCGGCGTGAGGAACCAGTACGCCAGCACCGGGATCACGGTCAGCGACACCAGCAGCGACGCGAGCAGCGCCACCGTCACGGTGATCGCGAACGGCGCGAAGAGCTGCCCGACGAACCCGCCGACCAGCGCGATCGGCGCGAACACCGCCACCGTGGTGAGGGTGGACGCGGTCACCGCGCCGGCCACCTCACGGACGCCGGTGATGATCGCCTGCCGCTTCTCCTCGCCGTACTCCAGGTGTCGTTTGATGTTCTCCAACACCACGATCGAGTCGTCCACCACCCGGCCGACCGCGATGGTGAGCGCGCCGAGGGTCAGCAGGTTGAGCGAGTAGTCGCCGATCCACAGGGCGATCAGCGCCACCAGCACCGACAGCGGGATGGACACCGCGGTGACCACCGTCGAGCGGATCGACAGCAGGAACACCAGGATCACGATGACGGCCATCAGCAGGCCCAGCAGACCCTCGGTGGTCAGCGACTCGATCGACTTCTCGACGAACGGCGCCTGGTCGAACACCACGGTCAGCTCGGCGCCGGAGGCGTTCTTCAGCTCCGCCAGCCGGTCCCGGATCTCGTGCGAGATCTCCACCGCGTTGCCGTCCGGCGCCGCGGTGATCGCGATGCCGAGGCTGTCCTTGCCGTTGGTACGGGTGATCGCGGTGGCCGGGGCGAGCGCCTGCTCGACGGTCGCCACGTCACCGAGGCGGACCGGGGCCGCGCCCGGGGCGACGACGATGCCGCGCAGGTCGTCCAGGGTGGCGACGGGCGTACCGACCTGCACCGGAAGGGCGAGGTTGCCGTCGGTCACCGCACCGGCCGGCACCGACACGCCATTGGTCTTCAGCGCGGCGCCGATAGCGGTCGGCTGGAGCTTCGCCGCACCCAGCTTGGCCAGGTCGGGGGTGACCACGACGATGTCGTCGCGGGTACCGGTCACCTCGACCGTGCGGACCCCCTCGATGCCCTCCAGCTCCGGCACCACCGTCGCACGCAGCTTCTCGGCGAGCGCCCGCTCGTCGGCCGCACCGGCCGCGGCCAGCACCACCGCCGGCAGGTCGTCGGTGCTGCCCGCGATGACCTGCGGGTCGACGCTCTCCGGCAGTTGGGCGTCGATCCGGCTCAACGCGGTCTGCATCTTGTTGACCACGTCGTCCAGGTCGGTGCCGAACTCGTACTCCACCTGGACGGTGGCCGAGCCCTCACGGGACGTGGAGGTGACCTTGTCCAACCCGGGAATGCCCTGGAGCGCGTTCTCGATCGGCTCGGTCACCTGCGACTCGACGATCTCGGGTCCGGCGCCGGGATAGGCGGCCACGATGAACGCGGCCGGGAACTCGAGCGACGGCAGCAGTTGCTGCTTCAGCGACGGCACGGCGAACGCTCCGAACGCCGTGGTCACCACCGCGATGAGGGCGACCAGCCCTCGGTTGGCGAGGCTGAATCTGGCGAGCAGCGACATCGGCCTGGCTCACTCCTGGAAGAGAATGCGGGCGGGGATACCCGAAAGTGTGCCGGACTCGATCACCGGAACACCCGCCGCCCCCAGGGCCGTCCCACCGCCGCCGGTCGACGGCCGGTCACGACCCCGCCCGCACCGGCGGGCGGCACCGCTCTCAGGCCAGGTCGAGGGCCCGGGCGGCGGCCATCGGGTCGTTCGCGATGGTCAGCGGGGCGGGTGCCGTGGAGATGGCCCACTCCGGGTCCTTCAGACCGTGGCCGGTCACCGTGCAGACCACCGTCGAGCCGGGCGGCACCGCGCCCGCCGCGGCCTGTTGGAGCAGGCCGGCCACGCTGGCCGCGCTGCCCAACTCGACGAAGACCCCCACCTCGCGGGCGAGCAGTCGGTACGCGGTGAGGATCTCCCGGTCGGTCACCGCGGCGATCAGGCCGCCGGAGGCGTCCCGTGCGTCGAGCGCCTTGGTCCAGCTCGCCGGGTTGCCGATCCGGATGGCGGTGGCGATGGTCGACGGCTCCGGCACGACCTGACCGGTCACGATCGGGGCCGCGCCGGCGGCCTGGAAGCCGTACATCTTCGGGGCGCGGGTGGTGGCGCCGGCGGCGCGCTCCTCCGCGTACCCCATCCAGTAGGCGGAGATGTTGCCGGCGTTACCGACCGGCAGGCAGTGGATGTCGGGCGCGTCCCCGAGCGCCTCGACGATCTCGAAGGCCGCCGTCTTCTGGCCGTGCAGCCGGTCGATGTTGACCGAGTTGACCAGTGCCACCGGGTGATCCTGGGCGAGCTTCGCGGCGAGCGACAGGCAGTCGTCGAAGTTGCCGCTCACCTGGAGCAGCTTCGCGCCGTGCACCAGCGCCTGGGCCAGCTTGCCCAACGCGATCTTGCCCTGCGGCACCAGCACCGCGCAGGTCAGCCCGGCCCGCGCCGCGTACGCGGCGGCGGACGCGCTGGTGTTACCGGTGGACGCGCAGATGATCGCCTTGTTGCCGGCCTCGACCGCCTTGGACACCGCGAGGGTCATCCCCCGGTCCTTGAAGGAGCCGGTCGGGTTGGCACCCTCCACCTTGAGGTGCACGTCGCAGCCGATCCGGGCGGAGAGCACGGGCGCCGGCAGCAGCGGAGTGTTGCCCTCGTGCAGCGTGACGACCGGCGTGGCCGCGGTGACCGGCAGCCGATCCCGGTACGCCTCGATCAGACCCCGCCACATGTCGCTCTCCTCGCCTCTACCGCCACGCCGACCTGAGCACCAGGCCACCCTGGACCACCCTGCCGGAGCGATCGACGGCACACCCCGGCTTACCCACCTGGCGGGACGCGCGAGCACTCCCGTCGACGGTGCAACGACTCAGGCGTCGCCCTCGACCCGCAGCACACTGGTCACCGACCGGACAATGTCCAGACCGCGCAGCTCACCGACGGTCGCGGCGAGCGCCGCGTCCGGTGCCACGTGGGTGACGATGACCAGCTCGGCGTCGCCGTCGCGGCCGGGCGACCCACCCGCCGAACCCTGCCGCACGGTCGCGATCGACACGTCGTGCCGGGCGAACACGCCCGCCACCGCGGCCAGCACACCCGGACGGTCGGCCACGTCGAGGCTCACGTGGTAGCGGGTCAGCGCCTCGCCCATCGGCCGGACCGCCAGGTCCGCGTACGCGCTCTCGCTGGCCGCGCGCACCCCCGCGAGCCGGTTGCGGGACACCGCGACCACGTCGCCGAGCACCGCGCTGGCGGTCGGCGCGCCACCCGCGCCCCGGCCGTAGAACATCAGCTGCCCGGCCGCGTCGGCCTCGACGAAGACCGCGTTGAACGCGTCACCGACGCTGGCCAGCGGGTGGCTGCGCGGGATCATCGCCGGGTGCACCCGGACGCTGACCGTCTCCCGGCCGGTCGGGTCGACGCCCCGGGCCGCGATGCACAGCAGCTTGATCGTGCAACCCATCGCCCGGGCGCTGGCCACGTCCGCGGCGGTCACCTCGGTGATGCCCTCCCGGTGCACGTCGGCGGCGCCGACCCGGGTGTGGAACGCCAGCGAGGCGAGGATCGCCGCCTTCGCCGCCGCGTCGAAGCCCTCCACGTCGGCCGTCGGGTCGGCCTCCGCGTACCCCAGCTCGGTGGCCTCGTCGAGGGCCTCGGCGAAGCCGGCGCCGGTGGCGTCCATCGCGGAGAGGATGAAGTTGGTGGTGCCGTTGACGATGCCGGTGACCCGGGTGATCCGGTCGCCGTGCAGCGACTCGCGCAGCGGGCGCAGCAGCGGGATGGCCCCGGCCACGGACGCCTCGTAGTAGAGGTCGCCGCCGCCCTCGGCCGCCGCGTCGTGCAGCGCCGCGCCGTCCTCGGCGAGCAGCGCCTTGTTGGCGGTGACCACGCTCTTGCCGGCGCGCAGCGCCTCGACCAGCCAACCCCGGGCCGGCTCGATGCCACCGACCACCTCGATCACCACGTCCACGTCGTCGCGCTTGATCAGGCCGAGCGCGTCGGTGGTGAACAGGTCGTCGTCGACCGGCAGGTCACCGCGGTCACGCCCGAGCCGGCGGACGGCGATGCCGGCGATCTCCAGCGGAGCGCCGATGCGGGCGGCCAGGTCCGTCGACTGCTCGTGCAGCAGCCGCACCACCTCCTGGCCGACCGTGCCGCAGCCGAGCAGTGCCAAGCGCACAGGTGACGTCATCCAACATCCAATGCGAGCAGGTCGTCTTCGGTTTCCCGCCGGACGATCAGACGCGCCTGGCCGTCACGCACCGCGATCACCGGTGGCCGGGGCACGTGGTTGTAGTTGCTGGCCATGCTCCGGCAGTACGCGCCGGTGCCGGGCACTGCGACAAGATCTCCGGGCTGCACGTCGGCGGGCAGGAATTCATCCTTCACCACGATGTCCCCGGACTCACAGTGCTTTCCCACCACGCGGGCGAGCAACGGCTGCGCGGCCGACGCCCGGGAGGCCAGCGTCGCCGAGTACGACGCGTCGTACAGCGCGGTGCGGATGTTGTCGCTCATCCCGCCGTCCACACTGACGTACGTGCGGATGCCGTCGAGATCCTTGACCGTGCCGACCTCGTAGAGGGTGAACACGGCCGGCCCGACGATGGCCCGACCCGGTTCGATCGACAGGTGCGGTACGGCCAGGTTCTCCGCCGCGCACTCCGAGTCGACGATCTTGCGCAGTCGCTTGGCCAGGTCCTGCGGGGTCGCCGGGTCGTCCTGGGTGGTGTACGCGATGCCGAACCCGCCGCCCAGGTCCAGCTCGGGAAGCTCCACGCCGCGGGCGTCGCGGATCTGCGCCTGCAGGGCCAGCACCCGGCGGGCCGAGACCTCGAACCCGCTGGCGTCGAAGATCTGCGAGCCGATGTGCGAGTGCAGACCGCGCAGCTCCAGCACACCCTCGTCGAGGATCTTGAACGCGGCGTTCGCGGCGGCACCGCCGGCCAGCGAGAAACCGAACTTCTGGTCCTCGTGGGCGGTGGCGATGAACTCGTGGGTGTGCGCCTCGACGCCGACGGTGACCCGGACCAGCACGCGGGGCCGGACCCCACGCTCGCGGGCCAGCGCGGTGAGCCGGTCGATCTCGGTGAACGAGTCGACGATGATCCGCCCCACCCCGGCGTCCAGCGCCCGGGTCAGCTCACGGATCGACTTGTTGTTGCCGTGGAAGCCGATCCGCTCCGGCGGCATCCCCGCGGACAACGCGGTGGCCAGCTCGCCTCCGCTGCACACGTCCAGGTGCAGGCCCTCCTCGGCGATCATGCGGACCACCGCCCGGCAGAGGAACGCCTTGCCGGCGTAGAAGACGTCCTCGGTCGGGAACGCCGCCCGGAAGTCCCGGCAACGCGAGCGCAGGTCGGCCTCGTCGAGGACGTACACCGGGGTGCCGAACTCGGCCGCGATGTCGCGGACGCTCAGGCCCGCGACGGCGAGCGCGCCGTCGGCGCCGCGCGTCACGCTGCGCGGCCACAGCGCCGGCACGAGGGAGTTGACGTCCTCGGGGGTACGCAGCCAGGCCGGCCCCTGGTTGCTGATGTCCGCGTGCAGCGCACCGGCCTCGTGAGCCCTCATGTCACATCCTCTCGGGTGCGGAGACGCCGAGCAGGTGCAGACCGTTGGCGATCACCGTGCGGGTGGCGTTGTTGAGCCACAGCCGGGCGCGGTGCAGGTCGGTGACCTCCTCGTCGCCCAACGGCAGCACCCGGCAGTTGTCGTAGAACCGGTGGTAGGACGCCGCGACGCTCTCCTCCAGGTAGCGGGCCACCCGGTGCGGCTCCCGCAGCTCGGCGGCCGTGGCCACCACCGCCGGGAACTCGGCGAGCGCCTTGAGCAGCTCGTTCTCCTTCTCGTGGTCGAGCAGCTCGGGGCGGAACGCGTCGGCGTCGCCCGGCACCAGCCCCACCTCCGCGGCGTTGCGGGCCACGCCCGCCGTACGGGCGGCCACGTACTGCACGTAGTAGACCGGGTTGTCGCGGGTCGCCCGGGTCCACAACTCGATGTCGATGTCGATCGGCGAGTCGCTGGAGTAGCGGGCCAGCGCGTACCGGGAGGCGTCCACGCCGATCGCGTCGACCAGGTCCTCCAGCGTGATCACGGTGCCGGCCCGCTTGCTCATCCGCATCGGGGCCCCGTCGCGCACGAGGTTGACCAGCTGCCCGATGAGGATCTCCAGGTTGCGCTCCGGGTCGTCGCCGAAGCAGGCGGCCATCGCCTTCATCCGGCCGATGTAGCCGTGGTGGTCGGCGCCCAGCATGATCACGACCCGCTCGAAGCCGCGCTCCCGCTTGTCCAGGTAGTACGCGCAGTCCGCGGCGAAGTAGGTCCACTCGCCGTTGGACTTGCGCAGCACCCGGTCCTTGTCGTCGCCGAAGTCGGTGGTGCGCAGCCAGGTGGCGCCCTCGGACTCGTAGAGGTGCCCCTGCTCGCGCAACCGGGCCAGGGCGAGGTCCAACTCACCCCGGTCGTGCAGGTCCTTCTCGTTGAAGTAGGTGTCGAACTCGACCCCGAAGTCGCGCAGCGAGGAGCGGATCTCGTCGAACATCAGCGCGACACCCTCGACCCGGAACACCTCCTGGGCGGCGGCGTCGTCCAGGGACCGCACCTCCGGGCGGCGGGCCTGCACCTCGGCGGCGATCTCGGCGATGTACGCCCCGCCGTAGCCGTCCTCCGGCGCCGGCTCACCCTTGGCGGCGGCGAGCAGCGACCGGGCGAACCGGTCGATCTGGGAGCCGGCGTCGTTGAAGTAGTACTCCGTGCCGACGTCGGCGCCGGTGGCCCGCAGCAGCCGGCTCAACGCGTCGCCGACGGCCGCCCAGCGGACCCCGCCGATGTGCACCGGCCCGGTCGGGTTGGCCGAGACGAACTCCAGGTTGATCTTCTCGCCGGCCAGCCGGTCACTACGGCCGTACTCCGCGCCGGCCTCGACGATCACCCGGGCGAGCTGGCCGGCGGCGGCCGCGTCGAGCCGGATGTTCAGGAAGCCCGGCCCGGCGATCTCGACCGATTTGACCCCCGGTGCCCGACCCAGCTCGTCGGCCAGGGCGGTCGCCAGCTCCCGCGGCGGAACGCCCACCTTCTTGCTCAACTGCAGCGCGAGCGTGGAGGCGTAGTCGCCGTGCTCGGGGTTGCGCGGCCGCTCCACCACCGTGCGCTCCGGCAGCGCGGCGCGGTCCAGCCCACGCTGGGTGAAGACGGCGTGGGCGGCGGCAAGGACGACCGAGGCGAGTTCTGCAGGAGTCACCCAGCCATGTTATCGGGGGTAGACTCGGGCACTCGGCGGCTACCCTGCGCGTCATCCGGCCCGCCACTCCCCCTGACCGACCGACTTGACGAGGCACGATGAGCATCAGCACCCCGGGTGGCCCCGAGCGCCGCCCGACCCTGGTCAGCACCGGCAAGAAGCCGGCGGCGGGCCGGCCGGCGCCCGACGCCAAGGCCGGTTCCGGCAAGCCGACGGGCTCCCCCCGGGCCGGTGGCAAGGGCCCGCGCAAGCCGGTCACCCCGGTCAAGGTGAGCCAGGGCCGCGCCTGGGGCCCGATCGCGCTCTTCGTCGCGGTGGGCGTGCTCGCCGCCGGCATCATCGGCTACGGCGCCTGGGCGTCGTTCCAGGGCTCCAAGCCGTGGGACAAGAAGGCCAACGCCATCGACGGCATCGTCAACATCCGCAAGACCGACAAGACGAGCCTCGACTACGAGTCGCACAAGTCGGGCCCGCTGACCTACAAGTACTCGCCGCCGGTGGGTGGGGTGCACAACGCCGCCTGGCAGAACTGCATGGGCGACGTGTACGACGCCCCGATCGCCAGCGAGCACGCCGTGCACAGCCTGGAGCACGGCGCGGTGTGGATCACCTACCGCCCGGACCTGCCGAAGGACCAGGTCGACAAGCTCGCCGGCAAGGTGCGCGGCGTCGAGAAGATGCTGATGAGCCCGTACGAGGGCCTGGACAAGCCGATCTCGCTGCAGGCGTGGGGCTACCAGCTGAAGGTCGACAACGCCGACGACAAGCGGATCGACGAGTTCATCAAGGACCTGCGGGTGAACGCCTCGGTCGAGGGCCCGACGGCGCTGTGCAACCAGGGGGTCACCGCCACCGGCACCACGCCGCGTGAGCTTCAGCAGCAGCCGCCCACCCAGTAAGGACGCCGATGACAGCCCCCACCACCACCGACACCGAGTACGACGAGACCCAGCCCGCCCCGCACGAGGGCGGCCGGGCACCGGCGCGGCGTTACGGGGTGCTCGCGCTGGCCGCCCTGCTGGTGGTGGGGTTGCTGCTCGGGTACGCCGGCGGTCTGCTCACCCCCCGGCTCACCCGACCCGGTGACGCCTCGGTCGAGGCGGGCTTCGCGCGGGACATGACGACCCACCACGCGCAGGCGGTGGAGATGAGCCTGATCGCGTACCGGTCGGCCACGCTGCCCGAGGTCCGCCAGATCGCCGTCGACATCGCCACCGGCCAGCAGGGCGAGATCGGCGCCATGCAGACCTGGCTGCGCGAATGGGGGCTGAGCCCGACCGGCTCGAAGCCGCCGATGTCGTGGATGTCCGACGGCGCCACCGTCAAGGACGGGCTGATGCCAGGGATGGCCACGCCGCAGCAGATGGCCGCCCTGCGCGACGCCAAGGGCATCGAGGTCGACCGCCAGTTCCTGACCCTGATGTACGCCCACCACCTGGGCGGCATCCACATGATCGACGCGGCGCTCGGGGAGACCGACAACGCGGAGGTCGTACGGGTGGCGGAGACCATGAAGGCCACCCAGCAATCCGAACTGAACAACCTGCGGCAGCTCCAGGCGCAGGCCAAGGGCTGATCCCTCGCACGGGCCACACCGGGCCCGCGTCACCGCCGCACACCGGCGGGCCGCGGGCCCGCATCCTGTCCCGGGGCGCGGGCCGCGACCCCGCGTCCTGCCCGAGGGCCCGGGCCCGATGATCGACTCGGGTTCCTGGAAGCCGGGGTGTCCCGGGCGCGTCGACACCCCGTTTTCCAGGAACCCGAGTCGATCAGCATGCATATCCGCAGGCCCCAGCCCCGTACGCCGCGCAGATGCCCCTTGTGGGCGTTTTGCGAGGGACAGGCGATTACGTTGCTTAGAGAGTTTTCTCCCCACATATCGTGACCAGTTGCGATTCGGGCTCGTTGCCCAAGACGTGGGGGTTGCACTCAGAGACGCACGGCGTTCGGTCACCAGTTGGTGCCGGCGCCACACCATCGGCGGTGACGGGGCGGTGGCAGCCGTCCGTCGCGGACAGCGGCAGGGCGAGCCGGGATTGCTCAGCCGCGAACAGGAACTTGAACTGATCGACGTGCTGCGGGGCGTCCACCCCGACGAGTTCGGCCTGGACGAGGAGTTGTGGACGCGGCAGAGCCTCACCACGCTCATCCAGCGCCGCTTCGACCTGCCGCTGGACTCCGGCGCGGTCGGGGCGTACCTGCGGGCCTGGGGGTTGGGTCCGCGCGAGCCGCGCGAGCGCGCCTGCGGGCTCTGCGTCAGCGCGGTCGAGCGCTGGGTACGCAGCGAGTACCCGGCGATCACCCGCGCCGCCCAGGAGCACCTCGCCGAGGTCTACTGGATCGGCCGGGTACGCCTGCGCGGCACCATGCCGGCGGCCGACGTGATCTCCGCCGTCTCGTCCCGAGGTCGGGTGCGCTTCATGATCACCACACCGACGGTCGACCCGCCGCTCCCCCGCGACTTCGTGCTGCGGCTCAGCGGCACGGAGGAGCGCACCGTGCACCTGATCGTGGACGGCTCCTGGCCGCGCAACGAGTGGCCGCGCCGGCTCCCGCGACGGATCGTCCTGCACCCGCTGCCCAGCTGCGGCCGAGTGATCGCCGCCGCCTGATCAACCGTCCGGACCATGGCCGCCGGCCACCGGCCAACTCCCGCGCCAGCCGGACCCGCACGACGGCGGCCGGCCAGGATCCGCGTAGGAACAGGGAAAGCGCCGCGACGGGGCAGCACCTTCCCGACGTTGTGCGGATCTTGAGATCGCGATCCGCACAGGGCCTGCGACACGATCGGGGCACCGATACCGATTCGGTGTTCCTGGAGGAGGTTTGCTAGTCTTCTCCAGTCGCTGAGCCCCCGTAGCTCAGGGGATAGAGCACCGCCCTCCGGAGGCGGGGGCGCAGGTTCGAATCCTGCCGGGGGCACCAGAGCTCAGCAGCACGGTAAGGCCCTTGACCGGGTGACATTCGGTCAGGGGCCTTTTCTCTGCGCCCGGACCCTCGGCGGTCCGATGGCGGATGTCCAGGTCGAGGCGGCGCGGTCACCCCGACTGCCCCGGATCTGTTAACAACCCTTGATATTAAACTTCACGAACGTCAATATGTGGAGGTCGCGGGACGTCGAAGCCTGGGGAGTGAGCATGAGAAGCCGTCGGATTTTCGCAGTGGTGGCCGGGGCGGCGATGACCGTCGCGGCCGCCGTCGCCTTCGTTCCCAGCAGCATGGCCGCCGTGTCCTCGGCCGACGTCGCACCGATGGTCGCCTGCACCGCGCCGGGCTGGGCCGAGGGCAACACCTACCAGGCGGGTGCCCAGGTCACCTACAGCGGCCGGCTCTACCAGGCTCTGGTCACCCACACCGCGTACCCCGGCACCGGCTGGAACCCGGCCGCGACCCCGTCGCTGTGGCGTGACCTGGGCGCGTGCTCGGGAGGCACCCCGCCACCGACCAC
>NZ_WBKR01000075.1 GCF_008868155.1 Micromonospora sp. ALFpr18c
TCATCAACCGGACACAACCCGTCGATAACGTCACGAATCCGCAGCCGAGAACCGAACGCCGCGACCAACGGCAACGACCCCAACGCCTTCTCCACCGACGGCAACCCGAACCGCGCACGCTGTCTCACAGCCCGGCACGCTGCCATCAGCCACCCTCACCACCAACCCGCCGCGCCGAAACCCGCCCACGATCACCCACGTGCGGAATGCAGGGCTAGCTGAACGAAGATCTCCCGTTTGTCGACGGCGTTGCCCCGGTCGTCGAGCTGGTAGCCCGTCAGCCACGCCCAGCCCCGATAGGTCGGCTTCGGGCATACCGAGATCACCCGAAACCGGAACCGCTGCCTCAGGAACTGCACCGAAGCTTCACGGTCAATCCATAGTTCCTCGCCGGGCTTGGGCGAGCGGGGCTGCGGCCTGACCCACGCGCGGCCCTCCTGCTCGGTAGGCATGAAGGCGACCCCTTCCCGCTCGCAGGTTGCCCTGCCCGGCCGAGTCGAAGGAGCCCAGCCGGGCAGGAGATACCGCCGCACCGGGGCGAGTTCGGGTCCTCTACGACCAGCACAGCGGGCTAACGGAACCGTACGCTACGTAGATTAGTACGTACAGACGTAGGGGTCTACATCCGCACCTACTGTCAAATTTGTGATCGAGTGGAACCAGGAGCGAGCCATCTGGCGACAGGTTGCCGACGACATCCGCCGCAAGGTGTCGGCGGGTGAGTACGTGGCGGGGTCGAGGCTTCCCAGCGAGACGGATCTGTCTCAGGGCTACGGCGTCAGCCGGACCACCATCCGAACCGTGATCGCCGCATTGAAGAGTGACGGCCTGGTGGTGGTCGAGCAGAGGCCGGGTCACCCGCGCGCGACGTACATCCGAACTCTTGGACAGGTCGAAGACATCACCATCGGGCCGGGTGACTCCGTAACCTACAGCGGCCCCGGCGCGGTGGTGGTTACCAGGGCTGCCGGGAAAGTGGAGATGTACGAGGCCGATCAGGTTCGCATCATCGGATAGTCAGAATCGGGGGCACACACGGGGCACAAGGCAGCGTAAAACGTCGTCAAGGAGTGATGAACTGCGAGTGTCGAAGACAGGGCGTGACCAGCGCGCTGGCCATGTCGCCGCAGGTCAACCGCCCGTCAGTCTAAGTTCCGCTTCAACGTCTGAATCCGTATGCCTGCTGTCCTTAGAAGCGGTAGACCTCGCGACGGTGGCCTAGGTGGACGACCAGAACGACCAGGACCGAGTCGTTCACCGTGTACACCACTCGATAGTCGCCGACCCGGACGCGGAACAGGCCGCGATGCCCAACCAGCGATTTCACGCCGTCTGGCCGCGGATCGGCACCGAGGGCGGCTATGGCGGCGACGAGCCGCGCCTGCACGGGGGGTTCGAGCTTGCGCAGTAGCTTGGCGGCCGATCTGTCGATCTGAACCGTGTAACGAGTGCCGCCGCTCATAGCCCGAGTTCGGCCCGCAGATCGGCCAGGGATACCGGCTTGTCGCCGGCGTCAATCCGGGCGAGGGCTTCACGGGCAGCAGCTACGTCTTCCGCATCCTCGGCGCGTTCGATCGCTTCGGCCACCTCCGCCGGCACGATCGCGGCCATGCGTTGACCGTGACGGGTGACGTAAGTAATGCGACCGCCATAGGCAGCACGAGAGACGACCTCGGCGAGATGATCACGAGCGTCCGAGATCGAGAGATCGCGCGCGGGTTCAGTCATGTACGAATCGTACAACCGAAGGTGGTGCGGGGCTTCCAAGCCTCGCAACGAGCAGGTCAGCCGGTATCACATGATCCGAAGCATGGTCCGAGACCTCGGCGCAGGCCGCCGACGCCGAACCGGAGACGGGCCCACGGAAGCGGGGTTCAAGCACCTCCCGTACGGGACAGTCGACCAGCGATGTCGGGCTTCACTTGATCCGTTACACATCAGCTTCACCTGACGGGTGACAGCCGGCTGGGTCACTCCTGTTCTGCTGTCACAGTGCGTCACCGGCGTGCCGTCCTATCGCCGGCTTAGCGGTCCTCGATGCCGGTCAAGACGCGCGGTCAGTGGCGGATCCGGATGGTTAGGCTCCCAGGTGCTCACGGACCTTCGTCCGCCTGCTTGAACGTCGTCAACGACTACTGAAGCGCGAGGAACATGGCCGCCAACCGGATAGTCGTGCTGTCGGGCCCTCCATGCTCGGGCAAGACCACGGTTGGAAAGGCTCTGGCTGAGGTGCGGGCCTCCGCAGGTCTCGGTCGGATCCACCTGGAGGTCGACACCCTGTTCGAGCTTCTGTTCCCTGAGTCCGATCGAAATCGTGACGACCGCTTGCGCGCGTACGCCGGTGCGCACCTGCTCGCCCGGATGTTCGTGGGTGGTGGAGAGACCGTGGTTCTCGAGTGCACCTACGCCCGACGTGACCAGCGAGCCAGTCTGCGGGAAGCATTGGCGGGATCCTCTGCGCTGCTCTGGGTCGTCGAGTTCTTCGTGGCTCCCGACGAGGCCGTCAGCCGGTTCCGGGAGCGCCACCAAGCCACGGATCTCGACGAAGCTCTCGTTTGGGAGCGCGCTGAAGCGTTCCCGTACTTCGACGAGGCCCTACGTATTGAGTCGTCCTCGGGGGCACCCGAGGAACACGCACAGAGCATCATCACGTGGCTGCAACAAGACCCTCGACCGGTGGACCAGGACGAATGGACTCGGGCTGGCAGAGGCTGGAACTGAGGACCGCGCTCAGATCGGGGACAGCGGACAACTCAGCAGAATCGGCCCCATCGCGACCAGAACCAACGGCGCCGATCGATGACGCCGGCGTGACGCGACCGGCAGCCACGCTGTCGGCATGCCTAGCCGTAGAGCGGGTGGCCTGGTGGACCACCGCATGACGACAGCCGGTTACCTAGGCTCTCCTGCGCAGGTATGCCTCGGCCAACTGGTGAAGGCGTGTCCTGTCGAAGCTGTGCCCGTGACCGGGATGGGCGACGGACACGTCGAGGTCGGCAAGGAACTCCAGGCTCCGCCGGTAGGCAGCCACGTCGGAGTTCGGCAGGTCGTCGATCAAGGCACCGTCGTAGACGATGTCGCCGGAATACAGCGTCCCGCTGCGCTCCTCCAGCAGGGCGATGCTTCCCGGGGTGTGGCCGGGAAGGTGGAGTACGGTCAGCACATGCCCGCCCAGGTTGATCCGGTCGCCGTCGTCGATCGTGCGCTTCAGGGTCAGGGGTTCGATGCGGTAGGTGGCCGGATCTGGTGGAGACCTCTCGAGGCCGGCCCGCGCCGGACGACGTGAGCATCAGCGACTGGCACTGACTGCGGCTGGCCGAGATCGACTCCGGTTCCGTGCAGGTGGGGTGTCGAGGAGACCTGGACACCCCGGATTCCTGGAACCGGAGTCGACCAACCGCTACTCCGCCCGGTAGACGGAGATGTGCGACGGGCTGTCGGCCTGGAAGGGTCGTCGGTGCCAGTCGGCGTACCGCTCGGTGAGCCGGAGCCCGGCCTGCTGCGCCATCTCGTCGATCTGGTGCGGCCAGGCGTACCGCATGGCGAACGGCTTCAGGTGCACCCCGTCAGCGTCGAAGGTGATGGTCTGCCGGATGAATGTCTGCGCCGGCCGGTCGTACCGGTGCAGCCGGATCGTCGCGGAGTCCTCCGTCACGGCACGCACCTGCACCTGCTCGTCCGAGTCGAAGCTGCGCGGGTCGGGCACGAACGTCTCGATGACGAACGCGCCGCCCGGCGACAGCACCCGGGCGACGTTGCGGAAGCAGTCCGCCTGCCGCTCGGCGTCCACCAGGTTGAACAGCGTGTTGAACACCAGGTACGCGAGCCGGAAATCACCCGTCACCGGCACGTCCGCCATGTCGGCGACGACGACCGGGATCCGATCGCCGCCGGGTTTTGCCCGCATCTGCGCGAGCATCTCCTCGGATGCCTCGACGCCGTGCACGGTGAGGCCGCGTTCGGCCAACGGCAGTGCGACCCGGCCGGTGCCGATCGCCAGTTCGAGAACCGGACCGCCGTCGGCCAGGTCGGCCAGGAAGTCCACGGCGGGAGCCGGGTCGGGGTTGGTGCCGCCGTCGTCGTAGCCGGCGGCCCACAGCCGGCCGAAGAGGCCGGGATCGTCGAAGACCGACATCAGCGGCCTCCGGGGTTGGTGTCAGTGGCGTACGGCAGCGCCGCAGCCAGGGGAACAGTCCTGCTCACGAAGTCTCGATTCCTCAGATCGGATGACGATGGGTTCGGGGGACTTCGTCGTGTTGGGCATGATGGCTGCTCCCTTCGCGTGGCTGTCGACCGAGGACACCAGAGATGCCGCGGGCCCGGCAAGGCAATTACGCCCGCCGGGCCCACCGCGCGACGCGGTCAGGAGATGTGGTGCAGGATCACGTTGTGGACGTGGTGGCTCTTCTGCGCGCCACGGAACTCGACCTCGTAGGTGTGCGTGCCGACGTGGATGGCGATGGCGCCGGTGGAGAAGAACGAGCCTCCCCAGGACTTGTTGCTGACCACGCTCACGCTGGTGATCTTCGAGTACGGGATGCTGGTGATCGCGAACCGCTTGCCGACGAACGAGCGGTCCTGGATGATCACGCGCCGGTCGGTCAGCCCGATGAACCCGGTGCCGGTGCCGACGGCGTCGTAGACGGCGATGATCTGCTCACCGTCGAGCAGGCCGCTCTGGATCTGCTGGACCTGCTCCTTGCGGTCGTACGCGATGTTCCCCATGCGCACCAGGTTAGGAAACCTGTGCCAACGTGCCGGCCCGGGCGAGGACGACGAACTCGCCGTGGCCCACGGGCTCGTGGTGCCAGCCGCCGTAGATCCGGTCCACGCCGAAGCCCGCCACGGCCAGCGAGTCGCGCAGCTCAACCTCGGTGCGGAAGCGCAGGCTCGCCGAGCTGAGCAGTTCCTCGCCGTCGCCGAAGTGGTAGTGGTGGGTGAAGTCGACCACCGCGTCGCGTACACCGGTGACCTCGGTCCACGCGCGGACCTCGCCGCCGTCGCGCAGCGTCACCAGGCGCTGCGAATCCGTCGGGTTCCACCGCTCCCAGCGGCGGTCTGCCGGGTCGCGGGCGTCGAACACCAGCCGGCCGCCGGGCACGAGCGCCCGGTGCAGGTCGGCGAGGGTACGCGACCACTCCGCGTCCTCGACGAAGAACTGCGCGACGTGGCTGGTCAGCACCACCACGTCGAACGCCCGGTCGGGCAGCAGCGCCGAGGTGCCCTCGATCCAGGTGACCCGTCCACCGCCGGGCCGGGTGCGGGCGGCGGTCAGGGACGCGCCGGCGGGGTCGACCCCGGTGACGGTGTGGCCGGACGCGGCCAAGGCGACGGTCAGCCGGCCGGTGCCGCAGCCGAGGTCGAGGACCCGGGCTGCCGGGGTTTCGTCGACGACCGCTCGGAAGAAGTCGTCGTCCGGCCCCCACGGGCACTCGGCGTCGTAGACCTCGACCAGGCGGGGATGCCGGAACTCGGCGTGTCTCATCTCATCGGGCGTTCGCGGGGACGTCAGGCTTCGGTGACAGCCCGGTACGCGTCCTCAATGCGGGCGGCCAGCAGGACCTCGCCCTCGGTCAGCGGCTCACCGTTGCCGTGCCCGACGCGGATCTGGGTGCTGTCGGACCGGCGGCTGATCTCGGGGCGCAGGTGCAGCGCGTCGGCGACCACTTTCACCCGTTCAGTCAGCGCCGCGTGTTGGGTATCGTCGATCACGAGAGTCCGTCGGATCTGCTCGCCTTCGCGCGTCCAACCAGATAGCAAGGTCAACGCGTCGGAAAGGTAGTCGTGCTTGGCTCGGCTGTTGAACAGCACGCGCATCACCGCACCCCCCAAACGCCGTTGCCGGCTTGTGGCCAAATCGTCGCCATCCCGTGTCTTGTCGGTGCCCTCTAGTCTTCCTTCGCTCGGAAGGGGTGTCCACGCCCACACTTCCGGGTTCTATTGGCCTAGCGGCCGGCTACGGTACCCAAACCGCCGATTGATCTGGCACCCTGGACGCCCGTGCGGACCGAACGGGCGAACGACGGCGGGCAGACCGAACGACCGGACCTGAAGGTGATCGTCGGTGCGGCGATCATCCGGGACGGGCGGGTGCTCGCCTGTGCGCGGTCCGCCCCGCCGGAGGTGGCCGGCATGTGGGAGTTCCCGGGCGGGAAGGTCGAGCCGGGGGAGGCCGAGACCGAAGCGCTGATCCGGGAGTGCGCCGAGGAGCTGGCCGTACGCGTCGAGATCGGCGACCGGGTCGGCCGCAACGTGCGGATGGCCCACGGCCGGTCGGTGCTCAAGGTGTACGCGGCGCGCCTGCTCGACGGCGACGAGCCGCAGGCCCTGGAACACGAGGCGCTGCGCTGGCTGGGTGCCGACGAGTTGGACGAGGTCACCTGGCTCCCGGCCGACGCCCCGATCGTCGCGGCCCTGCGCCCCCTGCTGAACCCCCACTCCCCGAACTCAACGAGTTGACCATGGGTTTGGCGGGTCGGTTGAGGCCGGACGCGCCTGTCAACTTCATGATCGACGCCGGACATGGGAAACGGGGCCCGGCTCAGCCGGGCCCCGTTCTGTTGGTCGTCCTCAGTGCTTGTCGTCCTGCTCCGGGTGCGCGAAGTTGAGGTGCTCCGGAGGCAGCGGGAAGGTCACGTCGTCGCCGAACGGCGACGGCGCGGCGGCCCGGTCGAAGGTGAGCTCGGTCAGCGGCAACCGGCCCCGGTCGTCGACCGCCGGCGCGGTCGGGTGGGGCACCTCCCGGTCCCAGTTGACGCCGCTCTGCGCCTGCGCCTCGGCCCGCGGGTCGTGCGAGCCACCCGCGTGCGAGTGGACCCCGCGCCGGGTCGCGCCCGACGACGTCGCCGAGCCCTGACGGGCGGTGGTCACGCTGGTCTGGGGCGTCTCGCCCCGACGGAAGATCTTGCTACCAAGCCACACAAGGGGATCGTACCTGCGGTCGACGACCCGTTCCTTCATGGGGATGATCCCGTTGTCGGTGATCTTGATGTGCTCGGGGCAGACCTCGGTGCAGCACTTGGTGATGTTGCAGAATCCGAGGCCCTGTTCGGCCTGGGCGTACTCCTTGCGGTCGGTCCGGGCGTCCAGCGGGTGCATGTCCAGCTCGGCCGCCCGGATGAAGTACCGCGGCCCGGAGAACGCCTGCTTGTTCTCCTCGTGGTCACGGATCACGTGGCAGACGTTCTGGCACAGGAAGCACTCGATGCACTTGCGGAACTCCTGCGAGCGCTCCACGTCGACCTGCTGCATCCGGTAGTCACCCGGCGCCACGTCGGCCGGCGGGGCGAACGCCGGCGTCTCCCGCGCCTTCTCGTAGTTGAACGAGACGTCGGTGACCAGGTCCCGGATGATCGGGAAGGTGCGCAGCGGGGTGACCGTGACGGTCTCCTCGTCGCCGAAGGTCGACATCCGCGTCATGCAGCCCAGCCGCGGCTTACCGTTGATCTCCATGGAGCAGGAGCCGCACTTGCCGGCCTTGCAGTTCCACCGGCAGGCCAGGTCCGGAGCGTCGGTCGCCTGAAGGCGGTGGATGACGTCGAGGACGACCTCGCCCTCGTTCACCTCCACCAGGTAGTCCTGCAGGTCACCGCCGGTCTCGTCACCCCGCCAGATCCGGAACTGACGCTTCGCGCTCATCGGTTGTCCGCCTCTCCAGCGTCGGCGACGAGAGCGTCGAAGTCGGCGAGCTCCTCGTCGGTGAGGTACTTGCCCAGCTCGGCCCGGTCGAAGAGGCCGATCAGCTCCGGCCGCATCTTCGGCAGCGGCTTGCGGGTCAGCCGAACGTGGTCGCCCTCCAGCGAGCAGACCAGGTTGACCTGCCGCCACTTCGGTTCCATCGCCGGATAGTCCTCCCGGGTGTGCCCGCCGCGCGACTCCTGCCGCTCCAGCGCCGCCTTCGCGGTGCACTCCGAAACCACCAGCATGTTGCGCAGGTCCAGGGCCAGGTGCCAGCCCGGGTTGTAGCGCCGGCCGCCGGCCGCGCTCACCTTGGCCACCCGCTCGCGCAGCTCGGCGAGCCGCACCAGCGCGTCGGCCAGCTCACCCTCACGACGGATGATTCCGACTAAATCCCCCATGACCGCCTGAAGGTCCTGCTGAAGGGTGTACGGGTTCTCGCCGGTGTCCCGCTGCAGCGGAGCCAGCGCGGTCTCCACGGCGGCCTCGACCGCGTCCACGGCCACCTTCGGCCGGGCGGCCAGCCCGTCGGCGTAGCTGGCCGCGTGCCCGCCCGCCCGCTTGCCGAAGACCAGCAGGTCGGACAGGGAGTTGCCGCCCAGCCGGTTGGAGCCGTGCATGCCGCCGGAGACCTCACCGGCGGCGAACAGGCCGCGGACGTGGCCGAAGGCGGCACCCGAGTCCGGGTCCACCTCGACGCCACCCATCACGTAGTGGCAGGTCGGCCCGACCTCCATCGGCTCGGCCGTGATGTCGACGTCGGCCAGCTCCTTGAACTGGTGGTACATCGACGGCAGTCGGCGGCGGATCTCGTCGGCGGAACGCCGGCTCGCGATGTCCAGGAAGACACCACCGGCGGGGGAGCCCCGACCCGCCTTGACCTCACTGTTGATCGCACGGGCCACCTCGTCGCGGGGCAGCAGCTCCGGCGGGCGGCGGTTGTTGTCCGGGTCGGTGTACCAGCGGTCCGCCTCCTCCTCGGTCTCCGCGTACTGCTTGCGGAAGACGTCGGGGACGTAGTCGAACATGAACCGTTTGCCGTCGGAGTTCTTCAGGACGCCACCGTCGCCGCGCACCGACTCGGTGACCAGGATGCCCTTCACCGACGGCGGCCAGACCATGCCGGTCGGGTGGAACTGGAGGAACTCCATGTTGATCAGCGTCGCCCCGGCGCGCAGCGCCAGCGCGTGCCCGTCCCCGGTGTACTCCCACGAGTTCGAGGTGACCTTGTAGGAGCGTCCGACGCCACCGGTGGCCAGCACCACGGCCGGTGCCTCGAAGAGGATGAACTCGCCCGACTCCCGGTAGTAGCCGAACGCGCCGGCCACCCGGTCACCGTCGAGCAGCAGCTCAGTGATGGTGGTCTCGGAGAACACCTTGATCCGGGCGTCGTACGAGCCGAACTCCCGGTGGTCCTCCTGCTGCAGGGACACGATCTTCTGCTGGAGGGTGCGGATCAGCTCCAGGCCGGTCCGGTCGCCCACGTGCGCCAGCCGCGGGTACTCGTGGCCACCGAAGTTGCGCTGGGAGATCTTGCCGTCCTTGGTGCGGTCGAAGAGCGCACCGTACGTCTCCAGCTCCCAGATCCGCTGCGGCGACTCCTTCGCGTGCAGCTCGGCCATCCGGAAGTTGTTGAGGAACTTGCCGCCGCGCATGGTGTCGCGGAAGTGCACCTGCCAGTTGTCCCGGCTGTTCACGTTGCCCATCGCGGCGGCGGCGCCGCCCTCGGCCATCACCGTGTGGGCTTTGCCGAACAGCGACTTGGAGATGATCGCGGTCTTCTTGCCGGCGAGCCGGGCCTCGATCGCCGCGCGCAGACCGGCGCCGCCGGCCCCGATGACGACGACGTCGTAGTGGTGTCGTTCGATACGAGTGGTAGTGGTCATGTCAGGGGCCCTTTAGTTGATGAACCGCAGGTCGTCGAACCAGCCGGCCGCGAGCGCCATCACGTAGAAGTCGGTCAGCGCGAGGGTGCCGAGGGTGATCCAGGCGAGCTGCATGTGCCGGACGTTCAACGCCGAGACGAAGGTCCAGGCCCGGTAGCGCACCGGGTGCCTGGAGAAGTGCTTGAGCCGGCCGCCGATGATGTGCCGGCACGAGTGGCAGGAGATCGTGTACGCCCAGAGCATCACCACGTTGAGCAGCAGGACGAGGTTGCCCAACCCGAAGCCGAAGCCCTCGGGCGAGTGGAAGGCGAGGATCGCGTCCCAGGTGTTGATCAACGAGATGATCGCGGCGGCGTAGAAGAAGTAACGGTGCAGGTTCTGCCCGAGCAGCGGGAAGCGGGTTTCACCGCCGTACTCCTGGTGGCCGTCCGGGACGGCGCAGGCCGGCGGCGACAGCCAGAACGACCGGTAGTACGCCTTGCGGTAGTAGTAGCAGGTGAGGCGGAACAGCAGCAGGAACGGCAGGGTCAGCGCGGCGTCCGGGATGATCCACCAGCCGGGCAGGAACCGGCCGAAGTGCGAGGCTTCCTCGACGCACCGGTCCGTCACACACGGGGAGTAGAACGGAGTCAGGTAGTGGTACTGGTCGACCCAGTACCACTTGTGCATGAAGACCCGGACCGTCGCGTACGCGACCCAGGCGCTGAGCCCGATCACGGTGATCAGCGGGGCGAACCACCATCGGTCGGTACGCAACGTCTTCGCCGCGATGGCGGCGCGCGCCCGCGCTCCCCGCGGCCTCGTTGCCGTTGAAGTCATTCGAGTCGTCTCCTCGACGGGCCCGTACGGGCGGGCTGATCTCTCTCCGGTCGGCACGCGGACCGGCGAACCCGCACCCGCTGCCACGTCATGCGCACACCAACGACCACGCCGGATCGACCGACGCAGCTAAGTGACACACGTTACGCCGATCTTTGCGAGCCGTCCGCGCAAGGGAGTGTCCCGTGTGTCCGGCCTGCGGAAAGCCCTGGCACGGCGATCGATGGCACGGTGTTAAGAACGTCACTGCCCGCCTCCGGCCGCTCAGCCGGACGCGCCCCCGGTGAAGTGCCAGGACGCGAGTCGCACCGAGGGCGCGGCCCACCAGGCACCGTCCACCCGGTCCGGTTGGCGCACCGGCCGCGCGCCCAGCCCGAGGACCGCGCCCGGCCCGAGGGCCCGGGGGTACGACTCGGTGAACCGCAGGTCGCGGACCGCCCGGACGACCGTGCCGTCCTCGATCAACCAGACGCCGTTACGGGTCAACCCGGTGACGACGAGGCTCTTCGGGTCGAGCACCCGCGTGTACCAGAGGTCGCTGACCAGCAGCCCTCGGCGTACCCCGGCGACCAGCGCGGCGGTGTCCCCGTCGACGACCGTACCGGCCGCCGCGCCCGTGGTGGCCCGGCCCGCCGCGCTGACCGGCCCGGCCACCGCACCGGACAGGTGCAGGTTACGGGCCATCGGGCCCCAGGTGGCGCCGCCGGCGACCGCGTGCCCGGTGGACTCGGCACCCGCCTCGGCGGCGGTCCGCCGGTCGTGCGCCACCGCCCGGGTGGTGCCCGCCTCGACCAGGGTCAGCGCCCGCCGGCCGGTGCCCTCGGCGTCGAACGGCAACCCCGACGCGCCCAGCGGGTCGTCGACCAGGGTCACCGACGGGTCGAACTGGGCCGCGCCCGGCTCGGCGAAGGACTGCCGCTCGGCGTACCGCTTGCCGTTGAAGCCGTACCAGGACAGGTTCTGCAGCAGGTCCGCCACCGCGGCCGGCTCGAACACCACCTCGTAGCGCCCCGGCGGCAGCTCGACCGGGTCGGTCGCGGCCTGCGCCTTCGCGGCGGCGCGCGCGCCCAGCTCGGCTCCGTCGAGGTCGGACAGCCGGTCGGCGCTGTGCCGGGCCATCCCGTCCGCGCCGTCGCGACGGGCGATGCCGTCCATCGCGGCCTCCGCGGAGCGGCCGTGCGCCGAGTGCCCGGCCGAGTTGGCGAACGCCGACGAACGGTGCGCGGTACGGCAGTAGCCGGCCGTGTTGAGGCCCCCGGCGGCGGCCACGAACGCGCCGACCCGGTCGGCCCGCTGATCCGGCTCGGCGTACGCGGTCGCCTCGTCGACGGGTGGCGCGACCGGCGCGGGCGTGGGCGGCGCCAACCCCGGCCAGCCCGGGTCGGGCGGGCAGAGGCGCGCCGCGGTCAGGGTGCGCTCGACCAGCGCGCGCAGCCCGTCGGTGGTGATCACGCTGCCGCTGCCGGCGGCGGTCCGCCCGTCGATGTGCAGTCGCAGCCGGACGCCGACGGTCGACTCGGAGACGTTCTGGTGGATGGCCGAGTTGGCGAAGCGGGTCAGGGCCAGATCCGCCCGGGTCACCACCGCCTCCGCCTGCGCGGCCGGCCCGCCGAGGTGCCGGACCAGCTCGACGACCTGCCCGGCCAGCTCCAGCTCGCTGGCCCCGTTCACGCGGAGCCGCCTTTCGTTCGCGACTGCGGGGCTCGCAAACCCGGCTCACTCCTCGCGCTCACGCTGAAACCCCCACCCGCACGTTGCGGAAGCGGGCCGGTGCCGCCGGATGGCCGGTGTGGCCGATCTGGCCGGGTTGGCCCTTGCCGCAGTTGGGCGTCCCCCAGGGCACCGTCTCGCCGGAGAGCATGTCCATCGAGCGCCAGAAGAGCGGGCCGATACCGGTGTACGTGGGGTTGCGCAGCATCCGCCCCCGCCGCCCTTTCTTGATCTCCCAGCCGACCTCGCAGCCGAACTGGAAGTTGAGCCGCTTGTCGTCGATCGACCAGGACCGGTTGAGGTCCATCAGTACCCCGTCGTCGGTGGCCGCGATGATCTCCTCCAGGGTGTGCGGGCCGGGTTCCAGGCCGACGTTGGTCATCCGCACCATCGGCAGCCGCGCCCACCCGTCGGCCCGTACGCTGCCGCCGTAGTCGAGGCTCGCCATCGCGGCGGAGTCCCGCCCGGCGAGCACACCCACCCAACGACCGTCACGCACCGCGTCCCGTTTGACCGCGGGGGAGCCCTCGTCGTCGAAGCCGAAGCTGCCCAGCGCGCCCGGGATCGTCGGGTCGATGGTGATGTTCATCAGCTCCGAGCCGTAGCGCAGCGAGCCGAGTTGGGCCAGGTCCAGCCAGGACGTGCCGGCGAACGCGGCCTCCCACCCGAGGATCCGGTCCAGCTCGATGGCGTGCCCGACCGACTCGTGGATCTGCAGGGCCAGCTGCTCGTCGCCGAGGATCAGATCCGTCTCGCCGGCCGGGCAGGGCGGCGCGGTGAGCAGCGCCCGCGACTCCTCGGCGATCTGCGCGGCGTGCGCGGCGAGATCCAGCGACTCGACCAGCTCCCACCCGGTGGTGCCGTACTGGCCCCGGTAGCTGGGCCAGGAGCGGCGCTGCGTCTCGCCGTCGCCGATCGAGGTCGCCGAGATGCCGCCACCGCACTCGCGGATCCGCTGGTCGATGCGGTGCCCCTCACTGGAGACGAACCACTTCGCGGTGTCCCAGATCTGGTACAGCCCCTCGGCCAGGTCGGCGCCGTGCTCAGCCATCGTGCGGGTCGCGGCGACCAGCAGATCGCCCTTGTCCGACAGGGCCACCCCGAGCGGGTCGATCTGGCAGCCGGACGCCCAGCTCGCGGTGACCGCCTCGACCGGCACCAGGTCGACCGGGGGGCCCGGCACCCGCGCGCTCGCCATGGCCGTCCGCGTCGCACGCCGGCCGGCGTCGCGGGCGGCGGCGTCCGACAGATCGGGTACGGCGTGGAAGCCCCAGCTCGCGCCGACCAGTGCCCGGACGCCCAGCCCGATGCTCTCGTCCTGGGTCAGCTCCTCCACGTCGCCGTTGCGCGCGGTCATCGACTCGTAGCGGCGGTGCATCACCCGCGCGTCGGCGTACCGGGCGCCCGCGTCGAGGGCGGCCTGGACGGCGGCGGTGGCAGCGTCGAACTCGGTCATGGACCGACCCTAGGCCAGCCAACCGACACCCGTCAGGGGAGCAGATCTTCCGGCCGAATGGCGACCTTCACCGGCTCGGTCGCACCCGACGTGCGAGTACGCCCGACGGGCCGCACGATTCGCGCAACATCCTGGTTGTAGTGGTATCGCCGCGTCGGTGATGCCACTAGATCCTGGTTCGAGCGTGACCTTGACGACGAAGGGCGTGCCGCGCGCGCCGTGCGAGATGAACGGGCGTGGATGGCGAGGTGACGGGGGTGCGGTGCCGATGCCGACTCGTTACGCTCGGGCCCGCTGACACGTGCCGACTTTGTAGCTTATTTTCACCCTCGGGACTTTGTTGTAAGTTCTCTTCGTCGCTGAGGGAGGTGGCCGTGGACAGCTCGGAACCGTCGCCGTCCGGGGAACCGGACGACCGCCCCGCCGTGCCGGCACAGCGCTCCGACCAGGACGCCTACCTGCGGGTGAGTGACCTTCGGGTTCGGTTCGACACCGCCGACGGCGTGGTGCGCGCGGTCGACGGGGTGTCGTTCGCCGTCGAGCGGGGCCGCACCCTCGGGATCGTCGGCGAGTCCGGTTCCGGCAAGAGCGTGACCTCGCTGGCCATCCTCGGTCTGCACGATCCCAAGCGGACCACCATCACCGGCGAGATCTCCGTCGGCGGCCGGCAGGTGGTCGGCCTGCCGGACGAGGAGGTACGCCGGCTGCGCGGCCGCGACATGGCGATGATCTTCCAGGATCCGCTGTCCGCGCTGCACCCCTACTACACCGTGGGCCGGCAGATCGCCGAGGCGTACCGAGTGCACCACCCGAAGGCCAACCGGCGCGAGGCCCGGCAGCGGGCGGTGGACATGCTGGACCGGGTGGGCATCCCGCAGCCGGCCCGCCGCTTCGACCAGTACCCGCACGAGTTCTCCGGCGGCATGCGCCAACGGGCGATGATCGCGATGTCCCTGGTCAACGACCCGGCGCTGCTGATCGCCGACGAGCCGACCACCGCGCTCGACGTCACCGTGCAGGCGCAGATCCTGGACCTGCTCGCCGACCTGCAGGCCGAGTTCCACTCCGCGATCATTCTGATCACCCACGACCTCGGCGTGGTCGGCCAGGTCGCCGACGACGTCCTGGTCATGTACGGCGGACGTGCCATCGAGCGGGGCAGCGTGCAGCAGGTGCTCCGCTCGCCGCAGCATCCGTACACCTGGGGGTTGCTCTCCAGCGTGCCGTCGCTGCACGGCGACGCGGACGCGGACCTGGTGCCCATCCCCGGCAACCCGCCCAGCCTGATCAACCTTCCGTCGGGCTGCGCGTTTCACCCCCGCTGCCGCTACGCGGACCGCGCCGGCAGCCGGTCCCGCAGCGAGGTGCCCGAGCTGCGCCCGGCCGGGGACGACGGTCACCTGGTCGCCTGCCACCTGAGCGCCGAGGACCGCGCCGCGTTCTACGCCGAGGACATCGCACGAGTGGGGGTGGCTGTGTGAGGGCGAGGAACGCGGCGCAGCGGAGTACCGCAGTCCCGAACGGAGGACTGTGGAGATGACCGACGAACCACTGCTGCGGGTACGCGGGCTGACCAAGCACTTCCCGGTACGCCAGGGGCTGCGCGCGACCGGTCTGGTGCGGGCGGTCGACGGGCTCGACTTCGACGTGCGCCCGGGTGAGACGCTCGGCCTGGTGGGGGAGTCCGGCTGCGGCAAGACCACCACCGGTCGGATGCTGGTGCGGCTGTTGGAGCCGACGAGCGGCAGCATCGAGTTCGCGGGACGGGACATCACCCACGCCGGCCGGCGGGAGTTGCGCCCGCTGCGCCAGGAACTCCAGATCATCTTCCAGGACCCGTACGCCTCGTTGAACCCCCGGCACACCGTGGGCCGGATCGTGGCGATGCCGTTGCAGGTCAACGGGATCAACCCGCCGGGTGGGATCAAGGCCCGGGTGCAGGAGTTGCTGGAGCTGGTCGGGTTGAACCCGGAGCACTACAACCGGTATCCGCACGAGTTCTCCGGCGGCCAGCGTCAACGCATCGGCATCGCCCGGGCGCTGGCCCTGCGGCCCAAACTGATCGTCGCCGACGAGCCGGTGTCCGCGCTGGACGTCTCGATCCAGGCGCAGGTCGTCAACCTGCTGCGTGACCTGCAACGGGAGCTTGGCCTGGCGTTCGTGTTCATCGCGCACGACCTGGCCGTGGTCCGGCACTTCTGCCAGCGGGTCGCGGTGATGTACCTGGGCCGGATCGTCGAGATCGGCGACCGCGCCGACATCTACGAGCGCCCGCAGCATCCGTACACCCGGGCTCTGCTCTCCGCGATCCCGGACGTCACCCAGCTCGGCCCGGCGGGCCGGATCCGGCTGACCGGCGACGTGCCGACGCCGCTCGACCCGCCGTCGGGCTGCCGGTTCCGCACCCGCTGCTGGAAGGCGCAGGACGTCTGCGCGACCGAGGAGCCCGCGCTGGTGGCGCGCGACGGCGGCAACCAGGCCACCGCGTGCCACTTCCCGGAACCCGCCCGTGCCGCGTTGCAGGCGGAGGCCGCCGTGGTCGGCGCCGAGCCGGCGGGGCGCGGGGTCGAAGCGAACGTCGAGGAGGTGTCGTCGTGAGCCTGTCCCCGGTGGAGGGTGTGGCGCTTGCCGAGATCGAGTCCGACGGCGGGATGGGCGAGCCCGCGGCCAAGGGGGTCGTCGGCCGCTCACCCGGGCAGCTCGCCTGGCTGCGGCTGCGCCGCGACCGCACGGCCGTCGTCAGCGGCGTACTCCTGGTCTTCTTCATGGTGTTGGGGTTGTCCGCCCCGCTGATCGAGGTGGTCTACGGGGTCGGCCCGCGCGAGCAGTTCCAGAACCTGCTGGACGGCTTCGGCATGCCACTGGGCTACGCCGGCGGCGTCACCGGGGACCACTGGTTCGGCCTGGAGCCGGGGTTGGGCCGTGACATCTTCATCCGGTTGATCTACGGGCTGCGGACGTCGCTGTTCATCGCGTTCGCCGCCGCGCTGATCACCGCGACGATCGGCATCGGGCTCGGCGCGCTCGCCGGCTACCTCGGTGGCTGGCTCGACGCGGTGATCAACTGGATCACCGACCTGACCCTGGCCATGCCGTTCCTGATCATCGCGTTGGCGCTCACCCCCACCATCACGCTGCGCTTCTACGGCGAGCGGGGGCAGGTGTCGTCCGCGTTCGGGGTGGGCGTGCTGATCGCCGTCTTCGCCATCTTCGGCTGGACCAGCACAGCCCGTCTGGTGCGCGGGCAGGTGATCGCGCTGCGCGAGCGGGAGTTCGTGGAGGCCGCCAAGGCCAGCGGCGCCGGGCTCGGGCACATCATCTTCCGGCAACTGCTGCCGAACATCTGGGCGCCGATCCTGGTCTCGTTCTCCCTCGCCGTGCCGCAGTTCATCACCAGCGAGGCCGCGCTGTCGTTCATCGGTGTCGGCCTCAGCGACGAGACCCCGAGCTTCGGCCGGATGATCTACGACAGTCTGGATTTCCTCCAGACCGACCCGGCGTACGTGTTCTTCCCGGGCATCACGATCTTCGCGCTGGTGTTCGCCTTCAACCTCTTCGGCGACGCGTTGCGGGACGCGCTCGACCCGAAGTCCTCCCGGTAGGGGTTCGTGTGAGCGCGAGGAGTGCAGCGAAGCGGAGCCCCGCAGTCGCGAACGAAAGGTGGCTCTCATGTCGCGATTCCTGATCAAGCGGCTGTTCTCCGCCACACTGACCCTCTTCGCGGTGAGCGTGCTGACGTTCCTGATGTTCTTCGCCCTGCCGCGCGACCCGGTCAGCAGCATCTGCTCGAAGAACTGCAACCCGGAGCGGCTGGAGCGCGTCCGCGACGACCTGGGCCTCAACGACCCGCTGGTCAGCCAGTACGCCGGCTACATGAAGGGCATCGTCACCGGTCGGGACCTGGGCAGCGCGCAGGGTGGCCGGTGCGATGCGCCCTGCCTCGGCTGGTCGTACGTCACCAACGAGGCGGTCTCGGACACGATCGCCCGGGTGCTGCCGGTGACGCTGAGCATCGTCATCCCGGCGGCCATCCTCTGGCTGCTGCTCGGGGTCGGGTTGGGCATGGTCTCGGCGCTGCGGCGGGGCACCTGGCTGGACCGGGCCGCCATCGGCTTCTCGCTGACCGGCGCGTCGTTGCAGCTCTACTTCGTGGGCGCGGTGCTGCTGCTGGTGTTCGTCTACAACCTGCGGCTGTTGCCGGTGCCCAGCTACACGTCCCTCTTCGACAATCCGGCGAGGTGGGCCAGCGGGCTGGTGCTCGCCTGGGTGGCGCTGGCCTTCCTCTTCTCGGCCATCTACGCCCGGTTGTCGCGGGCGCAGATGCTGGAGACGCTGTCCGAGGACTTCGTCCGGACCGCGCGGGCGAAGGGCCTGGCCAAACCCAAGGTGTACGGGCGGCACGCGCTGCGCGCGGCGATCACCCCGGTGGTGACCATCGCGGGGCTGGACGTGGGCGGGGCGCTGGGCGGCACGGTGATCACCGAGACGACGTTCGGCATCCAGGGGCTGGGGCGTACGGCGGTGGACGCCGTGCGCTCGGGTGACCTACCGACGATCATGGCCACCGTGCTGATCGCGGCCGTCTTCGTGGTGTTGGCGAACGTGCTGGTGGACCTGCTCTACGCGGCCATCGACCCCCGGGTGCGGCTGCGCTGAGCCGAGCGGTGGCCAGCGTGTGGCCGATGGCGAAATTTATCGGCAACTGTTACACAACTCGTAGGTTTTCTTCCTTACGATCCTCGGGACGTCGGCGGTTCTCGCCCCGACGAAACCGCACGACACATGGGTGAAGGGGGTACTTCATGCGACCACGCGTGGCGGTTGCCGCAGGCGGCGCGATCGCTCTGGTGGTGACACTGGGTGCGTGCTCGAAGAACACGGGCGAGGGCACCACGGTGGACACCGAACGGCAGCAGACCGGGGTCATCGCGACCGACCCCAAGGACTCGCAGGGCCCGGCGGCCGAGGTGAGCGGCGCCGCCAAGGGCGGCACCTTCACCATCATCCGGGAGTCGCCGATCTCCCACCTCGACCCGCAGCGGACGTACTCGTTCGCCGGGTTGATGACCAACCCGCTCTTCGCGCGGTACCTGACCACGTGGAAGGACGACGGCAAGGGCGGCCTGGTCCTCGTCGGCGACCTGGCCGAGACACCGGGCAAGAACGTCAACAACGACTGCAAGGTCTGGGAATTCACCGTCAAGGACGGGGTGAAGTTCGAGGACGGCCGGCCGATCACCGCCAAGGAGATCGCGTACGGCATCGCCCGGTCCTTCGACCCGGACCTGTCCGGCGGCCCGACCTACATCCAGGAGTGGCTGGCCGACACCCCGCAGTTCGACACCAAGTGGGACTTCAAGAAGAACAAGACGTCGCTGCCGCCCGGCCTTTCCACGCCGGACGCCAAGACGCTGCGCTTCGAGTTCGCCAAGCCCCGCTGTGACCTGCCGTTCGCAGCCTCGCTGCCGACCACCGCGCCGCTGCCCGCCGACAAGGACACCGGTGTCGACCTGGACAAGCAGCCGTTCTCGTCCGGCCCGTACAAGGTCGCCAAGAACCAGGTCGGCGTGCAGATCACCCTGGACCGCAACCCCAACTGGGACCCGAACACCGACCCGGTCCGGCACCAGTACCCGGACCAGTTCGTCTGGAGCTTCGGCCCGACCGCGGACGCCGCCAACAACCGGGTGATCGCCGACAACGGCGCCGACCAGAGCGCGCTCGCCTTCAACTTCGTGCCCGCCTCACTGGTCGCCAAGGTGGCCGGGGACGCGTCGCTCAAGTCGCGCAGCATCCTCTCCCCGACGCCCAGCGCCAACCAGCTCGTCATCAACAACCAGCGGGTCACCGACCTGAAGGTCCGCCAGGCGCTCAACTACGCCATCGACCGTGAGGGCTTCATCAAGGCGATGGGCGGGCAGACCGTCGCCGCGCCGCTGACCACGCTGATGCCGCCGGCCACCATCGGCTACAAGGCGTACGACGCGTACCCGGCGGGTGCCAACGGCAACGTCGACAAGGCCAAGGAGCTGCTCGGCGGAAAGACTCCGGAGCTGGTCCTCGGTGTCGCCGACAACTCGACCGAGCAGCAGCAGGGTGCCCAGCTCAAGGCCAACCTGGAGCGGGCCGGCTTCAAGATCACGCTGCGGAACATCTCGGACGACGCCAAGCTCGACGAGATCAAGAAGAAGGACAACCCCTGGGACCTGTACATCGGTAACTGGGCGGCCGACTGGCCGAGCGGCGCGTCGATCCTGCCGGTGCTCTACGACGGCCGCACCATCAAGGCCGAGGGCAACAGCAACCAGTCGTACTTCAACGACCCGACGATCAACGCCGAGATGGACCGGATCCTCGCCCTGGAGCCGGCCGCGCAGGGTCCCGAGTGGGCCAAGCTCGACGAGCGGATCATGAAGGAGTTCGCACCGGTGGTGCCGCTCTTCGTCGACGTGGCCTACAACGTGCACGGGTCCAAGGCCGGCGGGATCTTCATCTCCAGCGTCTTCGGCTACCCGTCGTTCGTGAACGCGTACGTCAAGCCGTAGGTCGTCGCACCGCAGGCAGGGGCACCTGTCGGCTAACATCGCTCGCTCGCCGACCGGTGGCTCTGCGATGAGGGCACAAGCCAGTCGGCCGGTTGTCCGCGGCACCGCGGACAACCGGCCGAAGCATTACTGCCGACCGCTAGCAGGCCGAGGCCGCGGTGCCTGCGAGGTTGCCATACTTGTCGCCCATCCGGATGTGGGACAAGTTGACGGTTGCGTCAACGAAGACCATGCCCAGTTGTCCGCTCAGCCATGTCTTGTCGGAGACGAACATCAGACTGTCGGTCTTGTTGACCATCGAGGCGACCCGGTTCTTCACCGGCGTGCCATTGGCGAACTTGTTGTCGCTGAAGTCCATGTCACAGGGGTAGCCATCCCTTGTGTCGGTGATCACAAACACTGACCCGGTGGCGTTTTCCCCCGTGTACGCGCAGAGCTGACGGTCCCTGCATGAATAGGGGGCGGCCTGTGCGGTCGACGCCTCAAGTCCGAGACCTGAGAGCGCGAGCGTGAGCGTTGCAAGGAAGGCAGCGGCTCGTCTGGTGTTTTTCATGGTTCGGTGTCGCTCCATAGGTGGATCAGAGGGTCTTTTGGTTGCCACGTTGGTCGCGTCGGCTGCTAATGATCACACGGTCGTGTGGCGTAGCCTGCACCGTCCACGCTGAGCACCGAGCGGGTTTGATCAAGAAGAGGGGCTACCCCTGGGACCTGCGCATCGGTAACTGGGCGGCGGACTGGCCGAGCGGGGTGTCGATCCTGCCGGTGCTCTACGACGGCCGCACCCTCAAGGCCGGAGCCGGCGTGACGGGGTGGCTATGTCGGCTCCGCGGCCGCCTCGCTGAGCTGTTCGGCGATCTGTAGGAACGCGCGGATCGGTGTGCTGAGATCGCGGTCGGCGGTGGCCAGGGAGATGACGAGCCGGGGCGCGTACCGGCCGATCGGTACGCACACGAGATCGGGGTCGGCGAGCGCCGAGGGCCCGATAGCGACGCCGAGGCCATGCCGGACGAACTCACGCACCCCGCATGCGTCCGCGATCTCGTAGCTGACCATCCGCGCGGCCTCCGCGCGGATGAACGCCCGATCGATGGCTACGCGGGTGCCCCAAGTGGGAGGCGTGTCCACGAAGGGCTCGTCCGCCAGCTCGGTCAGCTCGACCCGTTGCCGCCCGGCCAGGCGGTGATCCGGCGGGACGAGCAGCACCATCGTCTCGGCGTGGACCGGGTGCAGCGTCAGACCTGCCGCCTCCTCGGGCGGCAGCGCGACATAGGCGAGATCGAGCCGGCCTCGACGTAGTGCCTCGGCGTGCTCGACGCTGCCGCCCGTCCGGACGTCGACGGACATGCTCGGATGCGCGGCGAGGAAGCTGGAGATCACGCGCGGCGGGCTGGCACCGATCAACACCTCGGACAACATCGTCCCGATCCGTAGCGTGCCGCGAAGGCCGCCGCGCAGCTGCTGCATCACATGCTGGGCCTCGGCCGCGGCGGCCAGCACCCGCCGCGCCTCGGGCAGCAACACCCGCCCGGCCTCGGTGAGCTCGACCCGATGCGTGGTGCGGGACACCAGCTCCACGCCGAGTTGCCGCTCCAACGTCCGCAGCGTCGCCGACACGGCGGACTGTACGACTTGGCTCCGTGCCGCGGCCCTGGTGATGCTCAACTCTTCAGCGACCGCGACGAACACCGCGAGCTGCCGCAACTCCATTTTATCACCCAAAGAGATAACCGATATCTTGTTTTTTCGCTTCCTGTGTATATCAGACCGGCGTTAACTACAGAATGTCAACCACGGCAGCGAAGGGGACGTACGAGATGAGTGACTTCAAGGGAAAGGCCGCATTGATCACCGGTGGCTCGCGCGGCATCGGCGCGGCGATCGCACGCCGGCTCGCCTCCGACGGGGCGACCGTCGCGATCACTTATCGGTCCCAGGCCGAAGCGGCGCAAGCCGTCGTCGCCGACATCGTCGCCGCCGGCGGCCAGGCGGTCGCGGTGCAGGGCGACGTCACGTCGCCCGAGCAGATCAAGTCCTTCGTGGACCAGGCCGTCGATCGGCTGGGCCGCCTCGACATCCTGGTCAGCAACGCCGGGGTCGAACACTTCGGCGCCCTGGAAACGGTGACCGCGCAGGACTTCGACCGCGTCTTCCACACCAACGTCCGCGGCCAGTTCCTCGCCACCCAGCACTCCGTGCGGCACATGACCGACGGTGCCCGCATCGTGCTGACCTCCTCCGCGAGCGCGCACCGATCGTTGCTGCACCACACCCTGTACGCAGCGTCCAAGGCGGCGGTCGAGTCAATGGTGCGCAACCTGGCGCCGGAGCTGGGCCGGCGCGGCATCGCCATCAACGCGATCGCCCCCGGCGGTACCCTGACTGACATGGCCGCGGGTGCCGCACAGGACTATCTGGGTGGCCGCGACGACCTCGACGTGGCCACCGAGATCAAGCACGTCATGGCCCTGGGCCGTCTGGGCCGCCCCGGCGAAATCGCGGCCGCAGTCGCCTTCCTGGTATCGGACGAGGCCTCCTACATGACCGGCCGCACCCTGACGGTGGACGGCGGCTGGGCGTAGGCCATTGCCGAGTTGGCCAGGGCCGGCGTGCATTCAGCCGTTGCGGTGCTGCTTCACGAAGGTGAAGGAGCGTCACCTGCATCTCGGGCATGTCTGTACACCGGCCCTGCCGGAGGCGCGCCCGCCGCCACCGCCCCGTGCGGTCAGGCGAAGCGGGAACGTCAATGAATTCAGTGGTGGTGCCCACGGGAATCTCCCGAGGACTGGGGCGGGGACGAGGTGAGAGGTCAGGCTGCGGGTACGGGCGCGGCGTCGGCGATCAGCTCATCTTCGCGCAGCGCCGTCCAGAAGGCAGCCGGCACCGGTTCGTTGAGGGCGGCCACGTCTTCGGCGATGCGGCTGGGCTTCGTGGCGCCGGGGATCGCGGCGACCGTGGCCGGGTTGGCGAGGGCGAACTGCAGCGCAGCGGCCTTGACGGTAATCCCGTATTGCTCGGCGAGTGCCTTGATCCGCTCCACCTTGTCGATGATGGCCGCAGGTGCCTTCTGGTACTCGAAGTGCGTACCTCCGGCGAGGATCCCCGAGCTGTAGGGGCCACCGACGACGACGTCCACGCCCTGGGCCGAGGCGGCCGGCATCAGGCGCTGCAGGGCTCGGTCGTGGTCGAGGAGGGTGTAGCGGCCGGCGAGGAGGAAGGCGTCGGGCTTGGGCTCGTCGAGATCGAGGGTGATCTCCAGGGGCTCCACCCGGTTGACGCCCAGACCCCAGGCCTTGATGATGCCCTCGTCACGCAGCCTCTGCAGGACGCGGAAGGCACCCGTGCGGGCCGACTCGTAGACGGCCAGCCAGTCGTCTCCGTAGAAGTCCTGGGCCACGTCGTGCACCCAGACGATGTCGAGGCGGTCGGTCCTGAGGCGCTTGAGGCTGTCGTCAATGGAGCGCAGGGTGGCGTCGGCGGTGTAGTCGTTGAGGACCTTGTTCGGGCGGCCGTGCTCGAAGAGGCCACCCTTCTCGCCGAGGTCGCGGGTGGCTGGGTCTTCGATCTCGTCGAGGACGACGCGGCCGACCTTGGTGCTGAGGACGTACTCGTCGCGTGCGTGCTGTGCCAGTACGTCGCCGAGCCGGATCTCGGCGAGGCCCGCGCCGTAGAACGGTGCCGTGTCGAAGTAGCGGATGCCCTGGTCCCAGGCAGCCTCGACGGTGGCCGCCGCCTCTTCGTCGGGAATGTCGCGGAACATGTTGCCGAGCGGCGCGGTGCCGAATCCGAGTGCACCAGGAAGGAGAGACCTGATCGTCATGGATAACCTCTTAATGTAAATTCATGCGATACATGAGCGATTGTACGATTGACCGGCCTTGCGGATCCAAGGTTATGATCCACTTATGAGACTGTCCAGGACTCACTCGGACTCACTTGAGTCCTTTGGGGTCCAGCTTGCTTGACCTCCGACAACTCCGGTACTTCGTGGCCGTCGCCGAGGTCGAGCACGTCGGACGGGCTGCCGGCCAGCTGCACATCTCCCAGTCGCCGCTCAGCCGGCAGATCGCCCAGCTCGAGATGCACCTGGGTCTCACCCTTTTCGAGCGGAGTCAGCAGCGCATCCGGCTGACCGCCGACGGCCGCGTCTTCCTGACCGAGGCCCGCGCTCTGCTGCGCCACGCGGATCGGCTGGAGAATCTCGGCCGGCGGCTCGGCCGCGGCGAGGAGGGCGGCCTGTGCATCGGCTACGTGGCCAACGCCATGCACACCGGCGTCCTGCCCACTGCTCTTCGCGCCCTGCGCGAGGAACGCCCCGGAATTCACGTCGCACTGTACGACCAGGAGTCGGCCGAGCAGTTCGAAGGCCTACGCCAGCGCAGTCTGGACATCGCACTGGTCCGCACGCCGCCACCGGAGGACGACCCGGATCTGAAGGCGTCTCCTCTCCTGACAGATCCGCTGCTGCTCGCGCTGCCCGCGAGCCATCTCCTTGCCGCGCAGGAGGAGGTGATGCCCGACGACGTGAACGGGCAGCCGTGGATCATGGTTGGCGACTCGCAGGACCAGGGCTGGCGTGACACGTTCGTCACGTCGTGCGTGGCATGCGGCTTCACGCCGGATATCCGCCTCACCGCGGCCGATCCGCTCACCGCACTGGGCCTGGTCGCCTCCGGTCTCGGCCTCGCGCTTGTCCAGCGGAGCATGGCGCGGGGCATGACCGAGGGCATCGTGGTGCGGGAACTTCCCTGGTACGGGGGAGCCGTGCAACTGTGGGCGGCCTGGCACCGGATAGATCTTCGGCCCGTGGTGGCGTCATTCCGCGAAACAGTCCTCGCGGGACAGGGCGCGATCTGAACGAAGGGGAGCACGAGGGTCCTGCGCTGAGTCGGAGTATCCGCGCAGCCGTCGGTTGACGGTTGGCTAAAGGGCATGTGCGAGCGAGGTGTTGTACTGATCGAGCGTCGCCTTGGAGGTCGAGGCATCCAGGAAGGTCAGCTCCCATGGGCCGGTGTGACGTCCATGTCCTTGCCGAAACCGACCCACTTCGTCTCCATGCGGCGGCATGGTGGCGTGTTTGCTCGATGTACGGTCCGTAGCAGTGGTCCGCCGAACCGGTATGAGCTGTGCTGCGTGGCAAGTGGGGGTGCCCGTAGTCCTGGCGGAAAAATCAACGGATTTGGCTGACCAGGGCGAACGCGCTGCGGGGTGAGGTGCCGGGGACGCTCCTGGTTTACGGGGCTGGCGTCTGGGCTGGAAGCTTGTCCAGGTGGCGGTAGATGGTGGGGCGGGTGACGCCGAACTCGGCGGCGATCTGGGCGACGGTGTGTACCCGGCGGCCGTCGGGGCCGGTCTCCTCGTACATCTCCTGCGCGATCTTCGCCTGACGCGGAGTCAGCTTCGGCTTCTGCCCGCCGGTGCGGCCGCGGGCCCGGGCGGCGGCCAGCCCGTCGAGGGTGCGCTCCGACATCAGCGCGTGCTCGAACTCGGCGATGGAGCCGAGGATCTGGAAGAACATCCGGCCCATCGCGGTGGAGGTGTCGATCTTCTGGTCGAGCACGACCAGGTCGACGCCGCGCTCCTGCAGCCGGACCGACAGTTCGATGAGGTGCTCGAGCGAGCGGCCGAGCCGGTCGAGCTTGGTCACCACGAGCTGGTCCCCGGGCCGGTGGGCGACCAGTAGCGCTTTGTCGAGTTCGGGGCGGCGGGCGAGTTTGCCGGAGGCTTTGTCGATGAAGATCTGTTCGGGGGTCGAGGAAGATCGGAACGGTATCTGGCGCTAAGCGCGGGGCTGGGGGGATTCGGGTGGGGCCGTAGTAGGTTGTGCGGCCGTGCCGGTGGAGTTCCTGAATGATGATCAAGCTGCGGGGTATGGGCAGTTCATGGGTGAGCCGTCGCGGGCGGAGCTGGAGCGGTCCTTCTTCCTGTATGACACCGATCGGGGGTTGATCGGGAAGCGGCGGGGTGAGCACAACCGGCTTGGGTTCGCGGTGCAGCTCGGGACGGTGCGCTACCTGGGCACGTTCCTGACCGATCCGGTCGATGTGCCGTGGTCGGTGGTGGACTACGTCGCGGTGCAGCTCGGGGTGGCGGATGCGTCGGTGGTCAAGCGGTACACCGAGCGGGAGAAAACGGCGTACGAGCACGCCCCGGCTGGTGTCGCAGGTGCGTGACAGGGCCGCCGAGCGGATGTACCGCACCCTCGCCGAGGCGGCGGCGTCGGCGGACGCGGAGTTGCCGTACCGGTTGCGGGACCTGCTCTGCATCGACCCCGACGACGTCCAACTCGCCCGCGACCACCGAGGCCAGTTCCTCGTCTACGACGAACGCATGGAAGCCGTACACGGCGACACCGATCCCGCCACCAACCACGCGATCCACGTCGCCGAGGACCGCGCCGGCTGGCCCGACGCCGACAGCCTCGACTGGGAAGAAGGCCCCGACCCGCTGCGCTTTCCCGACCTCTACAGCCCCGCCGAGCCCGAGGACGACCGGGACGAAGACGACGACCTCGAACCGCTCGACCTCCCCGAGCGCGACGCCGTCCACTGACACCACCGCGATCAGTAGCGACCGGCCCCGCCAGCACGAAATGCTGCGCGGGGCCGAACCGTCTGTAGCACCCTCAACCAAGATCAAATATTTGGCGGGCTGGGACAGCTACCTAAGCGCGGGGCCTGCTCGGCCCTTGCCAGCCGTGGCGCTGCGCTCTGCGGTTGCCGATACAGCAACCGGGGCAGTGCGGGTGGCACCGCGCGGAATCAGCTGTGACGTGAGGGTCACGGCCCCGGCGTTGTTCGGGAGTGTCCGGTTTGATCATGGTTTGTTAGATGCCGTAGACGGCGAAGGTGTCGGTGCGGTCGTGGAGGTCTCGGCGGGCGTGGGCGATGTTGGCGCGTCCGGCGAG
>NZ_WBKR01000076.1 GCF_008868155.1 Micromonospora sp. ALFpr18c
GTTCTTCTTGGGCTTTGCGGAGCTCGTGGGGGAGTAGTTCGCGCAGCTGCTCCGGGAGGAACGGCAGGTCCAGCAGGCCCATCTTCAGCTGGTTGCGCTCCTGGTAGCGCAACGGGTCGAAGCGGACCACCAGGCCGGCGTTGCGGCGGTAGCTGATCTCGACGGCCCCCTCGGTCGCCGCGTCGCGGAACACCAGGCCGTCCATCTCCACCACGACCGCCGACGAGTTGGCCTCCAACTCCAGCCGGATCTTCTCCTCCGGGGACAGCACCACCGACCGGGAGATGCCGGCCATCGGCGCCGACGGCGTCACCACCACCGCGTCCGCCGCCGGGGAGATCAGCGGGCCACCGGCGGCATAGCTGTACGCGGTGGAGCCGATCGGCGTGCTGACCACCACGGCGTCGGCGCGGTAGTAGCCGTACTGCTGGCCGTCGACGGCCAGGGTGGCGGTGACGAAGCCGGAGCCGGGCTGGCGGACCAGGGCGATGTCGTTGAACGCCACAACGTCGTCACCGCACACGTCGCAGGCCAGGCAGGCGTGCGACTCGACGGTGAAGTCCTTCGACAGCAACCGGCTCAGCGCCTCGGGCAGCTCCGGCGGCTCGACCTCCACGAGGAAACCGAGCCGACCCAGGTGCACACCGAGCACCGGCTTCGGGTCGAGGATCGCCGAGCGCAGCGCGCCCAGCATGGTGCCGTCGCCGCCGATGCTGATCAACGCGTCGACCCGGGCGGCCAGCTCGCCCTCCGGCACGGGCTCGACGCTGGCCGGCACGCGGTGCTTGTCCTCCGCGCGTACCATCAGCGTCTTTCGGTGGCGCGTCGCCCACCGTTCGATGATCCCGACCACCTCGGTGACATCCCGGGTGGGGTGCAGCACAAGTCCCAGCCCCGACACCCGTACAGCTCACCACATCGGCGTCGGGCGCGCCCGGCGTACCTCGAAGGTGCGCCGACGGTCCGCGGACCGCCGGCGCACCTCCCCGCGTCAGTGCCGCGGTCGACCCGTGAGGTGGGTCAGCGAGCGGGCGACCAGGTCGTCGCGGGCCGCCGGAGGCAGGCCCTCCAGCCCGAAGCCCAGGTACACGGTGTCGGCGGTGACGACCACCGAACCCTCCTCGAACGCCTGCTGGCTGCGCGACCAGTCGTTGGCGTTGCCCCCGGAGCCGGGCGGCGGACCGGCCACCGTCCAGCCACCCAGGTCCGCCGACTCGAACGAGGTCTCCGCGACGGTCGACCCGTCGACCAGGACGCGGGCGTCGTCCAGGAAGACACCGAGACCCTGCGTGTTCCAGTCCGAGGCGTACGAGATCGACACCTCGACCTGCTTGCCGGCGTAGCCGGACAGATCGGCCACGAACTCCTTCCAGCCGCCCGACGTGCCGGTCGCCGCGTTCCAGGTGCCGGTGCTCCCGGTCGGCGTGCAGTCCGCGCCCTGGTAGTGCGCGAGGAACGGGTGCAACTGCTCCACCCAGCCCTCGGGGCAGCTGTCCCCGGTCACCGTGCTGGTCTTGCCGTTCACGTCCGGCAGGGTCGTCCAGTCGTCGCTGCCCACCTCGTGCGCCTCGACGAAGAGGAAGTCCCAGTTCTGCTCGGTGTCGTAGGAGGTGAAGAAGCGCAGCTCACCGCTGCTCGCCCCGGTGAGGTCCACGGTCCGGGTGAGCCGCTTGTACGACTCGTCGGTCTGGCCGCTGTAGAGGTACCACTCGCCGGTGCGCGGGTCGAACGGGGCGCCGCCCGGTCGGACCCAGTCCGCCGGCGCGGAGCTGGCGAACTGCGGGAACTGGTCCGGCGGCAGGAAGCCCGACGTGGTGAGGAACGACGCCGTGTGGGCCTGGTTTCCGGCCGACCCGGGCGCGTTGAGCTGACCGGTGAAGCCGGTGAACGCGGCGCCGTTCCCGGCGACCGCGTACGGCTCTCCCTCCGGCGCGGTGCCGCCGTCGCTGACGTAGGTGAAGGCGCCCAACCAGTACTGCTGGAAGTCGTTGAGCAGGGGCAGGCAGGCGTCGTCCTCGGCGTCGGTGCATTCCGGCGGCGCGTCCGGGTGGTACACGTAGGACCCGTTGGCGCCCTGGGCGAACAGCGCGTACTGGCCGCTGACGAGCAGCTTGCCGCCCTCGTTGAGGTAGTCCCGGACGGCCAGTTCGGTCTCCAGCGCGGCCCTCGCCGTGGTGCCGGCGACCTGGCCGGGGGAGCGCAGGATCACGTCGTCGCCGGTCTCCCACACCACCGCCTTGTAGTGCGACAGCACGCCGAGCGGGTGCGGTGCGGTGCGTCCCATCGTGTCGAAGTCGTACACGTCGCTGCTGCGCCCGGCGGCGCTCAGCGACGCGGCCACCTCGTCGGCGTACTTCGCGGTGCTGCCGGTCTGCGCGGGGCTGAGACCGGTGACGTCCTCCATAGCGAGGACCAGCACGTCACCGCCGATGTCGCCGTGCACCCGGTAGGTGAAGTGTTCGCTCGCCACCACCCCGGAGCGCTGTTTGACCCCGGTGAACCAGACCTCCACCCGGTCACCGGGCTTCGTGCCGGTGACGGTGCCGCGCAACTCGGCGTAGTAGTCGTCGTGGGTGTCGCCGTAGCGCTCACCGCCGCGCCACTCGCGGACCGTGGTCGTCTTCGGTCGCCCACCGTTGACCGTGTAGTGCATCCGCACGTTCTTCAGCGCCCGCCGGGTGATCGAGGCGACCTGCTGGGTGCGCCCGTACGACGTGTCGAACGTGTCCACCACGAAGTCCGGGGTGCTGCGTCCGACCACCGACACCGGCTCGTCCGGGTCCGCCGCCGACGTGGCCACGGCCAGCGCGAACGGCAGATTCTTGCCCACCTCGCCGGCGATGAGCGTCTCGTCGTCGGGGAAGATGAAACCGCTGACGCAGTCCTCCGGGCGCCACTCGTCGTCGGGGTCGACGGCCGAGGCGGCCTCGCAGGTGGACATCTCCGGGGTGAAGCCCAACGTGCCGTACTTGACGGTGGCGTGGCTGTCGGTGTCGCCGTTGGTGGTGTACAGCTCGGCGGAGATGTCCGGGTCGTAGCCGGGCACCGCCGGGTGCGCGTCGTCCCCGACCATCGCCTTGTAGATCTCGTCGTCCGGGCTGGGGGTGCTCACCTGCCAGCCGATGCCGTAGAGCAGCAGCTCGGCCGCCGAGTGGTAGTTGACGAAGAACTCGAACCCGACCCGCTTGAAGAGTCGGTCCAGTGCCACCGTCTCCGGCTCGGAGTTGGGGCTGGGGCCGCGGTAGGTGTCACTGTTCGGGTCAGGTGACGAGCCCTCGTTGTCGTACCCCCACTTGTAGGCGAAGTTGCGGTTGAGGTCGACGCCGTCCACCGAGGTGATCTGCCCGTCGCCGTTGTTGTCGCGCAGGTTCTTCCGCCACAGCCGGTTGCCGGGGGTGAAGGTGTGGTCGTAGCCGTCCGGGTTGGCCACCGGCAGGAACCACAGCTCGGTGGTATCCAGCAGGCGGGTAATCTCCCGGTCGCTGCCGTAGCTGTCCAACACGTGGTGCATCAGCCGGCGGTTCATCTCCGGTGTGATCCACTCGCGGGCGTGTTGCGCGCCAGCGTAGAGCACGGCGGGTCGTCGGCCGTCCGGCACCGTCCGGGCGTTCTTGGTGACCTTGAGGGCGAGGATCGGCTTGCCCTGTTGGCTCCGGCCGATGGTCTCGACCTTCGTCAGCCGGGGGAAGCGCGCCGCGGTCGCGGTGATCTCGTCGCGGATACCACCGGGCTCGCTGTACGAGCGGAACGCCGTCCAGCCGGCCGCCGACTGCTCCCGCAGCGCCTGCGAGGCGTCCTTGCCCCGAACCTTCTTCACCGACAGGGGGACGCCCCGGTCGGTCAGCCGCTTCGCCTGCCGACGACTGAGCACCGTCTCGACGGTGGTACGACCTGCCGCGTCCGTCTTCGCGTCGTGCCCGAGGTCCACCCCCGCCGCGCGCAGCTCCTCGCGCTGCTTCGCGTCCACCGCGCCGACGTACACCTCCAAGCCGTCGCGGGCACCCGGATCGGACGGTGGCCGCGCGCTCGCCGGTGGGGTCAGCGCCAGTGCGCCGACCAGGGTGACCACGCTGGCGATCGCCAGTCGTCTCGGTCTCATCGCGCCTCCTTGTGTGAAGGACCTGTAGGCGCGAGCCTTCGGTGCGGTGTGATCAATGTCAATAGGTTGATGGGAGTGAGGTGGCTGACCATGTCGGTGCCGGTGTCACGGGTGACCGCCCGGGCGGTCCCGGCCGGTGCGTTCCCAGGTGGCCCACAATCGCCTCGCAGAACGCACCCTCAATGTCGCACCGCTCCTCGACGTGCTGCCAGGTTCCGTCCAATCGGATGTGGTAGCCGGTCGACTTCTCCGCGGTGACCGTGCCGAAGTGCAGGCACTGGAACTCGATCAGGTGGAACCGGTCGCCGTCGAAGGCGATGTCCAACGACGTGAGGGGGGTGCCGAGGGTGTCGGAGACCTGCTCGGCGTAGTCGAGCAGCGCCTCGCGGTCGGCTCCCGCCATGTCTAGGTAGTCCAGGTCGCCGCTGCCACTGGCCCGGAAGTCGCCGGGACGGTTGCGGCGGTAGAGCAGGTAGTAGCGCTCGCCCATCCGCAGCACCTTGTAGTCGCCGGCCAGGCCCGGGACCATCTCCTGCACCAGGAACTTCTGCCGGTGCAGCGAACGGGCGTGGTGGTATCGGCGCAGCAGCCGTCGGCCGTGCTCGCGGACGGCCTCGGTTCCGTCGTGGCTGTCGCTGAGTGTGCGGGCGGTGTGGAGCAGTTCCTTCCGGTTTCGGGCCCGGGCCACGGACTGTGAACCGGCGCCGTAGGCCGACTTGAGCACCTTGGGCCAGGGCCCGTCCAGCTCCGTGGCGGCGAGCTCCTCGTAGGTGCCGAAGGTGCGGGTACGCAGAAGCCGGGTGTCGTCGGGGAAGAGTTGGGCGCGCAGCGCCTCCATCATCACCTTGTTGTGGTGGGCGCGCAGGTAGCGGTAGCCCGGGATGACCTGGGCGCCGGCGATTTCCAGTGCCAGCACCAGATCCTCGATCCAGCTCTTGTAGTGCAGGCCGTGATCCTCCGACGAGGTGTAGAGCACCGGCACCCCGCGCAGGTCCTCGTTCAGGTCCAGGTCGGCGAACCGGACGACCTCCGGTTCGAGGCCGGCGCGGCGGAAGTGCGCGGTGATCCGGTCGACGTCCATCGTGCACAGGCGGTGCCGGGTGCGGGCCGTGGAGTAGAACGTGCCCCGGTAGTCGGTCAGGATCAGGATTCTGGTCATGTCGATCTCTCTGCTGGCAGAGGCTCCACTCCGGCGTTGCGGTGCGGGCGTTCGGGTGAGCCGGACGTCGGCCAGTAGAACATGCACTAAATGACCCAAACCGGCATAAATCTAATATGCAAGCTGCTCGCATTGTTCCTGTTGCTCCATCTCGTCGGCCTATTTGGCGATTACGGCGATGCGGGGGATAAGGGGGAATTACACTTCGGACCGCGCGATCCATCCCACCCACCGCGAGAACGGGGACAGCGTTGCTGAGCATGGTGCGAGGCACGGCAAAGGCCCTGCGGGACCGCAGGGCCGCCGCCCGGGATCCGGAGGGGTTCGCCCGCTCCCTCGGTGTCGACCTGCGGGGCCGGGTCCGGTTCTACGGCATCGACCGGGCGATGTTCGGCTCCGAGCCGTGGCTCGTCACCCTCGGCGACAACGTCTACGTCACCGCCGGGGTCCAGTTCATCACCCACGACGGCGGCACGCTGATCCTCCGCAAGGAGGTGCCCGATCTGGAGTGGACCGCGCCGATCAGCATCGGGGACGACGTCTACCTCGGCGTGCGGACGATCATCCTGCCCGGGGTCACCATCGGCAACCGGTGCATCATCGGCGCCGGCTCGGTGGTGACCCGGGACATCCCGGACAACAGCGTCGCGGCCGGCGTGCCAGCTCGGGTCGTCCGCAGCGTCGACGACTATCTCGACCGGATGCGAGCCCGGTCGCTGGGGTGCGGGCACCTGCCGGCCGCCGAGAAGGCCGCGGTGATCCGCCAGATCTACGGGGTGCCCGAGCAGGTCGGCGCCGGACGAGCGGGCCGCTGATGCGGGTGTCGACCGGCAGCCCGAGTGCCGTCCTCGGCCCCGCGATCGTGGCGTTGAACCGTCTCCTGTCCACCGGCACCCGTGCCCGCCGGGCCATCCGGGGCCTGGCCCTCGCCGGCCGGTTCGCCGCCCGGGGGGACCACTTCACCTTCGACCCCGACGGTGTCTACACCTGCGAGACCATCGAGGTCGGGCGCAACGTGGACCTCGGTCACCGGCCGGTCCTGATCGCGGCCCGGTCGCGCATCCGGATCGGCGACAACGTCATGTTCGGCCCCGAGGTGACCATCCGTGGCGGCAACCACCGCATCGACCAGGTCGGCGTACCGATGATCGCGGTCGGCAAGGAGCCCGGCGACGAGACCCACGACCGGGGCGTGGTCATCGGAGACGACGTCTGGGTGGGCACCAGGGCGGTGATCCTGCACGGCGTCACCATCGGCCGGGGCGCGGTGATCGGCGCCGGCGCGGTCGTCACCCGGTCGGTGCCACCGTACGCGGTGGCCGCCGGCAACCCGGCCCGGGTGATCAGACTGCGGTGGCCGCTGGCGACCATCCAGGACCATGAGCGGCAGCTCTACCCGCCGGAGCGCCGACTGACCCCCGCCGAGCTGGCCGGCCTGGCTGAGCTGCCGGTGCCCGAGCCGCGCCCGGCGCCGGTGACGAAGTCACTGACCACCGGAGTCCAGGACCGGTAGTCGAAGCAGTGCGCCCGCTCGCGGGCCGCGCGACTCATCGCCCACCAGCCCGGATCGTCGAGCAGCAGCGCCCGCTCCAGCCCGCGCCGGACCTGCTCCGCACCGGAACCGTCAAGCACGATTCCCTCCCGGCCGTCCACGATGTAGCGCCGGAGATCACTGGTGTGGTTCAGCAGCACCGGGCAGCCGGCGGCCAGGCTCTCCGGCACCTTGGACGGGAAGCCTGCCTGCGCGTAGCCGGCCGGCGGGCGGACCAGCACCGAGAAGTGCGCCCGACGCAGTTCGGCGAGCACCCGGTCGCGGGGCACCCGACCGAGGAAGGTCACCTGGTCGTCGAGGTCGTCGGGGCCGGTCTCATCCAGGTCGGAAAGGCTGCCGGCCTGCTCCCGGCTGATCCCGGCGATCACCAGGTGCACCCGCGCGCGGTCGTCGGGCGCGAGGCCGCGGATGCCCTCCAGCACCACGGCCAGCTGGTCCTTCACGCCGGCCGAGCCGGCGTACAGCAGGCGCAGCCCGTCGTCGAGAGAGGGTGGCGCGGGGTCGTCGTAGTCGGTGCAATCCACCTGTGGCGGCACCACCAGTGTCGGCCGGCCCCGGCTGACGAACTGCCGCTCCAGCGCCTCGGAGATCGCGATGACCCGATCGGCGAGCCGGCCGGCCAGGAAGAACGCCCACCGGTGCCGGACGAAGTACGGCGTGAGCCAGCCCCGGGGAAACTGCGCCCGGTCGTGCCGTTCGAGCACGTCCACGGTCACCGGGCAGCGCACCGTCGAGCGCAGCACCGCCCAGGTGGCCAGGTTCCACAGGCCCAGCGGCAGGTACACACCGGCCAGCTCGTCCGGGCGGATGCCCGCGCGGCGCAGCGCGGCGAGCAGCCGCAGTGGACGGAGGCGCCGGTGCAGCCAGCGGCCGAGCACCCCGCCCGCGGTGCGCCGGCGGGGCAACGTGATCAGTCGGACGTCCGGTGGCAGGTCCGGGACAGCGGGCGGGCGCGACCCGTCGTCGGGCCAGTCGTTGACCACCAGGGTCACGCCGCCGGGCGGAGTGGCCGACCGGGCCAGTTGCAGCAGACGGTTGGACATTGCGTCCCCGTGCGGAAACCGGTACGCGGCCAGGGCCAGCACCTGTGCCGTCGTGAAGTGCCTGAGCTCGCTCATGGTGGTGGGCTCGCCCACGGTCTGCTCCCTCGAATACACCTTATGGAGTGTTATGCACCCTTAGTCTAGGTGTCGATGGACGCGACATGCGGTGGACAGTGCGCCGTGTCGGGCGGGAAAGAAGCGGGCGATCCCAGCCGCGGACACCCGTCGTCACTGCGCTGAGTCACCGTCGTTGTACGGATGACCTGTCGACTGGGGCGTGGAGGCGGCACGGCATGCGACGACCGATCAGCGGAGCGGCTCGCACCCCCGCCGACCGGCGCCGCCCCGTGACCGCCGGGCCGGTGGCGGTCCGCACGGCCCCGACGCGGCGGGTTTGATGGTCGCTCGTCACCGGGCTGCTGGTGGCGCCAGGGGTGGGTCGGTCGTCGGGCGGCACCGGGCGCGCGCAGGCGTACCCGAGGGGCACGCCGTCGGGCAGCACGGGACGCGGTCGGTCGTTCCGTCCGACGCCGGAAAGTCGCGGGGCCAAATTCTCGCCCGCGGCATCGTGTCCTCCCTGGCCGGCAAGATGGTGGGGCTGGCCGCGCCGCTGCTGATCACCCCGCTGGCATTCCGCAGTCTCGGCGCGGAGCGCTACGGCCTCTGGATGGCGGTCACCTCGCTCACGAGCATGGCGCTCTTCGCCGACTTCGGGCTCGGCAACGGTCTGCTGACCCGGCTGGCGAGGCTGCACGGCACCGGCGAGCGGCGGGCGGCGGCGCGCGAGATCTCCAGCGCCTACGCCATCCTGGGCGCGCTGTCCGTACTCCTGCTCGTCGTCCTCGTCGGCACCCTGCGGTGGGTGCCCTGGCCGACGCTGCTGAGCGCGGCGGACCCGGCGGTCGCCGGTGACGCCCGCCCGGTGGTGCTGCTCTGCTTCGGCGCCTTCCTGGTCAACATTCCCTTCGCCCTGATCCAGCGGGTCCAGTACGCCCAGCAGCAGGTGACGCAGAGCAACCTCTGGCAGGCCGGCGGCAGTCTCGTCTCGGTCGCCCTGGTCTACGCGGCGGTCACCAGCGAGGCCGACCCGGTGCTGGTCATCGCCGCCGCGGTGCTCGCCGTGCCGTTGGTGAGCCTGGCCAACTCCGTCTGCTACTTCGGCTGGCAGGCCCGGGAGCTGCGGCCCCGACCGGGCCTGGTGCGGGCGCCGGTGGCCCGCGGGCTGCTCCGGCTGGGCACCCGGTTCTTCCTCCTCTCCCTGCTCACCTCGGTGGTGCTCAACCTCGACAACGTCCTGATCAGCCGGGTGCTCGGGCTGCCCGCGGCGGCGACGTACGCGGTGGTGGTGCGGATGTTCGCCCTGCTGACGCTCTTCGTCACGCTGGTGAACATGCCGCTCTGGGCGGCCAACGGGGAGGCGCTGGCACGCGGTGACCTGGCCTGGGTGCGGCGCACCACCGTCCGCATGGTGGCCCTGTCCGCCACTGTGGTGGCGCTGCCCGGCGGTGCCCTCGTGGTCTTCGGCAACGACGTGATCCGCGTCTGGGTGCGCACCGCCGACTTCCCGTCGGTGCCGCGAACCCTCCTCGTCGGACTCGCCGCCTGGTCACTGCTGCTGGCCGTCGTGGCTCCCCTGTTCATGGTGCAGAACAGCATCGGTCTGCTCCGACCCCAGTTCGTCGGCTGGGCCGCCTGCCTGGCGGTGGCCGTACCTCTCAAGATCGTGCTGGCCCAGCGGGTGGGTCTGCCCGGGGTGGCGCTCGCCTCGGCGGCGACCTACGCGCTCACGGTGCTCCCGGCCGCCGTCATCGGCTATCGCCGCGTGCTGGTCGGCGAGACGCCGAGCGCGCCGCCCGCGTCCGAGGGGCGGGTCGTGGCGGCCGTGGGCAGTGCGAGGTGACCGGCCACACCGTGGCGTCACTTCGGGGCTCATGCCGCCGTTACCGTACGTGGTGCGGTCGGCGCGTCGAGGGTGGATCGCCGTCGAGCCGCAGCCGGAATGAGGGGTCATGCAGCGTCGCGCCGTGAACCGGCCGGTGGTGGTACAGCACTCGGCCGGCACCCCCGGTGCCAACGGCCCGCTGACCGCCGTGCAGCGGGTGCTCACCTCGTCTTTGGCCGACCGGTACGAGTTCGTCCGGATGCACCAGAGCGCGGGCAACGGAAGCCTGAACGTGCCGCTGCTGCGGGAGTGGGTGCGCCTGCTCCGCCGGGTCCGACCAGCGCTGGTGCACGTCCGGGGGCTGCAGAACGAGGGCCTGCACGGGGTGCTCGCCGCCCGACTCGCCGGCTGCCCACGGATCCTGGTGACCGTGCACGGCACGGTACGTGACCTGCGTCAGCCCGGCCGGCCTTGGCGGCACCGGCTGCTGGTGCACGGTGCCGAGCCCGCGACGCTGCGAATGGCCAGCCACGTCGGCACCGTCTGCGAGTACGCGGCCGGCCGGGGCTTCCTCCGCCACCTGGGTACGAAGTTCGTCGGGGTGATCCCCAACGGGGTACCGCTGCCGGCGCACCCGCGCGCGTCCCGGGATCGGGTCCGCGCCGACCTGGGGCTGGGCCCCGACGACGTGGCCATGATCGCGGTGTCCCGGCTGACCTGGGAGAAGGGCTACGGTGTCCTCGCCGACGCGCTGCGCCGCCTGCCGCCGTCCACCACCCGCCGGGTGCTGCTGGTCGCCGGTGACGGACCCGACCGGGATCCGATCGCGGCCGCCCTGACCGGCATCGGCGGGGTCGACGTGCGGCTGCTCGGCAACCGGCTCGACGTGCCGGACCTGCTCGCCGCGGCGGACCTCTTCGTCTTCCCCACCCTGCACGAGAACCTCTCCAACGCGCTGCTGGAGGCGATGGCGCACGGCCTGCCGGTCGTCGCGTCGGCGGTGGGCGGCAACGTCGAGGTCCTGCGCTCGGGTGGCGGCAGACTGGTGCCGCCGGGTGATCCGGACGCCCTGGCCGGGGCGCTGTCGCTGCTGCTCGACGCCCCCGTCGAGCGCGGCCACGTGGGTGAGCTGGGCCGCAAGGTGGTGGCTGAGGGCTACAGCCTCGACGTCATGCTCGGCGCCCTCGACCGGGTCTACCGGCGGATCCTCACGGAGTGAGGCCGGCGTCGTGCGGCGGGACATCCGTCGGGCGTGACCTGAGGGAACAGCGCTCGTTGCATCACTGGTGGCCGCCACGCGGTCGCTGCCACCGTGCCGGCGGGCAGGCAACGCGCCGCCCGCCCGTCTCGGCGGCCGAACTGAGCGGAGAGACGCGTTGAAGGTAGTGGTGACCGGGGGTGCCGGCTTCATCGGCGCCAACCTGGTGCGGGCGCTGGACGCGGCCCCACAGGTGAGCGAGATCGTGGTCGTCGACGACCTCTCCACCGGCCTGCTGGACAACCTGCACGGCCAGCCGGCCCGGCTGCACCAGGGCACCGTGCTCGACCCGGATCTGTTGGACGCGGCGTTCGCCGGCGCGGCCAGCGTGGTGCACCTGGGCGCCCTCGGCTCGGTGCCGCGCTCCATCGACCAGCCGCTGCCCAGCCACCACGCGAACGCCACCGGGACGCTGATGGTGCTGGAGGCGGCCCGCAGACACGACGTCGGGCAGGTGATCCTCTCGTCGTCCTCGTCGGTCTACGGCGCCAACCCGGTGTTGCCCCGGCAGGAGGGGTTGCGGCCCATTCCGGTCTCCCCGTACGCGGTCTCCAAGCTCGCCGCCGAGGCGTACGCGGTCGCCTACGCCGCCTGCTACGACCTGGCCGTGCTGCCGTTCCGGTTCTTCAACGTCTTCGGCCCGTGGCAGGCGGTGCACCACGCGTACGCCGCGGTGCTGCCCCGGTTCATCAGCGCCGCGCTCGCCGGTGAGCCGCTGCGGGTGCACGGCGACGGCCGGCAGAGCCGCGACTTCACCTTCGTCGGCAGCGTCACCTCGGTGATCGTCGACGCCATCGTGCGCCGAGTGTCGACGACCGACGTGGTCAACCTGGCCTTCGGTGCGCGCATCACGCTGCTCGACCTGATCGCCGAGCTGGAGGACATCCTGGGTCGCTCGTTGGCGGTGGTGCACGAGCCACCACGCGCCGGCGACGTGCGGGACTCACAGGCCGACTGCACCCGGCTGCGGGAGCTGTTCCCCGCGGCCCGGCCGGTGCCGCTGCGCACCGGCCTCGAGCAGACCGTGTCCTGGATGTCCGGTCACGTGCTCGCCGGCCAGTAGGTCAGCCGCTCAGCGCAGCCGCCGACCCGGGTCGGCGGAGGCCCGATCTCGCCGGTCCGCAGGGTCACGTCACCAGGCTCTGACCGGTGGTGCGGCGTGCCGTGGCGCCGCCTTCCGGCCGGCGCCGGACGCCGCCGTCCGTAGCGCCACCGGTGCGACGGACACGAGCGCGAGGGCCACGAAACACACCGGTGACGCCTCCCAGTGGCCGGTCAGCCAGATCGGCGTCTGGCTGACCAGGAAGACGCCCGCCGCGCGGCCGAAGGCCGGCGAGGGATGCCGGAAGGGCACGATCACCGCGAACGTGAGTATCCCGCCGTAGAGGACGACGCCGACCAGCCCCAGGTCGTTGCCGACGCTCAACAGGAGATTGTGGGCGCCCACCGCCAGGCTGCCGGTGGCGGTCAACATGCCGGGGCCGATGCCGAGGATGGGGGACTCGGCCCAGGACGACACCGCGTACGGCCAGATGTACAGCCTCCCGGACAGGTCACCGGTGGCCCGGCCGGCGAAGGCGCCGTCGAGCCAGAGCATCTCGGAGGAGAGCACCCGGTAGAGACCGAGCGGCACCGCGATGAGGACGATGGGCACCGTGACGACGGCCACCGTCCGGGCCAGCCGCGCGGCCACCGTGCTCAGCAGCAGGTAGGCGGCACCGACCAGCACCGAGATGAGCGCACCCCTCGTCCCGGTGAGGAGCACGCCCCAGAACAGGAGGCCCGCCGCCGCGACGATGCCGAGCCACTCGACCTTCGTCGAGGGCCCCAGCAGCATCAGGACGGCGGCGAGGACGACGCCGGCCGCGAGACTGTACGCCGTGTAGTTGTAGTTGACTCCGTCGACGCCGTACCGGATCGAGAAGTCCATCACGGAGTCGCGAGCCTGTACCGAGTTGGGTATCGGGTTGGTGATCAGCTCGACGGCGGTGCCGACGCAGCCGGCCAGGAACGCGTAGCCGACGGCGAAGAGCGCCGCTCGGCTGCGCACGACGTGGCGGACGGCGATGAACATCGCACAGGCCGCCCCGTACAGATAGGCCATCGGGAGCGCGGTGTCGAAGTCCGCCGCCCAGAACAGCGCGACGCTGGCCCACACCGCCGTGCCGGCGGCCAGCAGGTCGGGGGGGAGTAGTCGCGGCGCCCGGCAACTCACCAGGACAGCCACCAGGGCCACCGCCGCACCGTAGCGATTCGTGGTGCTGGGGGCCCACTGGGAGCTGAAGGCGATGGCGCAGACGAGCAGGAGCCCGGGAACGTGCCGCGCCGACGAGGACCGTGCCGAGGGGGACCGTCGGCTTCCGGGAACGGACGCCGTCCCGCCGGTGCGGTACGCCGCGGCTCGGCCGGTCGTGGCCCGGGCGCCGGTCGAGGTCGCCGCGGCGGTCCGAGGACCGGTCTGATCGTGCAGGACCGGGGTCACCTCAGCCGTCCCGGAGCAGCCCTGAGCGTCGCCTCGGTCGTCGTCCTGTCCACCATTCGTCGCCTTCCTGAGGGCCGCAGTCAAACCACCATAAGGCCGTACATCCCATCGAAAATGGAAAAGGCGGCACATTCCTGATTGGTCTGACGGCCCCGCCTGCATAACCATCGCCCGCCACCGGGGGTTATTGCTGCGGAACGGTCATGCGGAACGCGCCACTATGGGGGTCGACATGCAGGTGTACATCGCCGGTCGCGCGCCGGTGCTGAGCGCTCGGCGTCCGGCCCCGGGGAAGTGACACCCATGCCCGACGATCGGATCCCGCGGGTCGCGCTGCTGGGCTTCACCCTGCCCGACGACGTGCTGCGGGGGGTGATGGCCGGCGACGCCACGGATGCCACCCAGACGCACACCTTCGCCTGGGCCGTGGTCAACGGCCTGCGCGACGCCGGTTGCCCCGTACGCCTGCTCTCCGCCGCGCCGGTGTCGAACTACCCGCGCAACCGTCGGATCCGGTTCCGCGCCAGCCGCTTCCACCACGACGGGGTCGACGGCCAGCAACTGGGCTTCCTGAACGTCCTGGGTATCAAGCACCTCAGCCGGTTCCTCTCCGCCTGGTGGCACGGCGTCCGATCGACCAGACGGGATCCGATCGACGTCCTCCTGGTGCACGGCGTGCACACGCCGTTCCTCTGGTGTGGATTGGCGCTGGCCCGCCTGCGCCGCATGTCGGTGGTGCCGATCCTGACCGACCCTCCGGGAGTGGGCAGGCCGGGCGAGGGACGTGCGGTGCGACTGCTGCGTGGGCTCGACGTGGCGCTGGTCCGGGCCGCCCTCACGCGTTGCTCGGGCGTGATCGCCCTGACGCTCCCGCTCGCCGAGGACTTCGCGCCGGGGCGTCCCCGCCTCATCATCGAGGGCATCTGCACGCCACCGTCGGTCGGCGGGCGACCGCAGGCCCGCAGCCGGACCCGGGAGATCATCTACGCCGGTGGGCTGAGCCGCGCGTACGGTGTGGACCGTCTGGTGGAGGCGTTCCGCGGGCTGCCCGACCCCGACCTGCGCCTGTCCGTCTTCGGTCGCGGTGACCTCGAACCGTGGCTGCGCGACCAGGCGTCGGCCGACCCGCGGATCGCCGCACCGGAACTGCTCGACCGGTCCCGGCTCGGCCATCGCCTGGCCGGCGCGGCGGTGCTGGCCAATCCTCGCCCCGTCGACCAGTACTTCGTCCCCTACTCGTTCCCGTCGAAGATCATCGAATACCTGGCGATGGGCGTGCCGGTGGTGTCGACGGATCTGCCGGGCATCCCGGACGACTACCGTCCGTACCTCGTCTACCCCCCGACGGACACGGTCGCGGGGCTGCGCGCGGCGATCGAGCGGGTGCTCGACATGCCGGCGGGCGAGGCCGCGGCTCTCGGGGCGGCGGGACGGGACTTCGTCGTCCGGACCCGCAGCCGCGCGGTGCAGGGCCAACGGATGCGGGACTTCCTGGGTGGGCTCACCGACGGGTCCGCCGACCAGGCGGTGACGACGCGGCGGCCCGTCACCGCCGACCACTGACGGTCGGGCGGTCGGGCACCGGTTCGGGCCCGACTCCAGCTGGGCGACCAGTCGGCCGCCCCTCGACTTCTGCCCGAAATGCATATGTTTGCCACGACCCATAGGTCGATTGCTCGTTGAGCCGAGCGTGTGCGTCCGGCCCCGCTGCCGGACCCTTCCTTGATCATTGATGAACGGAGTCCTTGTGAGCGCAGTACCTGCCGGTTGCCGGGTCTTGATCACCGGCGGTACCGGATCCTTCGGTCAGACGATGACCCGCCGCCTGCTCGACGGCGACGTCGGCGAGGTCCGGGTGTTGAGCCGCGACGAGGCCAAGCAGGACGCCATGCGCCGGCAGCTCGGCGACGACCGGGTGCGCTACCTCGTCGGCGACACCCGCGACGCCGACTCGGTCGGTCGAGCCACCCGCGACGTCGACTACGTCTTCCACGCCGCCGCCCTCAAGCAGGTGCCGTCCTGCGAGTTCTTCCCGCTGGAGGCGGTGCGCACCAACATCCTGGGCAGCAGCAACGTCATCGAGGCGGCGGAGCGCAACGGCGTCGGCTCGGTGGTGGTGCTCAGCACCGACAAGGCCGTGCACCCGATCAACGCGATGGGGATGAGCAAGGCGTTGATGGAGAAGGTGGCGCAGGCGTACGCCCGCAACAACCCGCGCAGCCGTACCGTCGTCTCCTGCGTCCGGTACGGCAATGTGATGTACTCCCGCGGCTCGGTGATCCCGCTCTTCGTGGAACAGATCAAGGCCGGCCGCGCCCCGACGGTGACCGACCCGACGATGACCCGTTTCCTCATGTCCCTGGCCGATTCCGTCAACCTGGTCGAGCACGCGTTCCAGCACGCCCGGCCCGGGGACATCTTCATCCGCAAGGCCGCGGCGAGCACCGTCGGGGACCTCGCCGAGGCGGTGTGCGAGCTCTTCGACGCGCCGTCGAAGATCGAGTGCATCGGCGTACGGCACGGCGAGAAGCACCACGAGACCCTCGCCAGCCGCGAGGAACTGGCGCAGGCCGAAGACTTCGGCGAGTTCTACCGGGTGCCGGTGGACGCCCGGGACCTCAACTACGCGCTCTACGTCTCCGAGGGGGAGCTGGGCGAGACGCCGGCGCAGGAGTTCAACTCCGCCAACGCGCGGCGGCTGGACGTACCGCAGATCAGGCAGCTGCTGCAGACGCTGCCCGAGATTCGGGCCGAGCTGGCCCTGCGCGACCCGGTGCTGTCGTGCTGAGGATCGCGGTCACCGGCGCCGGCGGCTTCCTCGGCTGGCACGTGCGCGTCCTGGCCCGGGCGCTCGGCTGGCCCGAACCGGTGGTGATCACGCGCGGGGACCTGTACGACGAGGCGGCGCTCGCGGCCCGGCTGGACGGCGTCGACCGGGTGTTGCACCTGGCCGGGGTCAACCGGGGTGACCCGGTCGAGGTGGCCACCACAAACGTCGACCTCGCCGCCGCGTTGGCCCGTGGGCTGCGCCGATGCGCCACACCGCCGGGTGCGGTCGTCTTCGCCAACTCTGTGCAGGCCGGCAACGGCACGCCGTACGGCGATGCGAAGGCTGTCGCCGCGGCGACCCTCGCGGCGGCCCGGCCCGACCTGATCGACGTCCTGCTGCCGAACCTGTACGGCGAGCACGGACTGCCGCACTACAACTCGGTGGTGGCCACGTTCTGCCGGCTGCTCGCCGAGGGGCGTACCCCGCAGGTGCACGAGAACCGGCAGATGGAGTTGGTGCACGTCACCGACGCCGCGGCCCGGCTGCTCGGAGTCCCGGCGGACGGCTCGTGGGATCCGTCGATGCCGATGCTGCGGATCGGCGTACGCGAACTCGCCGACCGGTTGACCGGCTTCGCCGGCATCTACCGCAACGGCGAGATCCCACGCCTGGTCGACCGGCACGACGTGCGGCTGTTCAACGCCTACCGGTCGCAGTGCTTCCCGGAGCACTACCCGCTCCCGCTGCCCCGGCACGCCGACTCGCGCGGCGAGCTGGTGGAGGCGGTACGGGCGCACGGTGCTGCCGGGCAGACGTTCTGCTCCACCACCCGACCCGGCATCAGCCGGGGCGAGCACTTCCACCTGGCGAAGGTGGAGCGGTTCGTGGTGCTGCGCGGCAGCGCCGAGATCAGCCTGCGTCGGGTCAGCGAGGACACCGTGGTGCGCTTCCAGGTCAGCGGTGACGAACCCGTGGTGGTGGACATGCCGACCATGTGGGCGCACAAGATCGTGAACACCGGGACCGACGAACTCTTCACTCTCTTCTGGGTCAACGAACTGTTCGACCCGGACCGCCCCGACACCTACCCGGAGCGGGTGGAGGCGGCGGAGCCTGTCCCAGCGGTGCTGGCGTGACGGAGGACCTGACATGACCAGGGTAATGACGGTTGTCGGCACGCGGCCGGAGATCATCCGACTGGCTCGGGTGCTGGACCGACTCGACCGGACCGTCGACCACGTCCTCGTCCACACCGGGCAGAACTGGGACCGGTCCCTGTCGGACATCTTCTTCACCGAGCTGCGGCTGCGCCAACCGGACCGGTTCCTGCGGGTGGACACGTCCTCCCTCGGCCGGGTGCTCGGCGGGGTGCTGATCGGGATGGAGCAGGCGATCGAGGAGGTGCGGCCGGACGCACTGCTGGTGCTCGGCGACACCAACAGCTGCATCGCCGCGCTGATGGCCCGCCGCATGCGGGTGCCCGTCTACCACATGGAGGCCGGCAACCGCTGCTTCGACCTCAACGTGCCGGAGGAGACCAACCGGCGGATGGTCGACCACGTCGCCGACTTCAACCTGGTCTACACCGAGCACGCCCGCCGCAATCTGCTGGCCGAGGGTCTGCACCCGCGTCGGATCCTGCACACCGGCTCCCCGATGCGCGAGGTGCTGGAGCACTATCGGGACGGGGTCGAGCGGTCGACGATCCTCGACCAGCTCGGGCTCACCGCCGGCGACTACTTCGTGGTGAGCGCCCACCGGGAGGAGACCGTCGACCGACCGGACCGGCTGCGCCGGTTGCTCGACTGCCTGCGGGCCGTCCGGGACACCTGGGGACTGCCGGTGCTGGTGTCGACGCACCCCCGTACCCGCAAGCGGCTGGAAGCGTTGGCCGACGACGCGCTCGCACTCGACGGCATCGCCTTCCACGAGCCGTTCGGGCTGCTCGACTACGTACGGTTGCAGAGTCAGGCGCGGTGCACCCTCTCCGACAGCGGCACCATCAGCGAGGAGTCGGCGATCCTCGGTTTCCCGGCCGTGACACTGCGGGAGTCGATCGAACGCCCCGAGGCGCTGGACGCCGGCGGCATCGTGATGACCGGGCTGGACCCGGAGGGCGTGCTGGAGGCGATCCGGGTGGTGGTCGACCAGGTCGCCGCCGACGGTGTGCCCTGCCCGACCGACTACCAGGTCCCCGACACGTCACGCCGGGTGGTCGACTTCATCCTGTCGACCGTGCGCCGGCACCACGACTGGGCCGGCATCCGGCGCTGATCCGCCGGTTGCGCCGCGCACACCGTGCCGGGTTCGGTCACCGCGACCGAACCCGGCCGTCGCGGGTTGTGCCCGCTGGGCGTTCTCCGACGTACGGCAGCGCGCCGAGCAGCGGTCCGTCGACCGGCCCGAGGACGTAGGCGGACAGCTGGCCGTGCCGGCGCAGCAGGGCCAGGCCGAGGACCGCACCGGTGAGCACCTCGGCCGCGAGGGTGGCAGCGGCCGCACCGGTCGCACCCGCCAGGGGCACCGCCGCGAGAGCCACCGGGGTGATCAGGGCGGCGTTCACCACCATGATCCGGGTCGCCTGCCGGTAGCTCGCGTCGCCGATCTGATTCAGCGTGACCGCCCGGACAACGGTCATGAAGGGAAGTGCGACAGCCAGGAGGACCAGCCACAGCGCCGGCCCGGGCGGGGGGAGCCGGAGCAGATCGCCGACGATCCACGGGGCCGCGACGATGCTCACCACCGTCATGAACACCGCGCCGGCGATGGCGACCACCTCGCCCTGCCGGCCGTCGTTCACGGTGCCGAGGCCCTGCCGGCGCCGGACGCGCCCGACCAGCGACACCCGCAGCGCGGCGGTCAGCACGCTGGTCTGGGCCTGGTACACGCTGAGCACCGCGCCGAACGCCCCCATCACCTGCGGTGAGACCAGCAGCGACAGCAGGACCGTCGTCATCCGGCCGCCCCAGTACTCGGCGAGGCTGTAGGTGAACAGGTGCCGGTTCATGCCGAACGCGGAGAGCGCGCGCCGTGGCGACAACTCGGTCAGGAAGCGGGGGCGGAGCCAGGATCGTCCACCGAGGAACGCCTCGGCGGCCAGGAGCTGGATGACCGCCGCGATCAGCAACGCGCTGCTCAGTTGCCCGCCCAGGGCGACCAGCACCAGAGCCGGGACCTTGCACCCGCAGACGGCCACCGCCGTGCTGACGAACCGCAGGTCGCGCGCCAGATCCGCGAGTTGGAAGTTGGCGTGGTGGTTGCCGATGGTCACCACCGCGATCGCCAGCATCGCCGCCCACTCGTAGCCGGAGCGGCTGTAGAGGGTTCCGATGGCTACGGTGCCGAGCACCATGCACGGCAGTGTCACGAACACCCACTGGCTGCGCACTGCCCGGCGTTGTTCGGCATCGCCGCTGATGTAGAGCAGGGGGGAGCCGCCGGCCACGACGATCGCCACCAGGGACAGGGCCGCCGTGACAGCGACGTACGCCGCGATCTCGTCGGTCTGGCCGTGCCGTGCGCTCACCGCGAGCAGTGCGGCGTTCAGCAGCCCGTTCAGCAGGTTCGTGCAGGAGGCCACCAGCGAGTGCCGGGTCGACGACGTGATCTGGCGTGGCTGTCGCCGGCGACGGCGCCTCGGTGCCGGCGCGTCGTCGAACGGCGGGGACCACTGCGGCCAGCCGGGCGAGGGCGGTGCCTGGCGGGCACCAGTCATCCCTCGTCCCGGCCCATCACGGCCTTCTCCTCGCACGCGCGATCCGGCCCCGCCGCGCCGCCGTGGCGAGCAGGTCGGCGAGGACCGGCGCGTTGCTCGCCTCACTCATGTGGGTCAGGTAGTACTGGCGTCCCGCCCGTCCCATGTCCCGAAGCCGGTCCCGTGGCGTGTCCCTGGCCGATCGGATGACCGCGGCCAGTGCCTCGGCGTCACCCGGCGGGGCCGCGAAGCCTGCTTCGGCGTCACGCGCGATGCGGGCCACGTCACCGGGTGCGCAGGCGAGCATGGGCTGACCGCAGGCGAGGATGGACTGCGTCTTGCTGGGCAGGGTGATCCGGAACAGCGGCTCGTCCGCCAGGGAGATGAGGTTGAGGTCGGCGACGGCCATCCGGGCGGGCATGCGTTCCGGGGGGACCGAGTCGAGGAAGTGGACGTTGCCCAGCCGGTCGCGGGTCACCTGGGCGATCAGCCGGTCCTTCTCGACGCCGTCGCCCACCAGGACAAGGTGAACGTCCGGTGTGTCCCGCAGTCGTGCCATGGCGTCCACCACGACGTCGAGTCGCTGGGCCGCGCCGAGGTTGCCGCCGTACATGAGCAGGAAGTCGTCGTCGGTCAGACCCAGCCGGCGTCGCAGGCCGGGTTCCGGCTCGGTCGGCTGCATGATCTTCTCGTCGGCCCAGATGTAGACCAGCGAGACCTTCTCGGCGGGCACGCCCCGGTCGATGACGATGTCCCGTAGTCCCGGCGTGGGAACCGTCACGTGGTCGGCCCACCGGTAGGTCCGGTCGGTGAAGCGGCCCAGCACCGCCTCCGCGATCCGCCGGGTCGGTCCCTCGGTGAGGAAGCCGGTCGCGAACACGTTGTCCGGCCACAGGTCGATCACCATCGTCACGTACGGCGTCCGCCACCGCAGTTTCGCCATCATGGCCGCGGCGGTCGCGGTGACCGGGGAGGAGTAGACCAGAGCGACGTCCGTGTCGCGCAGTGCGCTGGCGCCGAGCAGCGAGGAGGATGCCGCCCAACTCGTGTAGTTCACCGCCCGGCCGATCGCCGACCGGTCGTGGCTCGGGTAGAGCGGCGTGCGCAGGACACGCGCCCCGTCCTGCACCTCGACGCTGCGGCGCCGCGCCGAGTAGCCCTCGTACACGACGCCTCTCGGGTAGTTCGGTACGCCGGTGAGCACGTCGGCGACGAAGCCCTGGTGACGCAGCGTCGTGGTGAGGCGTTGGGCGAGGGCCGCGGGTTCCGGAGGGAACCACTGGCTCACCAGTGTGACCCGGTCGGGCCGGTCGCCGTTCACCCCGAAGGCCGCGCCCTCGGGTCGGCGAGCGGCGCCGGACGCCGCACCTGCCGGCACCTGATCGCCGTGGTCGAGGTCGCTCATCACGGGCCTTCCTGTCTGCGCGTGCGTCCGATGTCAGGTCGCGCTCACGAGTGGTGGCGCAGGAAGCCGTGGATCTCGTCACTGATCCGGTTGATCTGCTCCTCGTCGAGTGACGATCCGCTGGGCAGGGTCAGTCCCTGCGCGAAGAGTCGATCCGCGGCACCGGTGAGGTACGCCTCCGCGCCGGCGAACATGGGCTGCCGGTGCAGCGGCTTCCAGGCCGGCCGGGTCTCGATGTCGGCCTGCGCGAGATGACCGGCCAGCTCCGCGGCCTGCCAGCCGCTGAGCTTCGGGTCCACGGTGATGACGGTGAGCCAGCAGTTGGTGCCCGGGTCACTCTCGGCCAGCACCTCGACGCCGGCGACCGGCGCGAACAGTTTCGAGTAGTGGTCCCGGACCCGGCGCCGGCGGGCGGTCATCTCGTCCAGCCGGCTCAGCTGGGCCCGGCCGAACGCGGCCAGGAGGTTGCTCAGCCGGTAGTTGAAGCCCATCTCGTCGTGCTCGTGGTGCTGGGCCGGGATACGGGCCTGGTTGGCGCGGTGCCGAGCCCGGGTGATCACCTGCTCGTCGTGGGAGAGCAGCATTCCGCCGCCCGAGGTGGTGATCATCTTGTTGTGGCTGAACGAGAGCACCCCGGCGTCGCCGAAGGAGCCGGCGCAGCGGCCCCGGTACGTCGAGCCCAGCGCCTCCGCCGAGTCCTCGACGACGCGCAGCTCCGCCTCCCGGCAGAGGTCCAGCAGCGGGTCGTAGTCGACGCAGGCGCCGAACATGTCGACCGGCATCACCGCGCCGATCGGCCGTCCGGCCCTGCGCAGGTCGGCGACGACCTCACTCAGCAGGCCCACGTCCACATTGCCGGTGGCCGGGTCGCAGTCGACGAAGACCGGGGTGGCGCCGGTGTAGAGCACGGCGTTGGCGGTCGCCACGAACGTCACGGTGGGTACCAGCACGATCTGCCCCGGACCCACGCCGCAGGAGAGCAGGCCGAGGTGCAGGGCGGCCGTGCCGGAGTTGAGTGCCAGGGCGTACGGCACTCCGACCCGCTGGGCGACCTCCTGCTCGAAGGCGTCCACCTCCGGACCGAACGGCATCGCTCCACCGCTGCGCAGCGCGCGTACGACAGCGACCTCCTCGGCCGGTCCCACGTCGGGCAGGGAGAGGTAGATGGGCGCGCGCATGGGCATGAAGAACTCCTCGCAGCCGGTCGGTCGCCTACGCAGCACTCAACGATCCGCCCCTGCGAGAGTTTCGGTCATTTTCGCCAATAAAGGGCGGTCATGTCGGCATTGAGCCGATCCTCGGCGCGTCGTCCACCGTGTCGGCGGCTCCGGGCGGGTCAGCCCGGCGTTGCCGCGAGCGTGCACCGCATCCGGACGAACCGGGCCAGCTCCGTGCCGGCGGCGGCCGGTCGTTCATCGGTGCCGGTCGTGGCGGAGAAGCAGCGGTCGATCTCGACCAGCCGGCTGGCGGCGGCGGCGAGAGCGGCGGCGTCGGGTGCGGCCGGGACGCGGACGGCCGTGCCGACCACCCTCAGGTCGACGTCATCGCCGATGACGGTGCGGACGGTGAGGTCGCCGAAGCCGTACGCGGTGTGGTGCGCCGCGAAGGCCGGCCAGTTCACCAGTCGGATCGAGGCCGGCGTCGACGCTTCCGCGCCGAGGACCTCGCGCCAGCTGGAGCGGGTCAGGTCCGTGAAACCGTGGCGCAGGTACAGCCGGTGGGCGGCCGGATTGTCGCGGGACACGTCGAGCAGCAGCGCCCGGCAGCCCAGCCGTACGGCGAGGTCGTGTCCGTCGCGGAGCAGGCGGCTGCCCAGGCCCCGCCCGCGCTCGTCATCGCGCACCGCGATCCCGTTGAGGAGCAACTGCCCGGGCAGCAGCCGCCAGTCGGCCACGGCCCGCAGTCCGTGTGGACCGCGCACCGCGCGCAGGACGACCGTGCGAGCGTGCATCGGTGGCGTCAGCGCCGCGGCCAGGTACGACCAGTAGCCGCCGGCGTGGTACGCGACAAGCCCGCGGCAGGCCTGCGGCACGGACGACGCCAGCAGGTCCGTCGCCTCGACGAGGGTCGGATCGTCGGCGTCGTCGAGCGTGTCGACCTCGCCGGCGGTCAGGTCGAGACGCACTTCAATTCCCGTTCCTTGTCCAGATCGAGCATCTCCGCACTGGGGTCGACCACCACGCCCCTGCCGGTGAGGACCATGGAGACCGTCGCGGCGAGTATCCGCAGGTCCAGCCAGAGGTTCCACTGTTCGACGTACCGTACATCGAGTGCCAGGCGCCGGTCCCAGACGACGCTGTTACGTCCGTTGACCTGGGCGAGCCCCGTGATTCCGGGGCGCATGTCGAAGCGTCGCCGTTCCCGATCGTCGTACCAGGCGTCGTAGCGGGGGAGCAGCGGCCGTGGGCCAACCAGGCTGAGGTCACCCCGGAGGACATTGATCAACTGGGGCAGCTCGTCGATGCTCAGGCGACGTAGCGTACGACCGACCGGGCCGCACCGCAGCCCGTCCGGCAGGAGAGCGCCGGCAGCGTCACGTTCGTCGGACATGGTCCGGATCTTGAATATTCTGATCGGTAGTTGCCATTGGCCGGTGCGTTCCTGGGTGAACAGAACCGGCGCACCCAGTTGAATGCGGACCAGCAGCGCGGCAACCGCCAGGACTGGCAGGGTGAGAATAAGAATCAGCAGCGCGAGCACTATGTCCAGCAACCGCTTCACCCGACGTTGCATATCCATCGAAACGCCTTCACCGTAGCCGTGGTTGGTGCTCATGTAGGTGTTATAGCAGAGCAAAGGGCACGCCTTCCGCGGTTCAGGCGAAGCGATAGGCCGGGAACCAGCCGGATGCGTGCAGTGTCGACGTGGGCCGTCCGATCCGCGTCGCCGCCGCCTTCACCAGCAGCTCGTACGCGTCGTCGTTGATCACCAGGGAGGCCGTCCAGAAGGGTGCCCGTTCGCCCCCGAACGAGCGCTTGAACATCAGCAGTTTGTCGTCGTCCCGGGAGCTGATGCCGCCGCCGAGGTGTACCCGCCGGCAGCCGTTGTCGGCGGACCAGCGGAGGATCGACCAGACCAGGAGATTGTTGGCGCCGAGCCGCCCACCCTCGAGTGTGGAGCCGGCGAGGTGGTAATGCGCCAGTTCGCTGTGTCGCATCACCAACGCCGATGCGACTGCCGCCCCGACGTCGTCCCGGACCTCGGCGACCAGCAGATTCTTGCCGAGGCCGTCGAGTAGTGCCCGGTAGTAGGAATCGGGGAAGAAATATCTGGCGCTGCTGCCGATTCTCGCCATTGTCTGCTCATACAGTCGGCGAAAGCTGCTGGACCGACCGAGATCGGCGGGGTCGACGTGGCGGACCTCAGCGGTCAAGCCGCTTCGCTCGGCCTTTCGAATAGCGGTTCGAGCCCGCCCTGCCAATTGTTTCCAGACGGCGTCGGGGCCTTGACCAACCGATACGACGACATTTTCCCCCCGCCAGGTGAAATTCAGGCCGGGTAGGTCCCTGGCGAATTCCGTCGAGCGGCTGTCGAGCGGCGAGAATCGAAAGAACAGTGAGATGAGGCCCGCCTCGCGCCAGCAGTCGACCATCTGCGGCCAGAGCCGTTCCACGTCGTGCCGGGTGCGCGACGGACCGACGTGGATGCCGGCGTAGCCATACGGGCTGATCCCGTCGGACCACCGCTCGTCGATGCGCCGCTGAAGGAAGGGAACCAGTACGTCGTCGCCGCAGTGCGTCATGCGCCACGCGCCACCCTCTGCCTCGGCGGCCGCTGATCCGTAGCCCTTGGTGAAATAGACATCAGGGCAGCGGTCATCGGGCGGCGAGTGCGCGTCGGTCAGACCCCAGATCCTTGGTTGACTGCTCATTGCTCCCCCGAGAGTCGCCCGATGGTCGCCGAACGTGAACGACGTCCCTGTCCACCCACCGCCATCCGCAGCCCTCGTCGTCGGTGTCGCCTCCGTCTGTCTCCGGCAGGCTTAACGAGGCAGAATCACACCGGATTCGCCTCTGTCGAGAATCTAAGTCGCTTTTGGGCCGTTTGTCCGCTTGAGAACTGGACGAACGGTGAAGCCGCAGATCAGCGGCTGTCGGGCAGCGCCCGCCGACCCGGAACGCGGTCGCTCAGTCCCAGTTGTCGCCGGCTTCGAGGCGACGGGTGAGCAGGGCACGCAACGGCACCGATTCCCCGTCGCGACCGCCCCGACCGATGACGAGCGGAGCCGGATCGGGCTGCGGGTCCGCGCCGAACAGGCGTGCGCGCAGACTCGTCGGCACGGTCAGCAGATGGAAGCCGGCCCGGACGTCGATCGCGCGGCTGTGCGCCCTGTCCACGTACCAACCGGTGAGCCGGGTGCGGTAGCGGGAGCGTCCGTCGTAACCCCGGGCGACCAGCCGGGTGGTCCGCAGCCCGCGTCGCGTCGCCTCGGCGACGAACCAGGCCACCAGCTCCGCCGCCTCCGCCTGCTCGGCGGCCCGCCGCCGCGCGTCCGCGTCGGCGTGTGCCCGCACCGCGCGCCGCTGCTGATCCCGCCACTCCCGGCCGTCGTGCTCACCCACGACGCCGACGGTACGCGACCCGACTCAGTCGAGGACCGCCCGCAGCGTGTGCCGGGCGAGGCCGGCCATCACCGGATTGGTCTCGACGTAGTACGGCAACGCGTTGATCGCCTGCTCCAGGGCCCAGCCGCGGCCCCGCTCCCACGTCGCGTCGTCCACGCCCAACGCCCGTCGGTACGTCTCCCGCGCCGCGGCGTCGAACAGGTTCCACGCCGGCATCAGGTCCACCGCCGGGTCACCCACGGTGACCGCGCCCAGGTCGATGACCGCGGCCAGCCGACCGTCGCGGACCAGCAGGTTGCCCGGCATCAGGTCGGCGTGGATCCACGCGTCATCGCCGTCGTGCCGGGGAGTCGTCCGGCACCGGTCCCACACTTCGGCGAGCCGAGCGGTGTCGGTCAACTCGCCGCTCGCGGCGAGGGCCGTCCGCACGTCGGCATCCTCGGCGGCCAGTGGCCCGCCCCGACCGGACCCCGGCCAGGACCGCCCGCCGGTCTCGATGCCCCGCAGGGCCGTCACGACCCCGGCCAGGTCGCGGGCGAAGACGTCGAGGTCGGCGATCCGGTCGAGCTGCGCCGTCTCGCCAGGGATGAAGCGGTACGCCGTCCACGGCCCCGGGTACCCCTCGCCCGGCGCACCGAGGCCGAGCGGTTCGGGCACCGTGACCGGCAGTTGCGCGGCGAGCAGCACGGCGTGCTCCTGCTCCCGCACCAGCTCGTCGCGTAGCTCGGCATCGGCGTAGGGCCGCAGCGGAAACCGCAGCACGACCTCCGTGCCGAGCCGGAACAGGGCGTTCACCGTGCCGGCCGAGGGGAGCGGGCGAACCGGCAGGCCCCGCCAGCGGGGGAACTGCTCGGCCACCAGCGCGGCGACCACGTCCGCGCTCACATCCACCTGGTCGACATGCATCCTCACCGCGGGATCATCGCCCAGATCCCCACCGCAGGCGAGC
>NZ_WBKR01000077.1 GCF_008868155.1 Micromonospora sp. ALFpr18c
CGTTCCCGGCCGACGGACTGGCGGGTGCTCGGGTGTCGGCCTGGTCGGGCTGCTCAACGGTCCGTGGCAGCCCGACGGTGGTGGTGTCATCCGATCCGATGCCGGTTCGCGGGGTACCCGCGTCGTGCCGATGCGTACGGGAGTCACCGAGCGATCCGGCTGCCGCCAGGGCCGCGACCACCGCCCCCACGACCGCCAGCACGGCCCGCCGCCGTCGCCAGGAGGAGGTACGCCCCGGCTGCCCTTCGTTGTCCGTGGACCGGGCCGCGACCACGCTCGCCCCGCCCGGGGCGACCGGTCCACCCGCCGCCGGCCCGCTGGCGGCGACGCCCAGGATGCGGGCCGCCTCGGCGGCCGGTGGCCGGTCGGCGGGGTCGCCGGCCAGGCACCAGCGGTAGAGCCGGTGGATCTCCGCCGGCACGCCGTCGATCTCGGGCAGCGGGGCCGGCTCGACGTGGACGTGGGCGGGCAGCATCCCGGCCTGCGCCTCGGTGGCCGAGGGCAGCCGACCGGTGAGCGTCCGGTGCAGGAGCAGGCCGAGGGCGTACACGTCGCAGGCCGGCAACACCTCGCCGGCCGCCAGCCGCTCCGGCGCGAGGTAGGCCGGCGTACCCAGCAGCCGCCCCTCGAAGTCGACCTCCGGATCGCCGACGGCGGCCGCGATGCCGAAGTCGAGCACCTTGGCGCCGGTGGGGGTGAGCATCACGTTGCCCGGCTTGATGTCGCGGTGCACCAGCCCCTGGGCATGCGCGGCCTCCAACGCCGACGCCACCTCGGCGCAGACCCGCAGCCCGGCGAGGGGTGGCAGTGGGCCGGTGGCCAGCCGTTGTTCGAGGGTGGTGCCGCTGAGCAGCTCCAGCACCACGAACGGAACCTGCACTCCGTCGAGAAGCGACTCCCCGAAGTCGTAGACGCTGGTGACATGCGGATGCGACAACCGGCCGGCCGCCTTGGCCTCAGCCCGGATCCGCTGTCGGGCGGCGACGTCCGAGGCGACGAGCACCTTCACCGCCACGTCCCGTTCGAGCACCTCGTCGTACGCCCGGTGCACCTCGGACATGCCGCCGCTGCCGAGGCGCTCCAGGAGCCGGTAGCGGCCCGCAAGCAACCGATCACGCTGCACGACCGACAGCCTGCCGTACCACCCCGGCCCGACACCACCCGGGATCGAGGTTTCGCAATGGCTGAAACTCCGGCCGCGGTGCCTGCGCGTTCAGCCGCCGGTGGGCGCCTGCCAGGCGAAGCGGGGTGCGCGGCGCTCGGCGACGGCCGCCACGCCCTCCCGGGCCTCACCGCTGTCCGCGACCTTGCGGTGCCACCAGGCGATCCGCGCCGGTCCGGCCCGGTCGTCGATGATCTCCTTGGCCGCGGCGATGCTCAGCGGCGAGCGCTGGGCGATCGTGGCGGTGAGGTCGTCCAGCCGCGCGGCGAGCCGGTCGCCCGGCAGCACCTCGTCGACCAGGCCGATCCGCAGGGCACGTTCGGCGTCGATCAGCTCGGCGGTGAACAGCAGGTGCTTCGCCGCGGACGGACCGACCAGCCGGGACAGCCGCCGGGTGGTCGGCGCCGGGTAGACCAGCCCGAGCCGGGCCGGGGGTACGCCGAACCGGGCGTCGTCGGCGGCGATACGTAGGTCGCAGGCGACCGCGAGTTGGGCGCCACCTCCGACACAGGCGCCCCGGATGGCGGCCACGGTGGGTTTGGCGAAGCGAGCGAGCCGTTCCTCGGCGGCCACCGCGATGCTGGTGTCGCCGGCGTCCAGCAGCTCGGCCAGGTCGCCGAGATCGGCACCGGCGCAGAAGGTGTCGCCCGCTCCGGTGAGCACCACCGCCCGTACGCCTGGGTCGGGTTCCAGCCGGTCGAGCAGGTCGGGAAGCTGCCGCCACATGGCCGCGGTCATCGCGTTACGACGAGCCGGGTTGTGCATCACCACGGTCGCGACCGGTCCGGCCACCTCGACGGTCAACGTCGCGTCCGACACGTCCACCCCTTCCCGCGCCGCACGTCCGACGCCGCCGATCTGGCCCCCGGCGTCGTGCGCCGGTGCCGCGACCATAACGGCGCGAGCCGGGCGGCGATCGGTCAGGTCACACCCGGCACGGCCGTGCTGCTGACGCAGCGTGGCCCGGCGCGAGCCCGGCGGCCTCCGAGGGGAGGCCGCCGGGCCGGTGCGACGGTCAGGTCAGGAGACGGTGAGGGCGGTGTCGTCGACCACGAAGGACGTCTGCAGCGAGGCGTCCTCGGTGCCGGTGAACTTCAGGCTGACGGTCTGGCCGGCGTACGCGGCCAGGGAGAAGGACTTCTGGCTGTAGCCGGTGGCCTTGTTCAGGTTCGAGTAGGTCGCCAGCGTGGCCAGCACCGTCCCGGACGGGTTCAGCACCTGAACGCGCAGCGTGTCGTACGCGACGCTGGTGGTGGTCTCGGCCGAGTCGATGTGCAGCCAGAAGCTGACCGTGTACGACGTACAGCCCGCCGGCAGGGCCACCGACTGGGCGAGCGTGTCGGTGTGGCTGGTCCCGTACCCGTTCAGCCACGCCTTCCACGACCCGGTGCGGGCCGCCTGGCTGCTGGAGCTGGTGATGACTCCGGAGGTGGCCGTCCAACCGGTCGCGCCGGACTCGAAGCCCGGGTTGGCCAGCTTCTGCCCCGGCGCGGTGCAGCCGCCCCCGGTTCCGTTCACGGTCAACGTGTAGGTCGCGGTCCGGGTGACCGAGCCGGCGCCGTTGACGGTCACCGAGTACGTGCCGGGAGGCGTGCTCGCCGACGTGCTGATGGTGAGGGTGGACGAGCCGCCCGAGGTCACCGAGGCGGGGCTGAACGCGGCGCTCGCCCCGCTGGGCAGTCCGGACGCGGAGAACGTCACCGTCTGCGCCGAGCCGCTGGTGGTGGCGGTCGAGACGGTGGTGGAGGCCGAGCTGCCCGGGTTCACCGAGCCGGCGGTCGGCGACAGCGACACGGAGAAGTCGTTGCCGGTCGAGCAGGGCGCGTCGTTGCCGGCCACGTTCACCGCGGTCCAGGCGGCCTGCACGGTCTTGTACTCGGTGGAGCAGCTGCCGTACAGGTCGGTGGCCGCGCGCAGGCTGTAGGCCCGCGCGGTGTTCGCCGGGTTGCTGGTGTTGACGTACGCCGTGTTGGAGGTGAAGTAGACGTCCAGCGCCCGGAACCAGATCTTCTCGGCCTTGGCCCGGCCGATGCCGGTCACCGCGGGGGCGGAACCGCAGACCGGTGAGGTGCCGTACGCGGTGGCGCCGGTGCCCTCGGCGAGGTTGAAGTAGAAGTGGTTGGCGACGCCGGAGGAGTAGTGCACGTCCTTGTTCTTGGTGCTGGTGGACCAGCAGCTGTCGGACGCGCCGTCCAGCGACGGGTTGTACATGTATCGCAGCGGCGTGCCGTTGCCGTTGATGTTGATCTTCTCGCCGACCTGGTAGTCACCCGGGTCGCTCGGCGCGGCGGCGTAGAACTCCACCATGTTGCCGAAGATGTCGCTGGTGGCCTCGTTGAGGCCGCCGGACTCACCGGAGTAGACCAGGCCGGACAGCGCCTCGGTGACACCATGGCTCATCTCGTGCCCGGCCACGTCCAGCGAGACGAGCGGGCGGGAGTTGCCCGAGCCGTCGCCGTAGGTCATCTGGGACCCGTCCCAGAACGCGTTGACGTAGTTGGTGCCGTAGTGCACCCGGCTCGGCACGCCATTGCCGTTGCCGAAGATGCCGTTGCGGCCGTGCACGTTCTTGTAGTAGTCGAACGTCTTCGCGGCGCCGAAGTGGGCGTCGACGGCGGCGGACTGCCGGTTGGAGTTGGCGCCGTTGCCCCACGCGTTGTCGGCGTCGGTAAAGGTCGTGCAGGTGGACGTGCCGTTGTTCATGTCGCAGGTACGGCCGTTGCCGTGCGACGGGTCGATCATTTGGTAGGTGCTGCCGGAGAGCGTCGTGTCGATGCTGACCGTGCCGGTGTAGATGCCCTGGCCGCTGCCGACCACCGACTCGATCTCGTCGTACGACCCGACGGCCGCGCCGGTGGTGGCGTCGGTGATCACGTGCAGCCGGGACGGGGTCTGCCCGTCGGGCTGCCAGCCGCTGACCACGGTCTCCCAGGCCAGTCGGCCCGTGCCGGAGCTGGCGTCGACGAACAGTTCCGGGGCGCCCACGGCCTCGACCTTGCCGGTGAACCCGGCGCGGGCGGCCTTCTTCGCCGCGCCCGCGGTGACCTTGGCCGTGGTGGCGAGGGTCAACGGCGCGACCAGGCCGACCGAACTGCCGGCGTACGTGCCGTTCGGCGCGGTGTGGATGACGAAGTCACCGCCGTACACCCGCAGCCCTTGGTAGGTCCGGGTGTAGCGGGTGTGGGCGGCGCCGGTGACGTCCACCTTGGTGCTGTGCACCTGGTAGGACTCGGCGCTTGAACCCTGGACGGCACCGGGGTTCGTCCGTAGGACGGTTGCCGCCTGAGCCGGCGCGGGGGCGGTGGGCGGAGCCGCGTGCGCCGCGGTGGCGACACAGGTCAGCAGGCCGCTGGTGAGCAGCGCTGCGCTGACGGCGGCGATGGGTCGTTTCACATGCCCTCCTGGAAGGAGAAGAGTGTGACGGGGGTAGTCACGCATGTAGATATAGCTATGTGTTGAGCAAAAGAGAAGGCTTGGAACGCTCCCAGACATCGACACTGGCCGAACGGATGAGTGCCGTGACGAGGGAACCCACGTCCGGTGTCGTGCGTCCGACGGACATGAGACCCGCCTCGACAACCGGCGTTACCATCGCGCTCCTGGTGGCCCTCCTGTCCGGCTGCACCGGCACCGACCGGGGCGGCAGCCCCTCGAGCCAGTCACCCGGCACCCTCGGCCCGACCCCGACCGGCACGACCACCGGCACCCCGCCGACCATCGCCCCCACGATCGCTCCGACCACCCGCGCGGTGGCACCCCAGGTCATGCTGCGGCGCTCCGGCGGCTTCGCCGGGCGCGGTGACGCCGTCACCATCGAGCCCGACGGGCGGTGGACGGCCGTGGACCGGGCCGGCAGCCGGCGTACCGGCCAGCTCGGCACCGCCGACCTCGGCCGGCTGGGCGGGCTCGTCGCCGACCCCCGTCTGGCCGCCGAGGCACGCCAGACCGCCACCCCGAGCGGGTGCGCGGACGCGTTCAGCTACCGGTTGACCGTCGGCACCATCGAGACCGGGTACATCGACTGCCCCAGTGAGGTGACCCCACCACCGGCCACCCGCGCCCTGGTCGATCTGATCCTGCGGGCCACCGACTGACCGCCCGGGATCAGACCAGGTAGTCCGCCGGCAGGCCGGTGCCCCGCAGCTCCGACGGCAGGTGCGCCACATCGTTGAAGGCGACCAGGGTCGGCGGGCCCGCCGGCCCGTACCGGATCACGGTCAGCCCCGCGTTGTGCGAATTCACGCCCAGCCAGCGCCGCTCCGGCGCGTCGAGGGCCTGCCGGACCAGCCAGCCGATCAGGAAGGTGTGCGTCACGAGCAGCTCGCGAACCGGCTCGCCGCCGTCGGCTTCCGCAGCGACCGGGCCGGTGAACCGCCGCACCGCCGCCGCCGTCACGCGCGGCCCGTCGGCCCGCTCGGCCGCCGTGAACTGGGCCAGGAAACTGGCGTACGCCGGGGGAAGGCCAGCCGGATCGGTGTCGTGCGGGAGGTGGTCACCGGCCAGCTCCGTCTCGTACACCGGAACCCCCGGCAGCGACGCCGCGACCAGGCGGGCGGTCTCCGCGGCCCGGCGCAACGGCCCGTGGTGTACGGCGGTGAACGCGTGGCCCCGCAGCCGCTCGCCGAGCAACGTGGCCTGCCGCCGGCCCCGTTCCGTCAGGCCGGTGTCCGGCTCCGCGACGGCCGGCTCCCCCATCTCGGTCAGGTCCTGCTCACCGTGTCGGGCCAGATACAACAGGCGGGTGATCATGCCCCCCACCCCAACACAACGGGAGGTGCGGGGTTGACCCCGCACCTCCCGACACCGCAATAATCGGCCGGCTACGCCCGCGGGAACATCTGGCCGATGCGGATCCGGTTGCCGAACGGATCCCGGATGCCGAAGTCGATCCCGTAGGGACGCTCGGTCGGCTCGTCGGTGATCTCGACGCCCTTCGCGACGAGATCCTCGTGCGTCTTGCGCGCGTCATCGGTGGTCATGAAGAGGTACCCACCCAGGGCGCCCTTGGTGAGCAGCTCCCGGACCTGCTCGGCGGTGGCCGGGTCCAGCGCCGGCGGACCGGGCTTCTCCAACAGGATCTCGCGCTCCGGGTCGCCGGGCAGGTTGACCGTCAACCAGCGCATGAAACCGAGGTCCTGGTCGGTGTTGACCTCCATGCCGAGCTTGTTCACGTAGAAGTCGAGCGCCTCGTCCTGGTCGAGGACGTAGATCTGGGAGCGGCTGATCGCGTTCATCGTCATGCCCATGACGCTAGAGGTCTCCCCTGACCTGCTGCTTATCCAAAACTACTTGGTCGCGTCCAGGCCTTCGCGAAGCACGACGGCACGTTCGCCGGGGCGGCGCGGGAACGGCGGAAATCGGAGGGCGACTCACCCACGATCTGCCGGAACGTCCGGCTGAACGTGCCCAGACTGCTGAAGCCGACGGCGTAGCAGATGTCGGTCACGTCCCGGTCGGTCTCCACCAGCAACGCCATCGCCCGCTCCACCCGCCGACGTTGCAGGTAACGGTGCGGGGTCTCACCGAAGGTGGCCCGGAAGGTACGGATGAAATGGGACTCCGAGACGAGGGCGATCCGCGCCAGCGCCGGAATGTCCAACGGCTCGGCGTACGCCCGATCCATCGCGTCGCGGGCACGCAGCATCGCCCGGTTCGACTCCTCCACCGCGCGACTCATCGGCCCCCCGCCCTACTCCGTTCGCCACGCTCGTTCAGGCGCTCGGTGGGAACTCCCGTGAGTCCCGTTGCTGTCAACCGGTCGACGCGGGCAGCGCCGCTTGGGAATGCCTGGTGGAATTGGAGCCCCCGGCCGGGATCGAACCGGCGACATCTCGCTTACAAGCTCTGTGCACGTCGTCCGTGCTCGTCCGGGAACGGCTGCACGCTCGGAGCTTCGTCCAGGCCAGGGCTCGTCAGTGTGCTTCCGTCCGGCGCGGTTGCTGTCAGCGTTGCTGTCGACAGCGGCGAACGCCAGGGCTTCGCGGACGAGGTCGATCTGCTGGACGCCCAAGCCTGCGGCTACGTCGTATGGCCCCTGACTCCTTGACCCCCAGGCATCGATCAAGACCCGTCAACCTGCCCTAACCCGCGTGCTGGCTGGCGTCCGCGTCCTTCATCGTCCGGCAATGTCCAGACGTGTATGGCGTGATCGTCACCCAACTAGTCACTCAGGCCGGTAGACATCGTGCTCGGCGTGGGAAACCGCCAGTCCGCGTGGGAGTTCCGCTCCTCGCGCAAGTCACCTAACCTGACTGAAGTCGACCCACTGCTTGATGAAGAGGCCAAATGACTACACCCGCGCCGAACATCCCCTCGCCTGACCAAATCATCAAAGCGCTCGATCAGACAGGGTTCATCCTGGAGCATCGCGTTGCGCAAGTCCTGAGAAGCAAGGGATTTGAGACCGACTTAAATCGCCCCTTTCCTGACAGTGATTCTGGAAAGTCAAGAGAGATGGATGTCTGGGCAGGCCTGAGCTCTTTTGCCCGAAGGGATTTGCTTTCGATCTACCTCAACACCCAGGTTATTTGCGAGTGCAAGAATACAGATCAACCGTTCATCATCGTCGGCGAAGACTTGGAGCACTTTGATTCACGTGGCGGTGTCCAGGTTGCGAGTGGCTTCGATCCACTGGAATTCAATTTCGGAGGTCTTGTCGCTCAATCTCAATGGGAGCTAAAATTCGGGTCGCTTCCTGGGCAGCTAACCAAGTCCGACCTGGTTGGCCGGCAGCTCGTGCGCATGAACCGCCAAGGAAGCAACTGGCGGGCGGATAATTCATCTATTTTTGATAGCATTGTTTATCCGCTTGCGAAAGCCGCGAAATACCTTGCTGAGGGCTTCTCAGAGCCTGACCCTACGGAGATATCTGCAGATTTCGGCTTCTTTCACCTAGTCTTGGTAACTAGCGGTTCTATATTTTCCGTCAACATTAAGGCGGAGGAGCCGGAAGTTAGTGCCTGCAGTTGGGGTTCGCTAACTCGGACATTCCAAGCAGGCGACCTTCAAGGGTCTTATATTTTTGATGTGGTGAGCTTCCCCCACTTAAGCGAATACCTTGACGCGCGAGTTATCAATATCCACAACAGCGCTCTACAAAAAATACGCGAAAATATGCATTTGTTCGACCCAGAATGGCTCCTCGCCAATCATGGAAAGCCTGAGCAGGAACAAGAGTTTGAAGCTTGGCTTGGGCTATATAAGGCTTATCGTGAGGAACGCCTTGTTAGCCGCAAACAGTAAATATTGCAAGCCATCCATCCCGATGCTCCTATGGACGTCAACCCCGACTCCTTGACCCCCAGGCAACCGACACGGAGCGATGACCTGCTGCTTCAGACGCGTTGAACTGCCGGACAGGTCCTCCGGCGTCCATGCACGTCCGTCGGCGTCCGACTCGATGGTCACCCAGTTAGTCACCCAGGTCTGGACGCTCAGGCCATCTATCTCGGTAGAAGATCCGCCGCAGATTGCACTCATACTGGCCGGCGACCGAGGGGCAGTGAAAGCTCATTCATCTTGCCTTGAACCTTCTTAAGCCATAGCGATAGAGCATCCCCGAAGTCATCGGACCAACGGCACTGCGGGCAATTAAGATTTGGATAGTTCTTCGCGATTGACTGCCAATTATTCCCGAAGGTAACGTACCCAAAAAGGCTTTCCAGTTCCTCGTTCTCGTCTTCCGACAGCAGCGGACCAAACTCCGCCTGAATGAAGTCGAGCTGTCGCCGCCAGTCGTTGATTTGTTGCAGCTCAACAAGCGAGGGCGGCAGCGCCGGCAAGTCGTCCTCTTTCTGGTGATGGCGCTCGAAGTAATGATCCTCACTCATCCCTCGGACCTCATGCAGCATCTGCAATAGACGCTTGCTAAGTGCGGTGGCCGCAGCAAGCTGCTGTTCGCGATAGGCGGATTCCGCAGAATGGCGACGGTCGGCTTCTATCTGTATGTGCGCGACCTGCATCACCGCCCGGACTTGCGCCCTGGCAGCTAACGCTGTGAATGCGCCTCCAACGGCAGCACCAACGAGGCCACTGAGCACCCCAGATATAAATTCGCTCACAGAAGCATGTTCCCAGGCTGACGCAAGCACCAAAGGCTGCCATCCCGTCTGCCGCCGACCCGCCCTCCTGGGGAGCGGGCCGCCGACCGGCCCGCCACGTCAAGCGGACCTTGACGCACGTACGGACGCTGGCGGGCCGGTTGGTGGTCTGCTCGGCTCGCCCGGGTCGACGGCTGGCGGGATGGCTCAGCGCAACCACCCACGGACCGCAACCCGCCGACGGACCCCCGACCATCTCGGAGTCGTTGCGCCCCCGCCGGAGGCGCGGTAACCGCGACCAGCTCGCCGCCGCGACCGCCGCGTGGACCCGGCGTGCCCTTCCCTGCGCCGCGCCGATCGGGCGCGGTGCCCGGCCGGCTGCCGGCCCACCAACATCAACCACCCTCGGCACCACCGTCAGCGGCGGCCCCGGGCTTCCCGCTCTCCGCGCCAGCCGCCGGGCGTTCTGCGTGGCCGGAGTCGGAGCGCCAGCGGAGCGACGGACGCGCGCCCAGGCGGCGGCGCGTGCGGCCCGTCTCGGGCCGCCTTGAAGACGTACAGAAACTTTGAACCACTTCGCCGGCAGCCCGGCCGCCCTCGCGTCGTCGGTCGGCTGGTCACGGGATAGCGATCAGGGTGGAGGCTCCGTACCCTGGCGACATGGCCGCCCTCGTCGACACCGCTCGGGAAGTTGCTAAACACCTGCTAGAGACGCCGTTGCCCCGTCGATGGAGTCACGTTCAGGCGGTCGCTGCCAAGGCGGACCGGATCAGCGAAGCAGTTCCGAGCGAGGATCGTGAGGTACTCGTAGCGGCAGCCTGGCTACACGACGTGGGTTACAGCCCCGACCTGGTCGACACCGGCTTTCACTCGCTCGATGGTGGCCGCTGGCTGCGCCGTGAGCGCTTCAACGAGCGGATTGCCGCCCTAGTCGCTCATCACTCCTGTGCGTGGCTGGAAGCCGACGAACGTGGGCTCGGTGACGTCCTGGCGACCGAGTTCCCTCGGGAGGAAACAGCGGTGACCGATGCTCTCTGCTGCGCGGACATGACGACCGGGCCGGATGGTCAAGACTTCGAGGTGTTGGACCGGCTGGCAGAGATTCGGTCGCGGTACGGGCCGGAGCACCTGGTGACCCGGTTCATCGGCCGGGCGGAACCGGAGATGGTCGCTGCTGTGCAGCGGACTCAACGCCGGCTCGCCGGCGTCCGTCAGCCGATGTAGGGCTTGCCCCGGTCCTCGTAGCCGTGGGTGATGCGAAGCAGGGTCGACGGGTGGATGTCGAGCGCCGCCAGCTCGTCGCGTGCCACCCATCGGACAGCATGCGACTCGTCGCTTGGCCTCCGTGTACCGCCGATCGGTGCGGCGCGGAAGCAGAGCGAGAACTGTTGCCGCACCTCGCCGTCTGAGTACTCGATGACGTGGCCCGGGTCGGAGTACACGCCGACCATCCCGGTGACCTCGACGACGATGCCGGTCTCCTCGCGGGTTTCCCGCACCGCCGTTTCTGCGACCGACTCGCCGATCTCCTGACCCCCTCCGGGTAGGGACCACAGCCCGTTGTCGGTGCGCTGGATCAGTAGAACCCGCTCGTGTTCGTCGTGCACGAAGACGGATACGGCCACAACGATGCTGTTGGCCTTCGGGGCGTTCGGGTCGTGGTAGTGCTCGGTTCTCGCCATGCCTTCAGGCTGCCACCTCGTCGACAGACCGGGGCTTCGAGGCACCCAGAACGCGATCGAAGCTGTCGGAGTAGGTGCGGAACAGGTCACCACCGTTGAGCTTGCGTAGGTGCATCACAGGCGCGTGGGGTGCGGGAAAGCCGAGAACGTGCATGTTCACCAACATCTCGTCATCGAAGCGGTAGATCGAGTTGTAGAGGGTCGTGTCGTGGTAGAGCACCTTCACCCCTGGTGCACCGTTGAGGCGGTTGTAGTACTGCTGCACCTGCCGGATCTTCGCGGCCATCACACCGGGCGTGCCTTCCTCGACGCTCCTCCGTTCGATGGCAGGGCTGGTCGGATCACCGAGCAGGATTTTCACCTCAACTCCGTCAACACCCTTTTGACGCAGGACATCGACAAGCCTCGGGTCCTGCTCCAGGAGAAACAGGCCGGCGTAGGCGAGCACGTCGATGCGCTGCGTGGCCCGTTCGATCAGCCGACGCCACAGGTCGTACGGCACCGACGATCGCCGCGAGTAGAGCTGGATCATCTCGTTCTGCCCGATCTGCGCCGCCTTCTCCGGGGTGACCGCGTCGGGCCACAGGTACGGCACGTCTTCCCGCACCATGGCAGCGATGGCGTGCCGGTGACGCGGGTACGGCGTCCGGTCCTGCGTGATCCACCGCTCGACGGTCTTCGCGTCGACCCCGATCTTCTCGGCCACAGCAACCGGGGTCAGGCCGTTACGCAGGATCGCATCACGTAGCCGCTCGTTCGGCATCCGACACTCCTCAAGGGACAACTAGGGACGAGTTCAGGTTAGCCGAGACGTCCCATAGTCGTCCAGCCCATCGGATGGGTCGTCCTACGGAAAACGGGAGCCTCATCCGCAGAGGCCACGAGCAACAGTCCACCGGGGACTAGCTCAATTCCTGGCCGAAGACACAGGAGGTTTGTTGTGAAGCTGTACGTGGACACCCAGAGCAAGCAGGTTCAGGTGACGAAGGACCCGGAGCCGAAGAACGACCAGAACGGCAATCAGCGGTCGGAGAAGAACACTGGCCGGCTCATGTGGTCGACCCAGGTCTTCGTTCTCGACGAGACTGGCGGCGAGATCATCACCATCACCACGGCGGGAGAGAAGCCGGGCGTGACGGTGGGACAGCTCGTCGCTGTCGAGCAGTTGGAGGCCATTCCGTGGGCGACCAACGGGCGTAACGGCGTTGCGTTCCGTGCGATCTCGCTGAAGCCGAAGGCTGGTAACTCGGCGGCCAAGTAGGTCCCTCGCTCACCGCGCTGTGTGAGCCTCTGGTGTCTGACGCACGAAGCGGCCTGATGGTCCGCTGAACTGATCACCCTGCGGTCCGGGAGTGTTTCTGGCTCCTACATTCCCGGCCCGGCAACCGTTTGGGTTGCCACCTCTCATGGCGCGGGGCCGGTACTGGCTTTCCGCCTACCGGCCTCGTGCCGATTTCCCAAATCCTTCCGGCCCTTTTGCCGGCCTTCCAAGGAGGAACACCATGTTCCGCTACTACGTGACCTTTTTCCACACCACCACCGATGGTGTTCAGGTCGAGTACTTCGAGTACCAGCCTGCCAGCCCGATCGGAGGCTACGACGACATTGCCCGACTGACCGATCTCATTCGCGGCTGGGGCCGCACGCAGGTCACCGTCTTGGGCTTCTCACCCTTGGCCGACGAGAAGTAGACCAACCTCGAACGCCGACAGATCCGGAAATCGAGCACGGGGCCGGTACTGGCTCCTACACCTGCCGACCCCGCGCTCTCCAACCCATCCACCCCATCACTGGGAGGACGTGTCATGTCCAAGTCTAGCCCTCGCCGGTTCGCCGGCAGGTCAACCGGAACGGTGACGGTCATCGAGGCCAAAGTCCACCGCTCCTCCGCACGTAACGCCAAGATGGCGTTCATCCTCACGGCGGTCATCGTCGGCCTTCTGGCGGCTGTGGTGGCCGCTTCCTACATTCACCCGATCCTCGCCGTCTTCGTCGGCGCGTTCATCGGCGCACCGACGGGTGCCGCCGTCTGGCTGCTCGTGCGCATCTGGCCGGTGATCCGGCTGCTGTGGTGGTGGACCCCGGAAACCATCCTCGGTGTCCTGCTGCTCACCGCGTGGGTGCAGCTCGCCAACCACACCCCAACCCTGGTGACCCTGCTCGTGGTCGCCCTGGTCGTCGGCGTTCCCGCCGCCATCCGCCCGATTCGCCGCAAGGTCATCGCCTGGACCTGGTGCCTGATCGTCCGGCACCGGCTGCGCGTGTGCTTCGCGCAGTTCATCATTGCCAACCAGTCCGGCAGTCTGCCGCTGATCCTGTGGGCTCGTCCCACCCCCGTCGGCGAGCGGGTCTGGGTCTACCTCCGGCCTGGCCTCTCGGCCAAGGACCTGGAGGGCCGCCTCGACAAGATCGCGGTTACCTGCCACGCCTCCACCGTGCTCATCGAGCGCGCCTCCGAGAACAACGCCGCCTACCTGCGGTTCGACATCAAACGCCGTGAGGTGCTGACCGCCCACGTCAGTTCCCCACTGGTCGACGTCATCGACCCGACCGCCCCCGTCTCGGCATCGCCGCTGACGGTCCCCACCGCCCTGGACCTGCCGGACGTCGACGCTCCGACGATCACCCTGCCCAACCAGGGCAAGCCGGCGAAGCAGCCAACCACCACCGCCAACGGCAGCAAGCCTGCGGCTTCGTCTGCGTCATCCGCGCCGGACGACGACACCTCCGACTGGATCTGACCCAACCCAACCCGGACGCGAGGAGCCATGACGGCTCGTTCGTGTGGCTTCTCGCGCCCACAACGCCCAGGAGGGCACCTCATGACCACCACGATTCCCACCACCGCCGACGCGGTACCGGTGGCTCCTGGCCTGTCGATGTTTGACCCCATCTTCATCGGGATCGACGAATTCGGCCAGCCCGTCTACCTCGACGTCATCTACCGCAACCTCCTTACCGCTGGCGAACCCGGCGGCGGTAAGTCCGGCCTCATCAACAACATCTGCGGCCACGCCGCCCTGTGCGACAACACCCGCCTCGTGCTCTTCGACGCCAAACTCGTCGAGCTCGGCCCGTGGCGCGATCTCGCTGACGCCTTCATCGGCCCTGACATCGATCAGGGGATTGAGGTGCTGCGTCGCCTCCTGGTGGTCGCCACCAACCGCTATGCCTGGCTCCTTGCCAACCGGCGCCGCAAGCTCGCCGACGGCGACGGCATGTCCGTCATCGTCACCATCATCGACGAACTCGCCATGTTCTCCACGGTGCTCGGCACCAAGCAGCAACAGGAAGAGTTCTCCACCCTCCTGCGAGGGCTCGTCTCCCTCGGCCGGGCCTGCGGCATGCCCGTCATCGCCGCCACCCAGCGTCCCTCGTGGGACATCATCCCCGCCTCGCTGCGGGATCTGTTCGGCTACCGGGCCGCGTTCCGCTGCACCTCGCTGAACAGCTCGAACATCATCCTCGGTCAGGGCTGGGCCGAGCAGGGCTACACCGCCTCCGACATCAGCCCCACCAACCAGGGCGCGGCCTACCTCCTAGCCGAAGGCGGTGTTCCCCGCCGCATCAAGGCTGCCTACCTGACCGATACCGACATCTACAACATCGCCGACTACGCCGCTTGGACCCGTCGCTCCACCAACAACGCCGTTCTGGGCGTCAACCCCACCGAGTGGGAGAAGGCGGCATGACCACCCGCGAACGTGCCTACGCCAAGGCCAACAACCAGCGGGCCGCCCAGTTCACCGAACTGTGGGTCATCGGCCGTCCCGAGGACATCGCCGCCATGATCCGCGTCGCCGGCATGTCCGGCCGACTCGTCTACGTGTCCTCGCCGACCCCGATGGGCGGCGACGACACCCGCCACCGCCGCTACCTGCGGCTACGCACCACCTGAAACGGCCGACAGGACCGGACCACGCCTGGCAGCACATGCCGGTCCCGCCGACCTCACCAACCGCCCTACCGAAAGGACGTGGTTGCCATGAAGGCTACCCAAAACCAACCCGCACAGGTCCAGGTCACGCCTGCTGATCTGCTGCGGATGGCTGCCCTCTACCTGCGCCGGCACGGCTGGCACCAGGGCACCTACTACGCCAAGACCCCCGACACCCTCACCCCGCCGGCCTGCGCCGCCGGGGCCATCGGCATCGCCTGCGCCGGATACCGCGTCGAGCACTTCTCCCAACTCGACCCCGACGCCCTCGCCGACTACCTCGCCGCCCTGGGCGTGTTCGTCGACTACCTCGACACCACCGCCCCGGTCTTCTTCATCGACGAAGACGGCTACCTCCTCGACGAGCACACCTCCCCCTACTCGTGGAACGACGACCCGGCCCGCACCGCCGAGCAGGTCATCACCGCCCTTGAGACGGCTGCCACCCATTGGGACTCCCTCCGCAACGCGGAAGGGGAGACGCGATGAACACCGTCAAGCCGTCCTTGACGCCCAACCTGCCCCGACAGCGACGTCGGGACGTCGTCGAGAACGACGCCTTCGCCGCGTTCGCTCGGCGCATCATCCGCGCCCATGGCCGTCGCGTCGCCACCGGCGACGTCGAAGCACTCCGCGACCTCGTCGCCCTCTCCTCCGTCATCGACGATGCGATCGGTGAGGCCGTGATCGGCCTGCGGGCGTTCGGCTACTCCTGGGCCGAGATCGGCACCCGCCTTGGCATCTCCCGCCAAGCCGCCCAGCAGCGCTGGGGCGGTGACAAGTCATGAGTGACTTCGACCGCCAGCAGGCCGAGTACTGGTTTGCCGAGGCGTGCAAATACGCCGCGCTCTTCGGCGGTATCCGTTCCTGGGTCGATGCACCCAAAAACGCTCCGTTCACCTTCACCCCCGAGGACGCGTTGGCGAACATCCGCCGGCTTCTCGACGAGCACCGCGCTACGGCGGTGAGTACCCGTGACTGACCTGCGCGCCGTCGATCTGGACAACCTGGCCGAGCGGACCGGTATCCGGGTGGAGTTCTACGACCCGCTCGGCACTCGCTACGGGTTCCCCACCTTCCCCTACCACTGCGCCCCCACCGGCCTGGCCACCCTGCGGCAGCTGCGCGCCGCCGGCCTCCGCCCCGGAGGACACGACCCCGTCGCGCAGATCTATTGGCGACACCGCAGCACCCGGCGCATCGCCTACCTCTACCGCACCGACCTCGCCGCACCCAAGCGCACCGCCACTCCCGCACAGCGGAAGGCCATCGCCAAAGCCCTTCTCGCCCGCCGGACCTGCCGGCACTGCGAGCAGGTGAAGCCCTACTACATCCCCCGCCGCTACGGCTGCTGCCTCGACTGCCACGGAGGCCACCAATGACCACCACCGCTCCGGCCAGCGCCGGCACCCGTCTGGAGGGCCTGGTCCTGGTCCTCATCCTCATCGCCGTCGGCGGTTCCGCCGGTGCCGCGTCGTTCACTCACGTTCACGACTGGACCATGAACAACAGCCCGGACAACACCCCGGGTTGGTTCGGCTGGGCCAATGCCGTCATCTCCGAACTCGTCCCGATCGCCGCCCTTCTGACCATCCGGCGTCGCCGCCGGACCGGCGCACCCATCGGCTACCCGATGGTCCTGCTCATCGCCGCCGCCGGTCTCTCCCTCGCCGCGCAACTCGCGGTTGCCAAGCCCGGCCCGTCCGGGTGGCTTCTGTCGGCGGTTCCCGCGCTGGCGTTCATGGCCCTGGTCAAACTCGTCCTCGCCCCCGCAAAGGCGGAAACCATCGCCACCGCCCCGGCCACCGCGCCGGTTGAGCCGATCCGTGTCCAGGTGGCCGAGCAGGTCACCACCGAACCCCCGGCCGCCATTTCCCACGCCCCGGCTGTCACGCCGGAACCCGTCACCGCGCCGGCCTTCGAGCCGGTCGACGTTCCCGCCCACCTGCTGCCCACTGCCCGCTTCGCGGCCGTGCAGCACGAACAGGCCACCGGCCACCCCATCACGGCGGACGAGCTGGCCGACCGGCTCGACATCACCCCAGCCATCGCCGGACAACTCCTGGCCACCATCGGCGGCGGTGTCCGATGACCATCGTCTTGGTCGACATCGAGCAGGTCACCCACACCTGCCCCGCCTTCGGTGACGCGCACCCGTTCGACACTCGCCGGACCGTTGTCGACGTCATCCCCGGTGGTCCCTGTCGGGCACCGGTCACCATCCGCTGCGGTAACACCACCGCTTCTATCCCGTGCCGCCGGCACGAACCGGCCAAGCGCCAGTGCGGCGCATGCCGGGTCATCGTCACCGAACACACCATTACCACCCGCCACCTCGACGAGGTACGCGGCTGATGGCCTCGACGCTGGACCTCACACCCCGGACCGCTCTGGCCCGGGGTGTGGGCTCGAACGCCGACACCCTCCCCGTCTACGACTACACCGCCGAAGGGTCCGCCTTCACCCGCGCCACCCAACCCGACTACTTCGGCTGGCTGGAGCACGTCCGCGCCGCCGCCGGCTGCACCCGCCCCATCCGCCTCGCCGGCAGCCTCTACACCGTCGAGCAGTCGACCGGCCGTGTCCTGGAGCAGCGGCACACCGACGCCATGCCCGACGCCGCGATCTACACCGCCTGCGGCAACCGCCGCGCCACCGTCTGCCCGTCCTGCGCGCAGACCTACCAACGCGACGCCTTCCAACTGCTGCGCGCCGGCCTCGTCGGCGGCAAAGGCGTCCCCGACTCGGTCGCCTCGCACCCTGCCGTCTTCGCCACGTTCACCGCCCCCTCGTTCGGGACGGTTCACGCACGGGTGGTCAAGCGGCACACCTGCCGTAACCGCCGTCGCTGCGACTGCCGCGCTGAACCCTGCCACGCTCGCCGCGACGCTGGCCTGTGTGAGCACGGGCGTCCCGCCGTGTGCTGGGCCAGGCACGAAGCCGGAGACACCGCGCTCGGGCATCCGCTGTGCCTCGACTGCTACGACCATGACCACCAGGTCGTGTGGAACGTCTTCTCCGGCGAACTGTGGCACCGCACCAAGCAAGCCGCGGAACGATGGCTCGCCAAGCTCGCCCGCCGCCGCGGCATTCCCCGCGTCGACGTCGTCACCGCCTCCGGCAACATCCGCAAGGTCTCGCCGGTCCGGCTCTCACCGGGCAAGGTTGCCGAACTCCAAGCGCGCGGAGCGGTGCACTTCCACGCCATTGCCCGCCTCGACGGCGTCGACGGCCAGGACCCCGACGCCGTCGTACCCCCACCCGCCGGGTTCGGCGTCGACGAGCTGGTCGACGCGCTCCGGTACGCCGCCCGACACGTCACCTTCCACACCCCGACCCACCCGGACCGGCCCGAAGGCTGGCCGATCACCTGGGGCGAGCAAGTCGACCTGGAACCCATCACCACCGACGGCACGGGCGACGTCACTGACGGAATGGTCGCGGGTTACCTTGCCAAGTACGCCACCAAGAGCACCGAGGCCACCGGGCACACCTCCACCCGCCTCACCGCCGATTCGATCGGGGACTACGCCGACCCCGACGGCGACCACACCGCCCGCCTCATCGACGCCTGCTGGCGCATCGGCCGACCCACCGGCACTCCCATCCCCCTGTCCGAGCGGCCCCGGGAACCACGGCCACGGCCCGGCTTCGTCGACCGCTGGGAGTGCCCCGACTGCGGCACCCACACCCGCTACACCGCCTGCCCCGTCTGCATCGCCCAGCGTCAAGCCGCCCTTGACACCAAACCGGCCAGCAGACCACAGGCCACCATCCCCTACCCCCGGCTACGCCGGTGGGCGCACATGCTCGGCTACGGCGGCCACTTCCTCACCAAAAGCCGCCGCTACTCGGTGACCTTCCAACTCCTGCGCGACACCCGCGTCACCTTCCGCCGCCACGAACACGACCACCAGGGCGACGAGCAGTCCACCACCCTTCGCGCCGTCGACCACCTCGACGAAGGCGACACCACCCTCATCGTCGGCACCCTCACCTTTGCCGGCGTCGGCTGGCACACCACCGGAGACGCACTCCTCGCTAACACCGCTGCCGCCATGGCACGAGAGCGACGAACCACCGGCCGCGAGGAACTCGCCCACGAACTCAGCACCACCCCGACCGGCACCGCGCCGGTCGCCGCTTAACCCCTCCACGCCGCACGAGGAAGGCCAACCGATGGACGCCCCCACTCCGATCACTCCTCGCGTGCTGCGCGTGGAGCAAGCCGCTCAAGCGCTCGGCATCGGCCGCTCGCTCGTCTACGACCTGATCCGCTCCGGTCGCCTCCGCTCCTTCAAGGTCGGAAGCCGCCGACTCATCCCCGCCACCGCCATCGATGACGTCATCACCACGCTCACGGAAGAAGCCGCCTGATGCCCAGAGAGCCCAAGCAACGCCAGTCCGCCGCCCGCCGCAACCCCAACGGCGAAGGCTCGATCTACCAGCGGTCCAGCGACGGTCGCTGGGTCGGGCAGGCGTACGTGCTCACCACAGACGGCACCCGTAAGCGCAAGTTCGTCTACGGCGCGACCTGGGAAGAAGCTCACACCAAGCTCGTCGACCTGAAATCCCGCTCGCAGCGAGGCATCCCGGTCCCCGACCGGGCCTGGAAGCTGGCCGACTATCTGCCGTACTGGCTGGCCGCCTACGTCAGCGACCTCAAGCCCACCACGGCCCGGGGTTACGAAAGCGCGGTACGGCTGCACATCGTTCCGGCCCTCGGCACCAAGCGTCTCGACGGGTTGCAGGTCCAACACGTCAAGGCGTTCATGGACGAGTTCCGCCGTAAGTGCCTCTGCTGCACCAACGGTCTCGACAAAATCCGGCCGGCTGAACGCCGTTGCTGCTCGGTCGGCCGCTGCTGCCAGCACTACCCGAGCGCTCGCCAGATCCAGTTCGTGCACGCCGTGCTTCGCAACGCGCTGCAACACGCCATGCGGGAAGAGTTGGTGTCACGCAACGTCGCCAAGCTGGTCCGCATCCCGTCGCCTCGCTACAAGGTCGGCAAAGGGCTCTCCGTTGACCAAGTACGCAAGATCCTGGACACCGCGACGGGCCACCGGCTCCACGCTCTCTACGTCGTGGCGGCGACCATGGGCCTTCGTCGAGGTGAGCTGGTCGGCCTCCGTTGGTCGGATCTCGACCTGGACGAGGGCACGCTACGGGTGCAGCAGACCGTGCAGCGGGTCGCCGGGAAGCTCCACGTCCAGGACGCCAAGACCGAGGACTCAGAGGCGGTGTTGCCGCTACCCGAGGTCACTTGGTTGACGCTGCTCGAACACCAGGAGCGGCAGCAGAGCGAGCGGGAAGCGCTGGCAGAGGTGTGGGAGGAACACGATCTCGTGTTTCCCTCGGAGCGGGGCACACCGATGGAGCCCACCAACCTCAGCCGCTCCTTCGCCCGGCTCCGGGAAACCGCCGGACTGCCTGGTGTCCGCCTGCACGACCTACGGCACACCGTGGTTTCGCTGCTGATGGAGCTGGGCGTTCCGCCGCACGTCGTCCAGGCCATCGCCCGGCACGCCGACGTGAAGATCACCCTCAAGGTCTACGCTCACGCCAACCTCGACGCGATGCGCCAGGCGCTCGGCAAGCTCGACGGGAAGCTCTCGTGAGCGCTGTTGCTGTCAGCGTTGCTGTCAACCGGCCGACTCGTGGCAGTGCCCAGCGGGAAAAGCCTTGTGAAATTGGAGCCCCCGGCCGGGATCGAACCGGCGACATCTCGCTTACAAGGCGAGTGCTCTGGCCAGCTGAGCTACAGGGGCGCGTGTGTCGTGGTCAGCATAGCGAGTGACGTCCGGGTATCCCGCTCGCGAGGGCTCCCGAGCACGGGAAACGTCAACAACCCGACGCCCGGGGGTTTCCCGGGGCGTCGATTGATGTCCGACCGTGCCCGAGTGACCGGAATGCGTAGACGGTCTGGCGCGTTCGATGATCCCCCGCCTTGGCAGCGCGGGGAAACCCGTTTACGGTTCAGTCACACGGACGACAACCCGGGCCGCCCCCGCGACCGGGCCGCCGTCCGCTGACCGGCGCGGACACGTGCCGGTCGCTCCTTCACTCGGATCGTCCGGCACGTTCCTGCCGGTGAAAGGAAGCGCTTCACCATGGCTACGGTCACCTATTCCAAGGCGTCCCGGATCTACCCGGGCACCGAGCGTCCCGCCGTCAACGAGCTGGACCTCGAGATCGGCGACGGCGAGTTCCTCGTCCTGGTCGGCCCCTCCGGTTGCGGCAAGTCCACCAGCCTGCGGATGCTCGCCGGCCTGGAGGACGTCGACGCGGGCTCGATCTACATCGACCAGCGCGACGTGACCCACCTCCCCCCGAAGGCCCGCGACATCGCGATGGTCTTCCAGAACTACGCCCTCTACCCGCACATGACGGTGTACGAGAACATGGCGTTCGCCCTCAAGCTGCGCAAGACCTCGAAGTCGGAGATCGACCGTCGGGTCAAGGAGGCCGCCGGGCTGCTCCAGCTGGAGGAGTACCTCAGCCGCAAGCCGAAGGCGCTCTCCGGTGGTCAGCGTCAGCGTGTGGCGATGGGCCGCGCGATCGTCCGCGAGCCGCAGGTCTTCCTCATGGACGAGCCGCTGTCGAACCTCGACGCCAAGCTGCGCGTGCAGACCCGTACGCAGATCGCGTCGCTGCAGGCCAAGCTGGGCGTCACCACGGTCTACGTCACGCACGACCAGGTCGAGGCCATGACCATGGGTCACCGGGTCGCGGTGCTGCTCGACGGTGTCCTCCAGCAGGTGGACACCCCGCGGGCGCTCTACGACACCCCGGCCAACGTGTTCGTCGCCGGCTTCATGGGCTCTCCCGCCATGAACATCAAGACCGTTTCGCTGAACGAGCAGGGTGCCGAGTTCGCCGAGCTGCAGATCCCGCTCACCCGTGAGCAGGTCGCGGCGGCTCGCGCCGAGGGTGGCGACGGCAAGGTGACGGTGGGCTTCCGCCCGGAGGACTGCGACCTGGTCAGCCCGACCGAGGGCGGCATGCCGGTCGTCGTCGAACTGGTCGAGGACCTCGGCTCGGACGCCAACGTCTACGGCCACGCCGCGCTGGGTGGCAACTCGGAGCGCTTCGTCGTCCGCACCGACCGGCGCAGCATGCCGAACATGGGTGACACCGTGTTCGTCAAGCCGCGCACCGGCCGCAGCCACGTCTTCCACGCCGCCACGGGCAGCCGGATCTGACGTAACGCCGTACCGGAAAGGGGTGGTCCGCTTCGGCGGGCCGCCCCTTTTCGTCATACCGGCGGTGGGTTCTCACCCTGTGGTGCCAGCACGGAGATGGCTCTGCGGGGTGACCCGGCTGGGCCGTGCGCGCTCGTACCGTCACGGCACGCCGAACCCGAGGAGACGCCGTGACCGCCACCGCTCACCCGATCAGCCGTTCCGGGCCGTACCGGATCGCCCGCCTGGCCGGGCGCAGCCTCGCCTACTGCGCGACGCTGGTGCCGGTCGCCCTGCTGGCGCTGGTGACCGCCCCGCTGGGCGGAGCCGGTAGCGCCGCCGCGCGCTGGCGTGCCCTGCGTACCGGACTGCTCGCGATGCCGCCGACACCCGCGCCCGGCCGGCGACCCGGCCCGGCCGCGGTGCTCGGCCACGCCCTGCTCAGCCTGCTCCTCGGTCTGGTGGCGCTGCTCTTCGTCGCGTGGACCCACCAGATTTGACGACGAGGGCCCCCTCCCGCGAACGGCGGGAAGGGGCCCTCGTCGATGTCGTTACAGGTCGACGGCGCGCCGACGGGCCACCTCGGCCAGGGTGACCGCGGCGGCCACGCTGGCGTTGAGCGACTCCACCTCGGAGATCATCGGGATGCTGACGGTCAGGTCGCAGGTCTCCCCGACCAGCCGGGACAGCCCGCGCCCCTCGGAGCCGACCACCACCACCAGCGGACCGACGGCGGCCTCCAGGTCGTACAGGTCGGTGTCGCCGTCGGCGTCCAGGCCGACCACCATGAAGCCGGCGTCGCGGCACGCCTTCAACGACCGGGTCAGGTTGGTCACCTGCGCCACCGGCACCCGCGCGGCCGCGCCGGCGCTGGTCCGCCAGGCGGTCGCGGTGATCCCGGCGGCCCGCCGCTCGGGTACGAAGACACCCTGCGCGCCGAACGCGGCGGCCGAACGGATCACCGCACCCAGGTTGCGCGGGTCGGTGACCCCGTCCAGTGCGACCAGCAGCGGTGCCTGCTGCTCCAGGGCGGCGGCGACCATGTCCTCGAACGGCTGGTACGCGAAGGGCGGCACCTGCAACCCGACACCCTGGTGCAGCACTCCACCGGTCATCCGGTCCAGCTCGGCGCGGCTGATCTCCAGGTTGGCGATGCCCCGGTCGGCGGCCGTCCGGATGATCTCGTTGATCCGGTCGTCCATGTCGATGCCCTGAGCGGTGTAGAGCGCCGTCGCCGGCACCTGGGCGCGCAGTGCCTCCAGCACCGGGTTACGCCCGACCAGCAGCTCCGGGGTGTCCTTGGAGGGGTTCGACTTGCGCCCCGGCGTGACCCGCGGGCCACCGGTCCGGCCGGCGGGCCGGCCGCCCCGACCGGCAGAACCACCCCGACTGGCCGGTACGCCCCGACCGCCACCCTTGCCCCAGGTGGTGTCCTTGCTGCCCGGCTGACCGATCTTCGGGGCACGCCCCTCCTCGGCCGCCGCCCGGCGCTCCTTGTCCTGCTTCCAGGCCGTCCGCTGAGGCAGCTTCTCGGTGCCCGAGTAGCCCTTGTGCCACGGTCGTTCGTCGGCGGGCAGGGTGCGTCCCCGCCCGGCGAGGGAGTCCTTGTTCTTGCCGCCGGAGCCCTTGGGGGCACCCGCCTTCGGCGTCAGTCGCCGGCCACGGCGCTGCGAGTTGCCGGCCATCAGTCCTGCTCTCCAATAGTCCAACGGGGGCCCTGGGGGGTGTCCTCGACCACCACGCCGGCCAGCTTGAGCTGGTCGCGTACCGCGTCGGCGGCGGCCCAGTCCTTGCGGCCCCGGGCCTGCGCGCGCTGCTCCAGGGCCAGCGCGATCAGGGAGTCCACCACGGCACGCAGATCATCCGGGCGGCCGCCACCGGTCCAGGCCGGGTCGAGGGGGTCGATCCCGAGGATATCCAGCATTGCCCGCACCACGGCCAGGGTGGTGCGGACGGTCACATCGTCACCGGCGCTCAGCGCGGTGTTGCCGTCCCGGAGGTGCTGTTGCAGCACGGCCAGGGCGGCGGACGTGTTGAGGTCGTCGTCCATGGCGGCGACGAAGCCGGCCGGAAGCTCACCGAGCTGCCCGGCACCGACCCGCTCGACGGCCCGCTGCACGAAACCCTCGATCCGGCGGTACGCGGTGGCCGCCTCGCGGAGCGAATCCTCCGAGTAGTCGATCACCGAACGGTAGTGGGCGGCGGCGTAGTAGTAGCGCAGCTCCACCGGCCGCACCCCCAGCGAGTCCACGTACGCCAGGCCCAACGCGTTGCCCGCCGACTTGCCCATCTTGGCCCCGCCGATGCTGAGCAGCCCGTGATGCACCCAGTAGCGGGCGAACGGCAACCCGGCCGCCTGGGACTGGGCGATCTCGTTCTCGTGGTGCGGGAACGTCAGGTCCAGGCCACCGCCGTGGATGTCGAACTCCGGGCCCAGGTACCGCCAGCACATCGCCGAGCACTCGATGTGCCAGCCCGGCCGGCCCAGCCCCCACGGCGACGGCCAGTAGGCGTCCGCCGGCTCGTCCGGCTTGGCGCCCTTCCACAGCGCGAAGTCGCGCGGATCCCGCTTACCCCGGTCGGGGGCGTCGCCGGCCGACTGCATGGCGTCCGGGGACTGACCCGACAACGATCCGTACGCCGGCCAGGACGCCACGTCGAAATAGACGTCACCGGAGCCGTCGGTGGCCGGGTACGCGTGCCCATCGGTGATCAACTTGGCGATCAGCTCGTGCATTTCCGGGATGTGCCCGGTGGCGCGCGGCTCGTACGTCGGCGGCAGCACGTTCAACGCCCGGTACGACTCGGCGAGGATCAACTCGTTGGCGTACGCGATCGACCAGAACGGCCGGCCCTGCTCGCCCGCCTTGACCAGGATCTTGTCGTCGATGTCGGTCAGGTTGCGGATGAACGTGACCTCGTAGCCGGCCGCCAGCAGCCAGCGGCGCAGCACGTCATAGTTGACGCCGGAGCGAAGGTGACCGATGTGCGGCGGAGCCTGGAGGGTGAGACCACACAGGTAGACCCCCACCTTGCCGGCTTCCCGCGGGACAAAGTCCCGCACCGATCGGGTGGCGGTGTCATACATGCGTAGCGTCACCGTACAAGGGTAGCCGTCCACGCCTGTCCGGGTCCGCCGGTGCCGGGTCGTACGCTGCCAGGCGTGGATGCGACCGCACGCTCCGGTGAGCCACCCGCCCGCACCAGCGCCTCCGCCGATGCCGTCGCGGGCCGGGCCGACACGGGCGCCGGCCCGGACGACGCTGTCGCCAGCCCGGTCGACACGGCCGCTGCCCCGGTCGACGCCGTTGCGGGCCGGGGCGACGCGGGCGCCGGCCCGGTCGACGCGGGCGCCGGGCGGGGTGGGGAGACGGCGCAGACCCTGGACCGGGGGTTGCGGCTGCTGCACCTGGTCGCCGACGCGCCGGGCGGGCTGACCGTCACCGAGGCCGCGACCCGGCTGAAGATCGGCCGGGCTGCCGTGTACCGACTGGTCGGCCCGCTGACCGGGCACGGGATGCTGCGCCGCGACGCCGACGGGCGGCTCCGCCTCGGCGCCGGAGTGCTGCACCTGGCCCGGCGCGCCCAACCGCTGCTCGCCGAGGGTGCCCTGCCGGCCCTGCGTCGGCTCGCCGAGCAGGCCGGCGCGACCGCGCACCTGACCGTGGTCGAGGGCGGCGAGGGCGTCGCCCTGGCCGTGGTCGAGCCGAGCTGGACGTCGTTCCACGTCGCGTACCGGACCGGGGCGCGGCATCCGTTGGATCGGGGAGCCGCGGGACGGGCCATCCTCGCCGGCCGGACCGGGGTGGCGGAGGCGGTGAGCAGCAGCGGCGAGTTGCAGTCCGGGGCGTACGGGGTGGCCGCGCCGGTGCTCGGCGTACCCGGGCTGGAGGCGAGCGTCGGCGTGGTCGCGCTCGCCCCACTGGACGTCGACCTGATCGGCCCGCAGGTGCTGGCCGCCGCCGACACCGTCGCCACCGCCCTGCGCTGACCGCCCCGCCCGCCGGCCGCGCGCCCGCCGCGCGCCAGCCCGCCGCGCGCCAGCCCACCGCGCGCCCAACCCGCCGCGCGGCCAGCCCGCCGCGCGGCCAGCCCGCCTCCCGCGCTTGATCGACTCGGGTTCATGGAAGACGCGGCATCCCGGCGCTCACGACAGCACGACTTCCATGAACGCGAGTGGATCACCGCCGGTGCCATACCACGATCGGCGGGCCGGCCCGCGGTTGTCCACAGGGGCCGGCGGACGGCTCGGGCCGGGTTGTCCACAGGGGTTTCGGCGGTCGACCGGCAGCCGGCACGCTGCTCGACATGCCACCTCGTCCGCACCGACCCGATGCCCTGACCTGGCAGGTCTTCCGCGGCTCCGACGCCGTCCGGGACGGCCTTCTCACCGAGCACCAGTTGCGTAGCGCCGCCTGGGTGCGGCTGCGCCACGACATCTACGCCGACGCACGGCTGGAACGGGACCACGCCCTGGCCTGTCGTGCCACCCTCCTCCGACTACCGCCAGGCGTGCTGGTCGGCGGCCCGTCGGCCGCCTACCTGCACGGCATCGAACACGCCGCGTCCTTCACCGACGACGTGCACGTCCTGGTGCCCCGGCAGTTGCGAGTGGGCGCACAGCGTGGCCTCCGCGTACACGTCAACGCCTTCACCCCGCTCTCGGACCCGGAGCCGAGTCACCCGGCCGAGATCCTCTCGGTCGCGGGCGCTCCGACCGGCGCGCCCCACCCGACCGGCGCAGGCCACCCGACCGGCGCAGGCCACCCGACCGGCGCGGGCCACCCGACC